>CALBXN010000224.1 GCA_937890485.1 uncultured Treponema sp.
ATAAAAATAAAATCGAGATAAATAAAAGTAATTTTTTCTTCATTACTTAGTCTTCTCCCATTGGTAAACCTTTCCACTTTGCTGACAAGAAAGACTCAATAAAATTATCGATAGCACCATCCATAACAGCTTGAATATTTCCTGTTTCACATTTTGTTCGATGATCTTTTACCATTGTATATGGCTGGAATACATAAGAACGAATTTGATTTCCCCAAGAAATATCTTTTTTTTCTTGAGCAAACTTTGCGTTTTCCTTCTCTTTTTCTTCGCGATAATGTTCGTAAAGCCGTGCTTTCAAAATACTCATTGCAGTTGCTCTATTCATAGTTTGACTACGTTCTGATTGACATGCAACAACAATTCCCGTCGGAATGTGAGTAAAACGAACAGCAGAATCTGTTTTATTTACATGCTGACCACCAGCACCACCTGCACGATAGGTATCTACGCGTAAATCTTCTGGACGAATCTCAACTTCAATTGTATCATCAAGAACTGGAAAAACATAAACAGAAGAAAAAGAAGTATGTCTACGGGCATTTGAATCAAATGGACTAATTCTTACCAAGCGATGAACTCCAGCTTCAGATTTTAAGTATCCAAATACATAATCACCAGAAATCTGTAAGGTTACAGATTTTATTCCACCTTCTGATTCAAGAATATCTACAACTTCGATTTTGTATCCCTTGTTTTCTGCCCAACGGGTATACATTCTACATAGCATTTGAGCCCAGTCACAAGCTTCTGTTCCACCAGCACCAGCATGAATTGTTAAAAACGCACCATTTCTATCAACTTCATCTGATAAAAGATTCAAAATACTTAATCGTTCAAATTCTTGCTTGATTTTTTCAAATTCACTGGCGATTTCTGATTCCAAAGAAGAATCTTCACTTTCTTCTGCCAAATCATAAAGTGTTTGAGTATCTTCAACTTGCTGAATCAAATCTTTCCAAGGTTCAATACGATTTTTGAGATTTTTTATTTCTGTCATCACTTTTTCGGCTTTACTAGGGTCATCCCAAAACCCACTTTGACCGGAAAGTTCTTCTTTTTCTGCGATTTTTGCTTCTACTGTGGCAACGTCAAAGACGCCCCCAAATTTCAAGAATTTCAGACTTTATATCTGCTAAGGGAATTTTATAATCTTCTAACATAAATAATCCTTTACTGTTGGCTTTTTAACATACATCGTTTCCATTTTTTCTTACAGAGTTCTGTAATAGCAAACATTCCTTCAATTGGAAACTGATATAATCTAACAGTGTCGTAATAATCGGTAACTCTGTCAATATCTTTTTTTAAAAGAGATAATTTTTTTTCTGTTATAGCGGTATGTTCCCAACAGGCTCTTTGAACTTTTGTAAAACCATATTGAGTCAACAAAGTTGCTAATGCTTTTGCAGAATCAACTTCGCCAGGATCTAAAACAACTGAAACAAACATATTTATAGAATAAAGTAATACTCATATCTTGTCAAATCCAAAATTTTACAGCATTATATATGTATGAAAAGATTTATTTTTAACACTGTATTTTTTATTACATTTACACTAACATGCTTTGCACAAAGCTCAACTTCATCAGTTGTTTCAAATTTGAAAGCTTCAATTAAAAGTATGACAGAAGATTCTGCAACAATTAGTCTTACATGGAAAATTCCTAAAAAAAATGACATTACAGAATTTATTATCTATAGATATTCTACCCAAATTTCAAAAGAAAATCTATCACTTTTAAAACCAATAGAAATCCTTACAGGAAAATACACATCTTACTTTGATACTGTTACAAATCTTTCACAAGAATATTATTATGCTGTTTTAACAAAAACAAGAAATGGTGAATTTTTTGACATAATTATACCAACTGTAAACTCTACTGTAAATCCAGTAATTCCAACACCTAAAAAAACAGTTTTTTCTGAAAACATAAATAAACCTGGAAAAATTGAAACAAGAGAAAACGAAAGAGAACTAATTCCTCTACCATACTTAAACGAAACAGATAACACTTATATCGAAAAAATATTTATTCCTAAGAAAAATATTGAAATAGCAAAAAATCTTTCATCAAAAAAAAATGAAAAGATTACAAAACCATTACAAATATTGCCACAAGATAAAACTCCTGATTCAGGAGATCAATATTTATTAAGCACAATAGCAAACACATCATTTATCAATGCAGAATGGGAAAATGCGGAAAAAGAGCTTTTAACATTCTTAAAAATAAATAGATCTGATGAAACAATAAACAGAGCAAATTTCTATCTTGGACAAATATACTTTTACCGAGGAGAAAGCATAAAAGCACTAAACGCATTTATGACTTCACTTAATTCATACCCTATTGAATCAAGACAATGGATAGACAAAGTCTTAGAAGAATTAGAAGTAAACAAAATAAATTAACTTTATAGTGATTTTATTTGTTGTAGAAAAAAATCACTATAAATTATTTTATAGAATTAAGCATTTGTAAAAATTCAGGAGAAGTAATTTCTGTCTGTGCCATAACATCAAGTGACTTTTCCCCAATATTTTCTTGAGAAATCAAAAATATTTCATCATTGGGATTCATTCTATCGTAGAAGCCTTTTTGCACAAAATTACCTACTGAAACATCTTCTCCAACTTCAACAAGCTGGATTTGACCAAGTTCGCTATCTTGATTAAAAATCAAACCAATTCCTATATCTGAATTTTTTACTTCATCTTTTTTTACTACAATAAACTTGCTATCTAAAGTAATTCCATCTCTTTTACCTAAATCAATAAGAACTTGAGAACCTTGTCTAGCTAAAATTTTACCACGAATTGAAAAAGCTGAAACAATATCTAAAACCAATTTTTCGACAGCTGAAGAAAGTTTTCTATTTCCAGTTCGATAAATAGTCCATGTTTTTGCCAAACTTCCTGTTGAAGTAACATACAAATTTAATAAAATTGAATTTTCTCTAGCATTTTCATCAAAAGAAACAATACCGAAATAATCATATTTATTTTTTCTGGCATCACTAAAAGCTTGAGAATAGGATTTTATAGCATTTTTAGATGATTTTACTCTAAAATACGGAAAGGCAGAAAAACTATCGGCAATTAAATTTGAGCAAACAGAAGAAGATTCCGCATGTAACATAGATAAATTTTCGTTTGAATGATACAAACCAATTGAAATTCTACTTTTATCTAGATAAAAAGGATCTACTCCCCAACGCTTAGAAATTGTATTTTCTAAAAGTGAATCATAAGATTCTATTCTGTCAGAAACTTCCTGGGAAATTAAATTTTGTGTATCAATAAACTTTAATTGAGACAAACTAGCTTCTGGATAGCCTTCATTAAGTAACCAATCTGCATACGAAAGTCTTACTTTTAAATTTAAGGGATGAATTTGTAAGGCACGAATATATTCAAACAAAGCACTATTTGAATTATATTTTTCAACAGCTTCTTTTGCAGATTCTATATGATAAAAAGCATAAGTTTCTCTTCTAGAATCTTCAATTTCTAAATTTTCACAAACAAGTTGTTCTAGAAAATATCTAGCAATTTCATCTTGTGGATTAATTTTAAGTACAGTTTCCAAAGATTTTATTGTTTGTTCAACAGAACCCAATTTATATACAGAACAGGCCTTGAGATACCAAGCATCTGAATTATTTCTATTTTGCGAAATTCTATAATCACAAACCTCTACAGACTGTTCATAATTTCCTTTTGTGTACAAAATGTAAGCTAACAAAGCATTTGCTTTATCATATTTCGGATTTAATCTTAGAGCAGTACGAACAAAACCTTCAGCTTCAATCAATTTGCCTTTTTGAACATTTATATATGCTGCATAATAATAAACTTCAGGATTATCATTATGAAAAGTAATCGCTTGATTAATAAACTTTTCTGCTTGTTCATTTTTTCCTAATTTAAAACTAATAAGAGCAAGAGATAATAACGCTTTTTTACTATTTGAATCCCGAGATAAAGCTTCGTTATAATATTTTTCAGCAGAAGTAATTCTACCTTCTAAAGCTTGTAATTGTGCAATTCCATAAAGAGATTCAACATCATTAGGATATTTTTTTAAAATATTATCAAATATTTGTTTTGCACCCACTAAATCGCCAATTCCAATTAAACAAAATCCTTTTAGGTGTTGAATTTGTAAATTATTTTTATAATATCTACTTGCAGAATCCAAACAAGTTAATGCTCTTGAATATTCATCCATTGCATAGGCACATTCAGCTAAAGCAATCCAAGCATCTGCATAATCAGGATTAAGCAATAAGGCTTCTTGATATTGTTCAATAGCACTAGGAAAGTCTTCCCTTTGTTGAAAAGATTTTCCAACACCATAAAATTCTAACGCCGACGAATTTGCAAAACAAAGAGTTACTGATATAAAAAGCAAAAAAAATAAAATAATTCTTTTCATTGATAATTTCCCACCTTAAATTATGAAAATTGACTATTCTACTTGTTCTGAATCATCTTTTTCAATGATTTTTATTAAATTGATTCGATGACCTTCCATATCCTGAATAATAAAATCATAGTTACGCCAAGTTACTTTTTCGTATTTTACAGGAATTTTACCGAATAAATCAAAAACAAAACCACCCAAAGTATCAAATTCCTCATTTGGAAAATTACTTTCAATTTTGTCGTTCAAATCATCAAGATTGATTCTTCCGTCACAAATCCAGATTTTATCACCTACTGGTAAAATATCTTCATTTTCATTATCAAATTCATCTTGAATAT
Organism: uncultured Treponema sp.; assembly: GCA_937890485.1. Taxonomy (GTDB): domain Bacteria; phylum Spirochaetota; class Spirochaetia; order Treponematales; family Treponemataceae; genus RGIG9060. Next base: position 4,777 of record CALBXN010000224.1, read on the forward strand.
CACCTACAATTTCTTCGATAATATCTTCCAAACAAACAATTCCTGAAATTCCACCATATTCATCAATTGCAACAGCAATATGAACATGACGTCTTTTAAATTCACGCAAAAGAGAATCAATTCTTTTAGATTCTGGAACAAAAAAAGCCTTTCTGATAATTTTTTCTAAATCCACAGGCTCATGTTTTGCAATTACTTTAATTAAATCCTTTACATACAAAATTCCAATTACATTATCGATTGAATCACTATATACAGGAAAACGAGAATGTCCACTTTCAGCAATTTTTTCGTAAAGTTCCTGTTCTGTAATATGAAGACTTATAAAATCAACATCAATACGAGGAATCATAACTTCTTTTACAGAAGTTTCAGGCAAATCTTCAATACCTTGAATCATATCCTGTTTTTCATCTTGTAATTCCTCATCTATTGTACTTTCTTGTGAATTATTTTTTTTCTTTACAAAGATTGATTTAAAAAAAGCCATTTTATTCCTCAATTTATATAATTTTTTTATTATTAAATTTTGTTAAAATTGTTTCTTGTAACACAAGCATTTTTATTTCTTCATTTTCTTTTAATTCATCAGTAAATTTTATGATATTTTCTTCTGCATCTAAAATATCGCCATTTTCGTCAATATGAAATTCACTATGATCCATTCCATTAAGATGTAAAATTCCGTGAACTAAAAGGCGTTTTAATTCATCATTTACAGAAAGATTAAACTTTGAAGCATTTTTTTCCAAAGTTTCTACTGAAATAACAATATCACCTGCACAAAAAAATTCGGTACCATCATCATCAATATACGAATCACCTTGTTCAAAAGATAAAACATCTGTAGGTGTATCAATGTTACGATAATTTTTATTTAACTCTTGAATAAACATATCATCACAAAATAATACCGAAACATCCCAATTATCTATATTTTGATTTTCTAAAACAGACTGAAAAAATTGACTTATTTTCTCGATATTTTCTTCAGAATAAGGAGTTTTTAATTCTTCATGATTTACAACATTAATTATATTTGCCACTAATTTGTATCCTTTTTTTGTAAATCTACATTTGTTGTTGATTCAGGAGCAACCTCTTCATCTTCTGAACTTTTTTGATTTGGATATTCAATTCTTGAATGATAATATCCTGCAAGAACTTTTACAAAAGAATCTTTTATTATATCTAAATCGCAAAATCTAAGTTGACTTTTATCTAAAAGATGACTTTCTACTTTTTCCATAATCAATTCACGAATACGAGTTTCAAGTCTAGTCACAGAAGGTTTCTTTAATGTCCTACATGCTGCTTCAACAGTATCAGCAAGTAAAACAACAGCAGATTCTTTTGATGATGGCGAATCCCCTGTATAAGAATATGTATATTCTTCAGCAGTTTCACCTTCATCTTGTTGTTTAGCCTTGTAATAAAAATATTTTATCACAGAGTTTCCGTGATGTTCGGCTATTATATCTTCAACTTCTTGAGGCAATCTTAATTGCTTTGCTTTTTCAATACCTTTTTTTACATGACTTTTTATTACAGAAACAGATAAACTAGGATTTATGTCATCATGTTTATTCTCACCTGTTTGATTTTCAATAAAATATTCAGGTTGTTCAAGTTTTCCAATATCATGATAATAAGCACCTACTCTAGCTAACAAAGCATTTGCTCCAATTTCATTACAAGCCGTTTCTGCTAAGTTAGCAACCATCAAAGAATGACTATATGTTCCTGATGCAATAACTTGCATGCGTTTCATAATTGGTGTATTTAAATCTGACAAATCCATCAATCTGAAAACAGAAGCAGTATTTACTAGAGATTCTAGGGGAGTTAAAAAACCTAAGGCAAAAATTCCTGAAATAAAAGCATTTAACGCAACCCCAAACAATACAAAAGGACCAAATTCAGAATCATCATTCACAATAATACTTAATGCGAATAAGAAAACTATATTTAAAATTGCCAATATTGCAGATGCAAAAACCATATCTATTCGTTTTTCTGTTCTACTTATAATTTTTGCAGATGCAATTGAAGAACAAAGAACAAACAAACAAGGCACAGGCTGAAAAGAAGCAATAAATAAAACACCAAGTGCAATCAAAATTGAAAAGAAAACAGCAGAAACTTGACCAAAAAGAACAGTTATTAACATTGTTGCAAAAGTTGCAGGAATTATTGTTGTTAAAGAAAATTGTGATAAAAATAGAGGAACCTTAGTTGCAAATGTTGTTACACCATAAACAAAAACATATAAGACTGCAATAGAAATCATTTCTTTTATTTTTATTTCTCTACCAAGCATGTAAGGAGAATACAGAAAGATTGTCAAAACAATCAATAAAAACAAATATAAAAATGAATTTGCTAATGCCCTAAAATCAATATAAGTTGGAGTTTCCGCAATCTTTCGCAATTTTGCATAATTTTCGTCTGTAATGGGAAAACCTTTTCTAATGATTTTTTCATCTTTAATTATTTGAATAGGATCAAATTCTGTTGGGGGCAAGTTTTTTTCTGCAATAATTGTTCTATCTGCAATTTGTCCAATTTGATATTCTGATAAAGCAAAGGTAGCAACAGTTTCTCGAGTTGCTACATCAAAAAATGTTATTATAAATAACGAAATAAAAGTTATTAAAATAACAAAAAATGCTTCCTTATTGTTTTTTATAAAAACAAAAGGATTAATAAAGTAATTTTTTTCAGGTTGATACAAAACAGAATTATTCTGATTCTTCGGCTTTTTCATAGGCTTGTATAATCTTCCTTACAAGAGGACTTCTAACAATATCCTCACCAGATAAATGACAAATACTAATATCATCAATATCTTTTAAAATTTCCAATGCATCAACCAATCCTGACTTAATTTTTTTAGGCAAGTCAGATTGCGATACATCTCCAGTTATAAAAATCTTAGAATTTTCTCCAATTCTAGTTAAAAACATTTTCATCTGCTGTACAGTAGTATTTTGTGCCTCATCAAGAATAATAATACTATCTGACAGAGTTCGTCCACGCATATAAGCTAGTGGAGCTATTTCTATTATCCCCGATTCTAACATTTTACGCAATAACTCTCTAGGTAACAAGGACTCTAAAGAATCAAACAAAGGGCGAAGATATGGATTTATCTTTTGTTCAAAATCTCCAGGAAGGAACCCAAGACTCTCACCAGCCTCTACGACAGGTCTAGATAAAACAAGACTTTTCTTTTTTTGAATAAATAGTTGAGATAAAGCTTCTGCAACTACAAGAAAAGTTTTTCCAGAACCAGCTGGACCAGAAGCAAACACTAAAGAAGAATTTCTCATTGCATAAATTAGTTTTGCCTGTGTTTTTGTTTTTGGGAATACAGTCTTTATTCCGCCAGGAATCTTTATAATTGCATTATTAAAATAATCTTTATCGTAGTTAAAATCAACATCAGAAGAAGTTTGAAGAATCGATTTTATCATATCTGAACAAGGTTCATTTCCTTCACTTGCTTCATCGATAATTCTATTTAAAATATGTTTAAATCGCTGACTAACTTCATCATTATCAGCAGAAATCGAAATTTCATTTCCTTTGATAAAAACAGGAACTCCTAAGTCATTTTCTATGAGACGCAAATTAGTATCATTAGAACCACATACTTTATATAACAATTCTGTATCTGGTACTACAATAGTATATGTACAATCCACTATAAAAATTTTACAAGCATTTATATGAATCCGTCAAGGGTTCAATGTAATCTCGCCATCCTCATCTTCTATTTGTGTTTTAAACATATTCATCGGTTTCCATACTACAGAAATTGAAAAATATGGACTAAAATCATATCTATATGGAATTTCATCAGTTATAAGTTTTGGCTCTATAGAAAATTCTGATTTAAAATCCCAATCATGTAAATCGTGTGTTATTGCAATCGCAAAACTTTTCAGTTTAAAGCCAGATAATTCACGTTTTTCTTGATTTGCAAAATCAAAGGAATTTATCAAATCTTTTATGATATTTTTTTCACCTGGAACTTCAACAGCATAATCTAACATATCCTGAAAATATCTAAAAATAACATCGTTTCGAGATGTAGATCTAAAAGAAATATTTAAAAATTCATTTATCCCAAAAGTAATAGATGGAGAAAAAACAAATGAACTATTAGTAGGCCTAATCATATCAATTTTTACAGAAGTGGATAAACCAGGAGAAATGGAAATACGATTACGCCAAAAAGAGAATTTTTTTGATGGCATTGTATAAGAAAAATTTATTGCATTTGGCAAAAATTCTTTTTCTTTTTGAACTACCCAACCTTTATTAATATCAAGTTTATAAGGAAAAGCATAATTCATTGAAAATGATAAAGAAATTCCCCAAATTGATGATGATAGGGAAAATGAAGTAGGATGCTGTTCTTCTATATCATACTGAAAGGATTGTGATAAAGAAAGTTTTTTATTAAAAAAATTAAAACTTAAACTTTGTTTTAAAGGTTTAAATTCAAAAGTATCAAGATATTTACCTAATTTTACATCATCATCGATTATTCCATCGTTATTAGTATCAGAATCAATTTCAGCAATTCCTGTATCGATTGAAAAATTTACAAAGGGCAAAGAAAATTTATAACTTGCAGTATATGTATCTAATCTTGGAGGCAAGTTTGAAGAAAAAGATAAACTTTGTGAATGAGAATTTAAACCACTATAATTAAGATTAAAGTTTAAAGAATGAGATTTTATTCCATCTTCATCCCATTTTGCAGTTTTATATTCCCATTTAGGCTCATCTACTGTACCGGAAAATTCAGTATCAACAATTTGAACAGTTGAATTCCATGAAATTGAAGAAGAATTAAAAATAGGAGAATTAACAAAAGGTTTTATACTTAAAGAATTTGTATTCACAACATCCATCGTATTAGCTGCATAGTCATTAAGTATAATTTGATTTCTAGAAGCTTCAGAAGAATAATATTCCTCTGAAATAAAAGGATGTTGTTGCATCTGTGGTGAAAATTTTATTGTATTATTCAAACTTAAAAAATTTCTTAAAAGTCCCAAAGAACTTGATAACTGAGCAGGTATCGTAACTTTGTAGTAAGTAGATTGATAATTATCATCTGAAAAACTAATATCTTCAGGGGAAGTTGTTTTATTAGCATTATATGTTATCAAAGAATCGTAAGTAGGTGTAATAGAATAGGATAAAGAATAATTTACAAGTGAAGAACTTGAAGAATTTTTATAAGCATTAGATGTTAATGCAGGTGCCATTTGAGTTTCTAAATCTTTTTGATGTTTTTTTTCTTCATCTGTAAGTTCAAGGGAAACTTCACTAGAATTAGAATCTATGTTTTCATCCGTACTTTCAGTAACAGAATTTTCATCTACAGATTGAGAATCTTCAGGTTCTGAAATTTTAGAAATGATACTTCTGGAAACAGAACTTTGCTTTGTTTCTTCTGTTGGAGCTTTTTTTTCAGTTTTTTTATTAAATGGATAAGAGAAAATTTTTCCAGAAATATTCAAAGATGCTCCAACAGGCACAATTTGAGAAGGATAAAAGAATTTTCTATTTGGACTATATACTGAATCTGAACCTGTCAATGATTCATTATTTTTTGAAGAAAATGAAATTGAAGATTTTATGTTATTGAATGAAAATGTTGTAACAAATGGATTTAAAAATGAAATCTTAGGAGAAAAAGAAGCATTTGCTGTCCAAGAATAAGATGTTACGCCTGAAGTTGATGCAGAATTATCATCATCTTCATCAGTCAATCCCTTTGTTAATAAAGAAAACCAATCCATATTTTCACTGCGCTCAGATAAAAAATCAGTTTTAAAATAAGCATCAGAATAAATAGGAACAGAAAGAGATAAAGAAAAAGGTGAATAAGATAAAGATGTTGTTAAATTTGCATAAAATCTAAAAGGAAGTTTTATACCTAATAAATAGCCAGAATCTCTGGTTATCTGATTATCATTTGCACTGTTATATGGAGTGTATACTCCAGAAGTTCTGTAGATGGTATTAGAAAAACCTAACATTGCAGAAAAAGTTAAATCTGAAACAACTTTTTTTGGCTTAAAAACACCATCAATTCCTACAAATCCACCTAATTTAGTGTAATAATCTGCCATAAATTTTAAGTAATTTGAACCTACACCAGATGCATCTTCTTCAAGATTGTGTAAAAAAAGTCCTTCTCTTACTTGTTTTTTTAATTTAGTTGGTTTTAAGAAACTAAAATAGTCATCATCTTCACCAGATGATGTATCAAGTGGTTTTCTTCCCACAAGATAAGTTGAAGTATTAAGAAAATAACCTTTTCTATCGTCACTTCCAATTACAGGATTAAAAATCATTTCATCTTTTGGATAATAAAAAAATGGCAACCATAAAGTAGGCAAACTTCCAACAAAGAAACGTGCATTTACAAAAGCAAATTCATTTCCTGGTAAAAGCCAAATTCTACTTGCATCAATTTTCCAATGGGGATCTTCTTCATCACAAAAGGTTAAAGAACCATTTTTAAAACCAATTACTCCAGAATTATCTCTACCAAAAATATCAGAATCAACAACTAATTTTGAGTTTGAATCGAGATTAAACATATCTGAATTTGCTTGAGCAACTCTACCTTCTGAAAAAACGCCTTCTTGAGTTTCTGCATTGAATAAAACTGAACTCGCAGTTAATCTTTCTGTAACAGAACTTCCAGAAAGTCTTTCTATAACAACATTTCCTTCGGCAAATAATCGTTGACGCTTTCTTTCGTAATTTACTTTATCCGCATAAATAATTGAACCAGAACCGCCTTGTTCAATTTTTATTTTTACATCTCCAGTTAAAACTATTACATCAGAACCTATTTCAGATTTAGAATATTCCGTTTTTTGTGCTGATAAAATAGTAATAGTACTAGAAGACTTTTCTTTTTTTGATTCGCTTTTTTCTTTATTTTTTGTTCGTTTAGATTTTTTTTCCTTAACTTGCTGAAAATTATCTAATTTTTCTGAAGGGGTACCTGTATTTAATGATTTATCTTCTGATGAATTTTCAGTATTGACATCAGATAAAGATTCAGATTCAGTATTTTTTAATTTTTCATTTATTTTAGAAATAACTAAATCTTCAGAATTTTCAAATAAAGATGAATCTTTTTCTTCTGCAAACAATGTTGGAAAAGTTAATGAGAAAATTAAACTTATAAAAAACAAACCCTTTGCAAAACAAAAAGTTTTTCGATTTAACATCACGATTTATTATCCCTATCCAATAATTCTTTTAAATAATATCCTGTGTGTGAATTTTTTATCTTAGCGATTTCTTCAGGAGTTCCAGTTGCAATAATAGTTCCTCCCTTTGTTCCACCTTCAGGTCCTAAATCAATAATATAATCTGATTGCAAAATAACATCCAGATTGTGTTCTATCATCACAACAGTATTTCCTTGATTTACCAAACGGTTAATAACATCCATAAGTTGCTTAACATCGGCAAAATGAAGTCCTGTTGTAGGTTCATCCATAACGTAAAGTGTTTTTCCTGTAGAACGCTTTGCAAGTTCATTTGCAAGTTTAACTCGCTGAGCCTCTCCTCCAGAAAGAGTAAGTGCTGATTGACCAAGCTGAATATAGCCTAATCCCACAGAAACTAAAGTTTCTAATTTATTTGCAATCTGTGGAATTTTTCAAAGAAAAGGGCTGCTTCCTCGATGGTCATTTCCAAAACATCAGAAATATTTTTTCCTTTGTAGCGAACATCCAAAGTTTCTTGATTAAAACGCTTTCCGTGGCAAACATCACAGCAAACATAAACATCTGGCAAAAAGTTCATTTCAATAGTGATAGTACCAGCACCTTGACAATTTTCGCACCTTCCACCTTTCACATTAAAACTAAATCTGCCAGGCTTAAAACCACGAGCTTTTGATTCTGGTAAATTTGCATACAAATCACGAATTGCATTAAAAACACCCACATAAGTTGCAGGATTTGAGCGAGGAGTTCTACCGATAGGACTTTGGTCAATATTTATTACCTTATCGATATTTTCAATTCCCTCTAAATTTTTATATGCACCAACAGGATGTTTTGACCTCATCACTTGGTTAGAAATTGCAGGAAATAAAACATCACTTATCAAAGTTGATTTTCCGGAACCAGAAACACCAGTAATACAAGTGAATTTTCCTAAAGGAATTTCGATAGAAACATCTTTTAAATTATGCTCTGTTACACCAGATAATTTGATAAAATTTCCATTTCCACTTCGGCGTTCTTTTGGAACTTCCATAGATAGAGTTCCTGCAAGATACTGACCAGTAAGAGATTCTTTTATTTTCATAACTTGTTCTGGAGTTCCAGAAGCAACAATTTCGCCACCATGAACACCAGCCCCTGGACCTAAATCTACAATCCAGTCAGCAGTACGCAAAGTTTGCTCATCATGTTCTACAACAATAACTGTATTTCCAATGTCACGCAAATAAGTTAAAGTATCAATAAGTCGCTGATTATCCCGCTGATGCAAACCGATAGAAGGCTCATCTAAAATATACAAAACTCCAGTTAAACTAGAACCAATTTGTGTAGCAAGCCTAATTCGTTGAGCCTCTCCTCCAGAAAGAGTTCCCGCTTGTCGTTCTAAAGTAAGATATTCAAGCCCAACATTTTTCAAAAAACCAAGACGATTTTTTATTTCTTTTTCAATTTGCGAGGCAATTTGTTTTTCAGTTTCTGTAAGACTTAAATTTTCAAAAAATTTAATTGAATCTTCAACAGAAAGCAAAGTTAAATCATGAATATTTTTTCCACCAACTGTTACAGCTAACGCTGAGGGATTTAATTTTTGCCCATTACAGCAAGTACAAATTTTATGACTCATTAATCTTTGCAAACTTTCTCGTTGAGCTTCTGAAAAAGTTTCGTTATATCTTCTTTTTAAATCTGAAAACAAACCTGGCCAAGGCTGATTATATTTAAAAGAACCAGAACCATCAGATTTTTCGTAAATATATTGAATTGGCTCTAAAGTTCCATTCATCAACTGATTAAATTGATTTTTATTTAAGTTTGAAATTGGCTCATCAAGTGAAAAACCAAGATATTTTGCAAGACTTTCAAATCGCGCACGATTCCAAGCAGAATCTGGATTATACCACTGAATTGCACCTTCATTAAAAGAAAGAGATTTATCAGGAATAATCAAATCTATATCAAATTCCATTTTTTCACCAAGACCAGTACATTCAGGACAAGCACCAAAAGGATTGTTAAAAGAAAAAAGTCTAGGTTGAAGTTCTGGAATTGAAATTCCACAATCTGGACAAGCATTTTTTTGAGAGAAAAAATGTTCCGTATCTGGAGATTTTGTTTCTGAATCTGGCAAAAGTTCACCACTTTTAATTACTAAAATAATTCCACAAGCATTTTCGATGGCAGTTTCTACAGATTCAGCAATTCGCTTTCTTACATCAGATGAAATTTTTATTCTATCTACAACAAGTTCAATTGTGTGTTTTTTTTGTTTATCAAGTTTTATATTTTCATCAAGTTCTACCATCACACCATCAATTCTTGCACGAATAAAACCTGATTTTTTGGCATCTTCAATGATTTTTTGATGTTCACCTTTTTTACCCCGAATTACAGGAGCCAAAATCTGAATTTTTGTTCCTTCTGGCCAACTTAAAATCGTATTTATAATTTGGTCGGAACTTTGTTCTTTAATTTCTTGACCACATTTTGGACAATGAGGCTGACCAATTCTGGCAAATAGAAGTCTGTAATAGTCATAAATTTCAGTTACAGTACCAACTGTAGAACGAGGATTATTGTGAGTAGTTTTTTGTTCAATAGAAATCGCAGGTGAAAGCCCTTCGATATAATCCACATCAGGCTTATCCATTCTTCCTAAAAACTGACGAGCATAAGAAGAAAGGCTTTCCATATAGCGTCGTTGACCTTCAGCAAAAATAGTATCAAAGGCAAGAGAACTTTTTCCCGATCCTGAAAGTCCTGAAAACACAACTAAACTATTTCTAGGAATTTCTAAATCAACGTTTTTTAAGTTGTGTTCTCTTGCACCTTTTATAATAAGTTTCTTTTCTGAAATACTCATTCTATAAAAACACCTACTAGAGATTAAAAATTATTTAATCCACCTGGCTTAATTTGAAAATGGCTAAATTCCATACCAAACGAAGCACGACCTTGAGAAACAGAACGCAAACTTGTGGAAAATCCAAACATTTGAGCCATTGGTGCTTGAGCATGAACAACTTCTGTAGAAGGTTTTGATTCCATACTTTGAATAATTCCACCACGTTGAGTTACCAAACTCATTGCATCTCCAACAAATTCTTTTGGTGACAAAATATCTACATTCATAACTGGCTCTAAAATTTGTGCCGAAGATTTACGACAAGCCTCATCAAAGGCGGCTACAGCACAGGCTTCAAAAGCAAAAGTTGTTGAAGTTAATGGATCGTATTTAATATCAGTAACTGTTACAGCAATATCTGTACATGGATATCCGTATTGAATTCCTGAACCAAAAGAATTTACAATACCACTTTCAATTGCATCAAAAATTTCACCTGGAATATCACCTTTTTTAACATTACAAGTGTAAGTATTTCCAGCATTTTGATTTGGTTCAACATGAATAGAAATTTGCGCTGTATTTTGCTTTCCACCGATTACTCTATCAAAAGTTTCTGTATGGTCTGTACTTTGAGTAATTGATTCTCGATAAGTTACCTGAGGATTACCTACTCTAGCACCAACTTTAAAATCATCTTTCATTCTTGTAACAAGAACATCAAGGTGAAGTTCCCCCATTCCAGAAATAATTAACTGTCCAGTTTCTGCATCATCACGAGAAGTAAAAGTTGGATCTTCTTTTGAAAGAATTTCCAAAGTTTCTTTTAATTTATCTCTATCTGATAAAGTTTCTGGTTCAATAGAAACTGAAATAACTGGCTCTGGAAAATGCAAATCTTCAAGTAAAACTGGCATTCCTTCGCTTCCGATTGTATCACCTGTTTGTGCCAATTTTAGACCGATAAAAACAGCAATATCACCTGCTTCTACACAATCCAATGGTTCACTTTTATTTGAGTGCATTCGCAAAATTCGATTTACACGCTCGCGTTTTTTCTTTCCAACATTGAAAACTTGTTCACCTGGCTTAAATTTTCCAGAATACATTCTTACATAGCAAAGTGAACCTGCTTCTCTATCATATTGGATTTTAAAAACTAAACCACATGGAGTTCCTGAAGTTACACATGGAATTTCAACTTCTTCTTCTTTTTTTGTATGAAAAGCTTTTGCAGGCGGAACTTCGTCTGGTGCAGGAAGATAATCAACAATAGCGTCAATTAAAGGTTGAACTGCTGTATTTTTTCTGGCTGAACCACAAAGGAATGGAATAAAATCACGATTTATTGTTCCACGACGGATTTCTGCTTTCAAAGTTTCAAGTGGGATTTCTTCGCCCATCAAGAAAAGCTCTGCTATTTCATCATTGTGAGAAGCAATTTCGTCAATCATTTTTTCTCGCCAAGTTTGTGCTTGTTCAAGACGTTCAGCAGAAATTTCGCTTTCTGTGATTTTTTCACCTTCAGTTTCTGGATCAAAGCGATATTCTTTCATTTTAAGAAGGTCGATTACACCTTCAAAATTACTTTCTGCACCAATTGGAATTTGAATTGCAAGGGGAACGGCTCCAAATTTTTCTTGCACATCCTTCATTGCTCCAAAAAAATCTGCACCTGCTCTATCCATTTTGTTTACAAAACATAAACGAGGAACTTTGTATTCATCAGCTTGTTTCCAAACAGTTTCAGTTTGAGGTTGAACACCACCTACAGCACACAAAACAGCAACAGCTCCGTCCAAAACACGAAGAGAGCGTTCAACTTCGGCTGTAAAGTCCACGTGGCCGGGAGTATCAATAATATTGATTTGATAATCACGCCAATAGGTTGTGGTTGCAGCACTTTGAATTGTGATACCACGCTCTTGTTCCTGTGTCATCCAGTCCATTGTTGCTGCACCGTCATCAATTTCGCCAATGCGATGAATTTTTCCTGTATAATATAAGATACGCTCTGTTGTTGTAGTTTTTCCTGCATCAATGTGTGCCATGATGCCAATATTTCTCATCTTTGAAAGCATATAAACCTCTATAAAAAGTCAATGAGTAAAACTTCAGTTTTAGGAATTGACTTTTTTTTTGCTGTTTCGCAATGAAATGAGAAACAGCAGTAAATATGAAAGTTTGCTAACAGCAAACTTTAAATGAAATGAGAGGCACCATTTGTGCCGAACATTTCATTTAAACTCTATGAAAAGTCAATGAGTAAAACTTCAGTTTTAGGAATTGACTTTGTTTTGCTGTTTCGCAATGAAATGAGAAACAGCAGTTAATAAGAAAGTTTGCTAACAGCAAACTTTAAATGAAATGAGAGGCACCATTTGTGCCGAA
>CALBXN010000225.1 GCA_937890485.1 uncultured Treponema sp.
GGAAATTCAAAGGTCGCCTGCTATCGCAACCGTTGGATCGGTATGGGTATCGGCGTGGTTTGTGCTCTGGTTCTCTTTGTCGTGTTCCTGGCACCCCTGTCCGGCTTGACCGGTATGGCAACCGACATCGTTGATCGCGGTGTGCTGGAAATCGAGGACGAGGACGGCGATCCCATCATCGATCTGTCCCGCAAGGACCGTGAAGGCCTGGACGAGATTCTGAATCATCCGGTGCTGAAGGTTTCTCGCACGTTGGGCGGCAGAGCGCTGTTCCGCTCTTTGAGCACGGCGAATTTTGCCGGTGAGAAGCTGTCGCTGACGGCGGAAATCAACAACGCTTGTGACCTGGTTATGGTGGCTACGCCCCTTTTGAACACTCCGATGGCGGAGCTGGACGAAAGAGACGTTCGTGATATTGAAAAACAAATTTCTAAAGCATATCCTGCTTTAAAAAATATGTTAATGGCTGTAGGTGGAGATAGAGTTGAACGTTTAGCTTCTGGTGTTAGTTATGATTTCAAAATTTCTGAAAAAAACATTGTTGCCGCTGGTATGAATTTTTCATCTATCGAAGTTGAATTGCCAAAAAGAGAATTGTTTTATTCTGTAATGGATTCTTTTGCAGATTCTGATAAGGTAATGGTAGAATTTTTTGAATTACTAAAATTACTTACGGACTTAGCTTCTATCAGAACAATTGTTTGGAGGCTAGCAAATGAAGTTAGAAAAACTCAACGCCGAGTAAATGCTCTCGATAAAATGGTTATTCCGCAATCAAAAGAAACTCAGGTTTATATAGAAAGTGTTCTTGAAGAAAGAGAAAGAGAAAATGTTTTTGTTTTAAAAGCATTAAAATCTAAACAAAAAGGAGGCTCTTATTAGAGTACAAAAATATGATAAAACCTCTTTTTAATAATATTCTTGTAGTAATAAATGGTTCAGAGGCTTCTATTCAAGCAGCTCAATATGGTGTCTTGATGGCACGACTTTATCGTTGTGATATGAAAGCAATCTATGTTGTAGATACTGCAACTTTAAAAGAATTAACTATCAGTAAATTTTTTGTTTCTGAAGAAAGTTCTGAATATGAAAAAAGTCTTACTGAAGATGGAAAAAGATACTTAAATTATGTTGAAAATTTAGCAAAAGCCAAGGGAATTAAAATTGAAACTGAACTTCGTAAAGGTTCTGTTTGGTCAGAAGTTATTGCTTATGCCGATGATTCAAAAACAGATTTAATTTTACTTGGGGAACATAAACATATTCAAAGTAAAGATGTAATTTCATCAATTTATCGAGAAATAATATCTCATGCAAATTGTTCTGTCTTGGTTGTAAAAGAAAAAGACATTGAAAAACTTTACAAGATGGCATAGATTACACTGTAGGAGAAATACAAAATGAGAGTTGCCTTAGTTCATTTTTTATCACCATTAAAAAATGCAAATCATAAAGGAATTTTGCAAAAACTAGAAAATGCAGTAATAAAAAAAGGTTATCAAATTGATATTTTTAATGCCCATACAGATTCTTCTACAATGAGATTAACTGGTTACGATTATATATCAATCATCGTTCCATCTTCACCTCTTTTTGGAGCAAAACTTCCTGAAAAATTTGATGAAGTATTAGAAAATTGCGGAATGTTAACTTCAAAAAAAGGTTGTGCTTTAGTTGTAAAATCTGGTTTTTCTTCTTGGAAAACTTGTACAAAATTAATGGCTGGAATGGAAAAACAAGGAATCCTTCTTGATTATTTTGATGTGGTAGAAAATCCTGATCATGCATCCTATGTAGGAAAGAAAATAGGCTAAAATAGTGCAAGATTGTTACAAAATTCTAGGAGTTTCTCCAACTGCAAGTGCTGCGGAAATAAAAAGGGCTTATCGTAAAAAAGCAAAAGAACTTCATCCTGATTTATCTGTGGAATCAGAAACTTCACAACAGTTTCAGGAATTGGTAAAAGCCTACGAAATTCTTTCTGATGCAAAACAGCGTTCTATTTTTGATGTTTCTTACGCAGCCTATAGTCGATATTCCTCTTCAAGTAAAAGTGAATCAACTTTTGATTATAGAACTTGGCTTAAAAATCGTAATGATGAAGAAAGTTTAAGCAAACTTGTTTTTTTTGATTTAATGCACCACAGAGAAGATGATGCAGTAAAACTTTTTAAGGAACTTAATTCTACTCGTTTTGGTTTTTCACTTTCTAAATGGTTTACTCGTGAAGATTTTATGGATTACGGTTTTATTCTTTGTGAAGAACTAATTTTTAGACAAGAATATTATGATGCAGCCTTATTACTTGAACAGATTATCAGAATGGAGTACAGTTATGAGTACTTTAGATTATTTTTTCCTGAAGTCTTAAAGTTAGCTAGATTTATTTTTAGAAAACATATTTTTGATGTTATCAGTGATGAACTTGCCATCGATGTTTTTGAGCGAGCTTTAGAATTAAATTTAGGAAAATCCGACGATGCTTTCTTTTTATCAAAAATTGCTCAAGCCTATTTTCGTTTAGGTGATAAAGAAACTGCAAAAATTTGTTTACTAGAAGCATTAAAATTAGACAATAATATAAATTTATCCAAAGAATTAAGGAATTTAATATGATTAGATTAAAAAATGAAAAACAAATTGACGGAATTAGAAAATCTTGTAAATTACTTGCTCGTATGTTTGAAGAAATCATTCCAAAAGTTGAACCTGGAATGAGTACAAAAGATATTGACGATTTAGCTGTAAAATTTATTAAGTCCAATGGTGGAAAACCTGCTTGGTACACAGTTGATTTTCCGGGGGCTTTGTGTATTTCTGTAAATAATGAAGTTATCCACGGAATTCCATCTAAAAATCGAAAAATCAAAGAAGGTGACATTGTTTCACTTGATGGTGGAATTGTTTTAGACGGTTTTTTTAGTGATTGTGCAAAAACTATTCCTATTGGGAAAGTTAGCAAAGAAGCAGAAAATTTAATGGAAATTACAAAACGTGCTTTAGATGCAGGAATTGATGCTTGTAAATTTGGTAGCAGAATTCACGATATTTCTAGGGCTGTTTCTGGTGTTATCAATAAAAAGTATGGTATTGTAACTGAATATTGCGGTCATGGTGTAGGGTTAGCTGTTCATGAAGATCCTAATGTTCCTAATGATTTAGTTGGAGGTCCAAATCCTCGTTTGCAAGAAGGAATGGTTTTGGCTATTGAACCAATGATAAATCTTGGAACAGGAGATGTTGAACTTTTAGATGATGAATGGACAGTTGTTACTGCCGACGGAAAACTTTCTTCACATCAAGAACATACTGTTGTAATTTTCAGAGATCACACAGAAATTCTTACAATTATTTAGAATATTTTAATAAAAATGTAACACTTTTCTCTTAAAATTATTTATATTTAAAACAGATACAAATAATTTTTGGAGGAAATTAATGCACAGCAAATTTAAACTTTTTATTAGTGCAATCCTTTGTTTCACAATGCTTGGGCTAACAGCTTCATGTTCAGGAAAGGAGAGAGTAAAATCTGCTGTAACAGCCTTTGCCGATACAGAATCTTCTACTTCTATTCCTGCTGATTCTTTATCAGTTGTAGAAGCTTTGCAAAATGTTTTTAGATCAGTTTCATCAGAAGTGTTAAAATCAGTTGTAGAAGTTGATGTTGTAGAAACAAAAACTCGTCCAGCAAATCCTTTTGCCGATATCCCATTCTTCTTTTTTGGACAACCAAATGGAGATAACGAAGGAAGTAGAGAATACAAGCAATCTGGTCTTGGCTCTGGAGTAATCGTTCGTAAAGATGGAAACACTTACTATGTTCTTACAAATGAACATGTTGCAGGTTCTGCTGATGAAATTTCAGTAAAACTTTATGATTCTAGAGAATTTACCTGTAAATTGGTTGGAAAAGATGAACGCAAAGATATCGCCTTACTTTCTTTTGAATCAAAGGATGATATTCCTGTAGCTTCTCTTGGAGATTCAGACAAGGTTCAATCTGGTGATATTTGTTTTGCTATGGGAACACCTCTTGGATATTTTGGAAGTGTAACACAAGGTATTGTAAGTGCCACAGGTCGTGACGGTAGTGGAATTGGAAATATCAGTGATTTTATTCAAACTGATGCTGCTATCAATCAAGGAAACTCTGGTGGTCCTCTTGTAAATATCTATGGAGAAATTATTGGAATTAACACTTGGATTGCTTCTCAATCTGGTGGTTCCCAAGGTCTTGGTTTTGCAATTCCTATCAATAATGTTAAAAAAGCAATTTCAGATTTTATTTCAGATGGAAAAGTTACATACGGTTGGATGGGTGTTTCTTTAACTGCACTTGATAAAGATTACGAAAAAGCTCTCGGCATCGATGGTAAAAAAGGTGCTTTCGTAGCTCAAATTTTCTTAAATTCACCTGCTGCTAAAGGTGGAATTCAAGCGGGCGATTTTATCATTGCTCTTAACGGAAAAAATGTAAAAGATGTGGATCAACTTGTTCGTGATGTAGGGGACTTGCGAGTAGGCGAAACTGCTGACTTTACAGTAATTCGTGGAGGAAAACAAATTCATGTTAGCGTAAAAATTGAAGGTAGAGATGATTCCATTGTAACAGATAATTCTAAACTTTGGCCAGGATTTATGGCTCATCCTATAACAGAAGAAATTCGCAAAGAAATGAAACTTGATAATAGCGTAAAAGGCGTTGTTGTTACAAATGTTCAGGCAAAATCTCCTGCAGCTGCTTTAAGAATCCAAAATGGAGATATTATTACTGCCGTAAATGGAAAACCTGTAACAAATATTAGCGAATTTTACAATGAACTTGTAACCAAACAGAAAGAAATTTGGTTTAGTATATATACATCTGAAGGTCACAAAATAGAAACCTCTAGATATAGATTTTAGTTGTTTTTTTCATAGTAAATAAAAGCTCCTTAATTTTTAGGTTGTCTTGTTTGTAAGTTTTACAGATAAGACAACCTTTTTTTATTTATAAATTGATTTTGTCTTGTCTACAAAGGAAAATTAGGTTATTATATTCTATACTAAGATTTATTTTTGTAGGATATACTATGATTAAAGAATTTTTACCATACGATAAAGTTAGAAATAATGCATTGAAGTTGGCTCACAAAATTTACACTGACGGTTTTATTCCTGATGTAATTTATGTTTCTCTTAGAGGAGGAGCATATATGGCAAATGTTATAAGTGAATATTTTAAACTTCGCCGTAAAAATGTGCGTCCTGTTTTGTTTGCTGCTGTTGTAGCTCGTTCATATACTGATGTGCAAGAATATTCAAAAGTAATGGTTGATGGTTGGACATATTCTCCAAAATATTTACGAAATGGTGATAAAATTCTTCTTGTTGATGATATTTTTGATACAGGAAATACAATAAATTCTCTTGTAAATATCCTTTTAGAACGAGGAGTTCCAAGAAGTGATATAAAAGTTGCTGTTCATGATTATAAATATTTTCCAAATAAAGAAGAACAACATCCAAACCAACCTGATTATTGGTGCCGAAAATTTGAAATCAACAGTCCAGAAGAAGATAGATGGATTCATTATATGAGTCATGAATTAGTTGGACTATCTAAAAAAGAACTTGAAGAATATTATTATAAAGACGATCCAGAATTAAAAGAGATTTTAGATCCTCTTTTAGGAAACTAATTTTTTAGAGGTAAAAATGCAAAAGAAGATAAGTTTTAAAAAACAAAAATCTAATTTTACTCGATTTGCAATTTTTAGTGTTTTGTTTTTCTTGGTGAGTTTTTCTTCTTTTGCAGAAAAAAATCATATTATAAGTCCTGTTGCTGGAACTTGGTCAAATTATCAAACAATTTTGCTTGATGTTCCCGAAGGCGCTTCGGCTTTCTATTCATTTACAGGTGATAATCCTTTGTATTCGGGTTTTGCCTATGAAAATCCTGTGTTACTTGAATTAGAAGGAAATATCAATCTAAAGGTAGTAATTGTAAATTCAGATAATTCTGTTATAGAAGAAAGTGTTGATTTTTCTGTAAAAAACACTCCTATAGATTTGCAATTTTATATCGAAAACAAAAATCAAGCTTTAATTCCTGTAAAAGAAAAAAATATTTCAATTCCTTCATATATGAAGTATTCAATTTCAGATTCTACAGAACCTTATTTAAAAGGCAGAACTTTAACAATAAATTCTGAAAATTCTTTAGAACAGGTTTTACCTTTAGTTATAAAAAATAAAAATGATATGTACAGATTTATGTTACATATAATGCCATCAGTATCTAAAGATGATTCTCAATATAATTTTACAAATAATACTTTGTCAAATGATGTAACTTTTGAAGATGATTATACAGTAAGAAGAATAGAAAAAAAACTTTCTCAAGTTCCATTTACTTTGGAATTTACAGATTGGACAAAATTAAAAATTTCAGCAAATGAAAATATTTATATTTCAATTGATGATGATATTTGGCAAACTGGAACTTTTGTTTTAGATATGAATCGTAACGAAGAGCATACTCTTTCTTGGATTGATTTATCAGGCTTAAATCCAGAAGAATTTATTCCAGAGCAATTTAAAGTTTGCTATACAGTTATTCCTAAAATGCCGAATCTTGTAGTTGTTCAAGAAAAGACTAAGGTAGTTAATATTTCATTAGATGATAAATTTTATACAATG
>CALBXN010000226.1 GCA_937890485.1 uncultured Treponema sp.
CGCCGCAAGTTTTGTGAAGCAAAACTTGATTGTAAACCGAAGGTTTACTAAAAGCCTTGCAAGCGAAGCGCAGCACTCGCGAGACGAGGCAATTTTGGCTGAGAGCATTTTTTGTACGAATTTATCTAAATACACAATTTATCATGTGATTTTTAAGCAAGTTTTACACTCTTGATTTTTTTGTCATTCTGTCTTATTGTTTATTATAAATTTTGTTAAAAGGATGGTTCTAATATGTCAGAAATCCAAACTATACAAGCAGAAGATGTTTCTCCAAAAAAGAAACTTAAAATAGAAGCAAAACAGAAAATTAAAGAAATTAAGCTTCAGGCAAAGAAAGATATTGCTGAAACAAAATACAAACTATTTCTTGATTTAAAAAAAGATAACAAAAAAGCTATCGATAAGGCTTGTAGAAAAATCGAAAAAAAACGCATGAAAGAAATTGCAAAAGCCGAATACGAATCAAAGCCCAAGCGATATTCTATTGGCGAAGAAATTTTCAATTCTATCACTCATGGAATTGGGGTTGGTCTTGCAATAGCAGGATTAGTTTTGTTGATTGTTCGTGCTGTACAAAAAGCTCCAGTTGAATTTCTTGGTTCTTATGTAACTGGTGTTTCTATCTTTGGTGCTTCAATGATAATTCTATATTTGATGTCAACTTTGTATCATGCTTTAACTCCTTATGGTGCAAAAAAAGTATTTGCAATTTTTGATCATTGTTCAATTTATATTTTGATAGCAGGAACTTACACTCCATTTTGTCTAGCATTTTTGCGTGGCGCTTTAGGTTGGACAATTTTTGGCATCATTTGGGGACTTGCTGTTTTAGGAATTGTATTTTATGCAATTTTTGGTTCTAGAATGAGAGTCTTATCTGTAATCACTTATGTTTTGATGGGTTGGTTAATAATCTTTGCCTTCAAGCCAATGAAAAACGCTCTTTCTCAAACAAGTCTTGCTTTCTTACTTTCTGGTGGCGTTGCTTATATGGTGGGTGTAATTTTCTACGCCATGAAAAAAATTAAATGGACTCACTGTATCTGGCACTTATTCGTGTTGATGGGAACAGTACTTCACTTCTTTTCTGTAATGTTTGCAATATAAAAATCAAAACTGATAGCACGAAGTCGAGAGTAAAATAAGATTTTGTGCTATCGAAGTTCATCTTCTATAACAAACTGAACAAGAAGCATATAAAGTTCATTGATGTTTTTTACATTGAATTTGTCAAATACTTCTCGCATTTCTTTTTTTACAGTTGATGTACTTGTAAAATATTTTTCCCCAAGTTCTTTATAACTGGATTTATTTTTTAGATAATCTTTTACAAATTTAATTTGTCTTTCTGATAATCCAAATTCTTCAAGGTTGATTTTACTTCCTCGTTCAGGTAATTTATTTAAAATTTCTAAGTTATTTTTTGCTGGAATAAAAATTGAAAATGTGTGTTCCATTTTTTTATAAACATAAGCATAAAATCCTGCAAAGAAAAATGAAATTACAAGTTCAAGAATAAATCGTTGTATTCCAAAAGGTATTAAACTCAAAACTGTCAAAATCCAAATTAAAACAAAGATAAAAATTTTTTTCTTAGGATTGGTTGTAAAATATTTGTTTGCAAATAAGAGAACAAACATTGCAGAATACAAAAATGCTCCAAGAACTTCGTAACCAGTTAGAGCTGTACAAATTCCTTGTACAAATAAAATTAAACATTGAAGGCGATAATTTTCTTTTATGAATAAAAGCACTAGACAAAGAAAAGCTGATAGTCCATTTATTATTGGAACAACAGTTGTATGAAAAGGAATAACGGTTGGAATATCATTATCGTTTATGATGCTTAAAATTGTTGCTGTTAAAAGTACTGAAAAGGCAGAGATTAACATAATTTTTTCATACTTTTTTTTCTTGTAAAATTCTGATTTTCCTTTTTTATCTAAAACACTATCCATAACAAAAATTTTATCATACAAGTTTTTTTAACACAACGAAAATTTTAAAAATTTAAAATGCCACTTGGTAATTTTTTATTGAAGCCAAAAAGTTTAAAAATAACCGTGGTTATTTTTTTAGTAACCGCGGTTATTTTTAAACAAAACAGATTGACAACGCAAAAATTCCTCAAGATAATTGAATCATCTTTTGCAAAAGTTAAATTTTTATTGTGAGGTTTTTATGTTAAGGAAAATTTTAAAGAATTTGGAAGTAGGAATTACAAAAGTAATTTCAATTTTTATGTCATGTAGCATTTTGTATGCTCCATTAATGGGATGTCAACAAAATACAGTACAGCAACAAGTTGCTTATACTACTACACAAAATGTCCTTTCTGATAATTCGGTTGTATCTAGTGTAAATAATGAAAAAGGTGGAGTTTCTGTATCAGGAAAAGTTGAAATTGAAACAGTAGAACAATCTGAAAATTATTTTACAAATCCTAATGTTTCTATAATTTCGGGAGATAAGTTTGTAAATTTAAACTCAGAACAAAAGAAAGCGATGATTAAAAATCTAAAAGGACTACAAAGTAGAAATTCTGATACAGAAGAAACAACATTGAATGATGTGAATTTTGAATTAGAAAATTCAAGTCAATTAACAGAAACAGATAAACTTATTTATGATAAGATGATAGAAAATATTTCAAACTCAGAAAGTTTTTCAGAAGAAAAAATATCAGAGAAAATTGATGAATATTTATCATTTGATGGATTAGAAAGTGACATTGAACAAGCAGTTTCTGAAATTACTTTATCTCAAAATGTTGTTTCTAGAAGTGGTGATGTTCAGATATCTGAGGAAGACTTGGAGAAATTAACAAGTACTATACAGGAAGTTGTAAATAATCACACAATGGAAATGGCAACCATGACATTACCTGTAGCAGATGAACTTTCTGAAGCTGGTTTTGAAGTAATAGATGAAACACTAAATTCTACAAGTGAAAATTCAATTGTTAATGAAGAACTTTTACAAGCAGTAGAAAATACTATCCAAAAATATAATGCATCTCAAGTTCAACCACGCTATTTAGATGATAGTGCTATAATAGTAAGTGACAGAAAAGAATTAGGAACATTATTACAGACAAGTGGAAGTTCAGTTAATAAAGCAACTAAAACGGGAGATATTTTGTATGTTCACGGACCAGGAAGAGGTGATGTAATTACAGGCCATGCTGCCTTGTGGGATGCAAGTAAAAAAATGTTTTTTACAGCTGATAGAGAAAATAGCAAAGAAAAATTAAAAACTACACATTATTCGATAGAGCATCAAATTACAGATAAGACAGATATACAAAATCTTAAATTATTACATGTAAATTCTTCTAAAACTCAATCTGAGATACAAACTGTAATAGATAAAAATGTAAAAAATTATGATAACAGAGAATATGCAATAAAATTAAGAAAGAGTAATGATTCGAAGGGCTTATATTGTTCTCAGGTTGCTTGGCTTATTTGGGACGATTTAGGTGTAAATATTGATGGTAGTATATTTGCTTCAAGTTTTACTGTTAGAAACCTTGTTCCTAAAGTTCTATCAATGACAATTAGTTTAGGGCGGATTAGAATCACAATCTCAATTGTTATATTTGTTGTAGTACTAACATTATTTACTTGTGATTTAGTATATCCATGGGATATAGTTATTGATGGAGATACAAAAGAATATTGTAGAGTTGGTAAAAAAGATCCAGGAGCATGGTAAAATGAAAAAAGTGATAGTAAATATTTTTTGTATACTAATGATATTTTTGTTTGTAGGTTGTATATGGTTTAAGGAAGAAAGTTCTTTGCTAGATACAAAAGTAAAGCGAATAACACACAAGTTTAGTGTAAATGAAAATCAAGTATATTTTGGCTTTTGGACTGATCACTATAGTGATGAAAATTGGCAGATGTCAACTTTTGTAATAGATGTAGAAAAAAAAGATATAATATCTCGGATTGTCTATAGCGAAGATAAAGGCGAGAGTATGGCGATAGAAGTTGTACCTTATGATGGTAAACTTTGGTTACTAGGTGCTCCAATGAGTAAAAAGACCTTAGTATTTAATCCAGAAACGGGAAAAACAGAAAATGTAATAGAATATGAAGAATGTAATCAACAAAGAATAAATGTCTTGCCATCAATAGATAAAGCACTTGTTATGCATGGATATCATTATGAAGAAGGCTGTTCTGTAAGTGTAATTGATTTAAATACAAAGAAATATGAAGGGATTGTTTATATTGATGATTTGTTTACAGAGTTACACGATATAGAAGGAAAAATCTATGGTTGTGGAAATGATTATTTGTATGATGAAACAAAAGAAGGCTTTGGAACTTATGAGCTTAAAGGAAAAAAGTTAGAATTTACACCAATTTTGATTTCTGCTATGCAAGCTGATGAAGGACGTATAGGTAATAGGGGGTCTTCTTCTTTAGTATTGCCAGATGGAACAATTGTAATACGAGATAGAACTTATGGAATAACAATTCGAAATCCAGATGGAAGTTTGCAACATATTTATGCAAAAGGATATGAATCAGAACATTACAGTTTGGGAAACATATACTATTCAGAAAAACTAGAAAGGATATATGTTTATGCAGGTTTAGATCATAATTATGCGTATTTGGAAAAGAATGAACAAAATGAATGGAATTGGAATAAAAAACATTTTTTAGATTTTGAAGAAGAATCTTATTCCAGTACTTTTTTTAAAAATGATATAATTATGATAGCAGATGACTATACAGAGACTAAAGAATATTATGTAAAATTCTACGATGCAGCAACATTCGATTTAATAAAAGAAGTTAGGTGGAATTTATTCACAGATGAAAAAACGGTTATAGAAAAATAAATCACAAACAGAAAAGTACAAAATGTGTAATGTAAAAAAGTAAATACATTTTTAATTTTAAGGAGCATGGTAGAATGAAAAAACTATGTGTGTTTATTATTGTGTTATTATGTCTTGTTTGTTCAACTTATGGATTACAATTAGGAATTTCTGTAGAGCCAATAGGTCCAAAGATATCATATACTTTTGAGGATGCAAATTTACATCTTTCTGTAGGTCCTACTGTTCTTTTTTCATTAGGTTTAGATTGGGAATTTTTTCGAATTGATTTAACACCTGAGAATTTTTTTAACTTTGGTTTTCAATTTGGAGCAGGTACAACTCTTTTTATTATTCCAATAGATTTTTTATGGCTAGTACAAACTATTTATCCTATTGCAGGTATTCATATGGATTGGAATTTTAAGAAGATGACACTAGAATTTTTTCTACAATGGGAACCTTGTATGTATATAGATTGGTTTAGTCTAGAAGGTGCTACTTTGTCTGATTTTTTTGCTCCCGAACTTTTACTTTGGAATCAAATCGGTTTTAGATTTAGATTTTAATTTTTTATCCTATAGCAAACTTAAACAAGCCTTGAATAACACTCTTATTTACAGTAAAATTATCTACTATGGAAAATATGAAAAGAACTGTAACTTGTGGTGATTTACGCAAGGCAGATGACAAAAAAACAGTAATTCTAAATGGATGGATTCACCGTATTCGTGAACATGGTGGAATTTCTTTTATCAATTTAAGAGATAGATATGGAATCACTCAGGTTGTAGTTGATTCTGATTCTCCAGCTGAATTAGCAGATTTTGCAAAAAATCTTAGGATGGAATTTTGTATCGCTGTAGAAGGTGTAGTTCGTGCTCGTCCTGATACAATGATAAATCCTGATATGATAACTGGTGAAATTGAAGTTGTGGCAAAAGCAATCAAGGTTTTATCAAAAAGCGAAACTTTGCCTTTTATGATTGATGAAGTTCAAAAAGATGGAACACCAGTTATTCCAAACGAAGATTTACGCTTAAAATACAGATATTTGGATTTGCGTACAGAAAGAATGCAACATCACTTGGCTTTGCGTAGTAAAGTAACTCTTGCAACTCGCAATTATTTGTGTGATAAAGGATTTTACGAATTAGAAACTCCTACTTTTATAAAATCAACTCCAGAAGGTGCTAGAGACTATCTTGTTCCTTCAAGATTGTATCCTGGAAAATTCTATGCACTTCCTCAATCTCCTCAGCTTTACAAACAAATTTTGATGGTTTCTGGATTTGATAAGTATTTCCAAATTGCTCGTTGTTATCGTGATGAAGATGCACGAGGGGACCGACAGCCAGAATTTACTCAAATTGATATGGAAATGAGCTTTGTTGAACGAGATGATGTTCTAAATCTTACTGAAGGATTGATGGCTCATATTTTCAAAGAAACAATGAATGTTACATTGCCAGAACATTTTGAACGTATTGCTTATGATGACGCTATCGAACTTTACGGAACTGATAAACCAGAACTTCGTTTTGATATGAAGATGCAAGATGCTGCTTTCATGGCAGATTTAGGAACTTTCCAAGCATTCAAAGATGCAGTTGCAGTTTTACCAGATGAAAAAGGTGGCTCTTTAAGTGGAGGTTCCGTAAAAGCCTTAGTTGTTCCTGGCATGGCAGAAAGTTATAGTCGTAAAAAAATTGAAGAACTTGAAGTTGTTGCAAAAATCTACAAAGCAAAAGGTCTTGCTTGGATGAAAGTTACAGGAACTGAAACTGAACCAAACTTAGAAGGTGGAATCAGTAAGTTCTTTGAAGGAAAAGCAAAAGATGTTTGTGCTACTTTAGGTGCAAAAGCTGGCGACCTTCTTTTATTTGTTGCAGATACAAAAAAACGAGTTGCTTGTACAGCCTTAGGTGCAGTTCGTTCAAAACTTGGTAAAGATTTAAATCTTTGCGACCCTGACAAATGGGCTTTTGCATGGATTGTTGACTTTCCAATGTTTGAATGGAACGAAGAAGAAAACAAATGGGATACAGCCCACCACATGTTTACAATGCCACAGTACAAATATCACGATACTTTAGAAAGCAATCCAGGAGAAGTAAAAGGTGATTTGTACGACCTTGTATTGAACGGTTACGAACTTGCTTCTGGCTCAATTCGTATTCATGATCCTGAACTTCAAAAACGAATTTTCAAAATCGTTGGTTTTGATGAAGAAGAAGGTCAGAAAAAATTTGGTTTCTTAACAGAGGCTTTCAAATATGGTGCTCCACCTCACGGAGGAATTGCTCCTGGTCTTGACCGACTAATTATGATTATGTGTAGAGAGGCTTCTATTCATGATGTAATTGCTTTCCCAAAAAATAGTTTTGCAATTAGCCCAATGGATGAATGCCCTGGCGAAGTTGACCAAAAACAACTTGATGAATTACACTTAAAAATAGTTGAGTAAGAATTAACTATAAATCAATAAAGAAAAGCGGAGGTAAGGTTTGATTCGTAAATTTATTTTTAGGAACAAATTATTTACTTTCGCTTTTTTTATTTTTATAGCAAGTGTTTTATTTTCATCTTGTCAAAAAACACAAAGTACCCGAACAGAAGTTGCATTGGGAACATTTTGTACAATTTCTCTTTTTGAAAACGCTTCGGATAAACTATACGATAGAATTTTTGAAAAAATCAATCAAATTGAAAATCTAATGAGTACTTCTCTTTCCAATTCTGAAATTTCAAAAATAAATCAGAATGCAGGAAATCATCCTGTAAAAATTTCTTCGGATACTTTTACTGTTTTATCTTGTGCAAAAGAAATTGCAATTCTTACAGAAGGGGCTTTTGAGCCAACAATCGGAAATTTAGTTGAGCTTTGGAATATCAATGCAATCGTAAATGATGAAACAGGCACGATTCTTCCACAGATTCCTTCGCAAAAACAAATAGAAAATGCTCTTTCAAAAACTGATTTTACAAAATTGATTTTAGATGAAAAAAATCAAACTGCTTTTTTATCACAATCGGGAATGAAAATTGATGTTGGTGGAATTGCAAAAGGGTATGCAACTGATTGCGTTGTAAAAATTTTACAAGAAGAAAAAATCAATCGTGCCCTAATTGATTTAGGTGGAAACATTTACGCTTACGGTTATAAAAATCAAAAAGAAAAAACGCCTTGGAAAATCGGAATTAAAAATCCTTTGAACCCAACAGGAAGCCCAATTGAAATTATCCAATGTGAAAATTCTTCTATCGTAACTTCCGGAGTTTACGAACGCTATTTTGAATACGAAGGGAAAGTCTATCATCACTTGCTTTCTGCAAAAACTGGCTTTCCAGAAAATAACGGAATTTTATCTGTTTCAATTATCTGCAACAACTCAATGCTTTGTGACGCTCTTTCCACAGCCTGTTTTATTTTAGGCAAAGAAAAAGGAATTGAACTTATTAAAAAAATAAATTGTGAAAAACTTATTTCAATTCCTCACGATTTTATTCATTATGTTTTTGTTTTAGAAGATGGAACTGTATTAAACAATTTAGAATAATGTAAATTTTGGAGAAAATTTTATGAAAAAACTAATCGTAT
This sequence comes from uncultured Treponema sp., assembly GCA_937890485.1. GTDB lineage: Bacteria > Spirochaetota > Spirochaetia > Treponematales > Treponemataceae > RGIG9060. The sequence continues at coordinate 8,445 of CALBXN010000226.1, forward strand.
TAACAATTTTCTTTTCAATGTTTTTATTTGTATCTTGTACACCTGTAGAATTTTTTCATTCATTTTCTTGTTCAACGGATAAGGATGTTTATCAAATTGATGAAAAAATTTGCTTTAATGTAAAAGGCGAAGTTCCTTCAAAACTTTATAAAGATGGAACTTTGTATGTTTATTTTTCAACATCTGAAGAAATTGTTGATATAAATGAATTTGTTACACATTATGAAAATCTCAACAGCAAAAACATTGAATTTACAGGAATAGAAAATAATCATTTTGTTTTTAATGTTTCTTCAAATTCTTATGATGACATAGATGAAAAATTATTTTTTTCAATTTCTAATGCTGGTGAATATACTGTTTCCTTTCAGTTTCATGCCGACAGGATAAGTCCAACGCTTTTTACTTATTGGGGTGAAGGTACAGATTTTTGCAGTTTTAGTATTGTCGAATAAAAACTTTATCTGAGTTTTAAATATGATATATGATTCAAAATAACTAAGGGTATTTTTTTAGTTTGTGAAATTCAAAATGTACTTTGGTTATTTTTAAACAAAATAGATTGACAAATAGAAATTTTGCTTTAATAATGCAGATAGTTGCAACAAAACTAAAAGTAGAGCGTTCTAAAAAAGGGAAGAAAGTGGAGGAATAAAGTGAATAAAAATATTATTGTATCTTTAATGTTAGTACTTATAATTGGTTTATCATTCGCTTCTTGTTGTGGAGATGATGATTTACCATCTGCTAGTGTAGGACAAGGTTGTCGTATTTTTGAGGATTTAGAATTTGAGCATGAAATCAAAGGAATGAACGCTAGTCTTCGTAATAATGCGATATCTTCAAAAATTCTTGATACAACAAAATCTATGCTTGGAGGAGAAGTATTTTTTTACTTGCATGATGGAGATTTTGCAAATGAAAATTATCCAGGGGTAAATTTAGAAACAGAAGTTGATACATGGCGAGATGGAAGTTCAACATTTTACATTATTGTAAATGATCCAGAAGTTGAAGATTATAACAGTAGTTACGAGACAAAAAAACTTACATTTGTTGAACTTGAAGCAATGGGCAATGATGCTAAAGTTTGTATAAATAAAAAATAAATTAATTGGTACAAGGATATTTTTTGATTTACTGGTACCTTTCTTATTGGAGAAAATTTTATGAAAAAACTAATCGTATTATTATTCATTTTATTTACATGTAGTGTTTGCTTTTCTCAAGAAGCAGTATATGAAATTGTTTCAGAAGCTGAAGTAATAAATGAAAATTTTGAGCCTACTGTTTATCCTCGGGCAGTTAGATTTGTTTCTTTTGACCAATTAAAGAATGATGTTTCAAGTTTAAAGTATTTATTACAAACTTCTTACTCTGGATATGAAGATGCCTTAGCTCGTGGTCTTGATTTAGAAAAGTTTGAACAAAATATTTTATCTGAATTTTCAAATTCTATTTATGATAAAAATTCAATTAGTACAGATAAAATTTGTGATGTTGTCTATAATGAATTAAAAAATTTTATCATAGATAGCCATTTTACTCTTTATAGTTTAAATTCTTATTATTCGTTATGTATTCGAAATAGAATTTTATATTCAAATATTTATGTAAGAGAAAAAAACGGAAAATATTTTGTTGTAGAATCCGATATTCTGGAAATCAAAAAGAAAACTGAATTTACAGGAAGTAAAGAAAATTTGTTTTTATATCCTGCAAAAGGAAAAAATATTTATAGAATTGG
>CALBXN010000227.1 GCA_937890485.1 uncultured Treponema sp.
CCATTCTGTTTCCCATATTGTTCCGATAAGACAATCGGATTTCCTTTCACCGAAAAATCATTTGGCACAACCAAGGTATAGTCATTCTTTTCAAGTATCGGCTTTATGTACTCGGTGTTCCACTCCCTGTAACTTAAAATAGCCAGCTTGGTTACCGTCTCCCCTTTGGCTTTCAGTTTTACTTCCGCAAGCGGTGCACCATCACTTGTGATGGTGTAGTACAATTCATCCTCAGGATAATCTCCGTCTTTTTGCACATATTCTTTTTCACCTGCAAGGAGACATAAAAATTCCGCTGACTGCTCACCACTTGCCATCTCATAATTCATAAAATCCGGATAGGTACTGGCAGCAATGATTCCATCAGAATTAATATAATTAATCTCTGTTATTTCATAGATGTCCGTCAGCATGCAAAGATACTCATTGGTAATCACATCTACCCGATTAAGGTCGCCAGCGATTTTCCATGAAAGCTCCAACAGATTTTTGTCAGAAGCATCTATAATATCCTGTCTGACATCTGAAATATTCAGTTCCAGAAGTGACTGTGCATTTTTCTCAGAAATCCTTGTCTGAAATATCCATAAAAATAGCGTTGTAGCACAAAATGCTGTAATAACGAGTACTAAAAGTCCCTGCTGAAACGACTGGGAAATTTTTCTTTTTTTATTCTTATTAGAAATGTCTTTTATCATTTTATTCAATCGTTAAAATATCCACAAATCCCGTGATTTCAAAAATTTCATTTACAGTTTCATTCACATTTTTTACGATCATCTTGCCCTGTTTGTTCATAATCTTTTGTGTCCCGAGAATCACTCTAAGACCTGCGGATGAAACATAAGCAAGGTCTGCAAAATCAAGCACAAGCCTTTCCACACCTTCAATATATTCTTTTACCTCTTTTTCGAATTCCGGCGCTGTCATGGTGTCCAGACGACCTTCCACAGTAATCATTAATTCATTTTCGTTTTTAATCTTTTTTATTGTCATGTTTTCCCTCTTTTTTCTTGCAAAAAAATTCACTTGGTACTATAATATCTTCGTACGGTCCGTTGGTCAAGAGGTCAAGACGCCGCCCTCTCACGGCGGAAACACGGGTTCGATTCCCGTACGGACTGCGAAAAGGGTTGCAACATTAAATCCCATTTGATGCTGCAACCCTTCTATTTTTTAAGTCATATGAATCTTACGGATTTTCCCTTTAATCCTTTGCAACGCATTGTCAATGGACTTATCTGTTTTTTCAAGGATTTTTGCAATTCTTTGATTTAATGCTTTTCTAGAATTTTTAGCTCCATCCATAGCAGGCCAAGAGAAAGTAATTTGTGAACGATAATGTCCACCTAAAAGAAGAAAGCGATAATCTAATGGAGCATAGCCTTCATCAATTAATTTTTGAAGAGTTAAGAAATTTCCACTGGATTTTGACATCTTAGCTTGACTTTCTGTTCCATCTGCATTTTTTTCTTTTGCGATAACCAAAAATTCGTTGTGTAACCAATAATTTACCCATTTTTTACCAGTTGCACCTTCTGATTGAGCAATTTCGTTTGTGTGATGAATTGGAATGTGGTCAATTCCACCAGTGTGAATATCAAAGTTTTCACCAAGATATTTCATACTCATTGCAGAACATTCTATGTGCCATCCAGGATAACCTTTACCCCATGGAGAATCCCAAACAAGCGCGTGATTTTCATATTTACTTTTTGTAAACCAAAGAACAAAATCGTGAGGATTGCGTTTGTTTTCGTCTACAACAACAACATCTCGTTTTCCTGCACCAGCTTTCAAATCATCAAGATTTAACATAGCAAGTTTTCCGTAATCTTTGAAAGTTGTTACATCATAATAAAGATTTCCGCCTGCCATGTAAGTATGACCATTTGCTTCAATTTTTTTGATAAGTTCAATCATTTCGTTTACATGTTCAGTTGCTTTACAAACAACATCAGGTTTACGAATATTTAATTTTGAAATATCGCTAAAAAAAGCATCAGTGTAAAATTGTGCAATATCTAAAACAGATTGTCCTTTTTCTTTGGCAGTTTTAAGCATTTTATCTTCGCCATCGTCACTGTCTCCAGAAAGATGTCCAATATCTGTAACATTCATAACGTGATTTACATCATATCCTAAAAACTGAAGAGTTTTATCAAGAATATCGAGAAAAACATAGGCTCGTAAATTTCCGATATGGGCATAATTGTAAACTGTAGGTCCACAGCCGTAAAATCCTGCTTTTCCTTCGCAAATTGGTTTAAATTCCTGAAGTTCTCGTCCCATTGTGTTAAATAATTTTAAAGCCATAAAATACTCCTATTTAATAAAAACTCTATCGATTTTTGTCTATATATATAGTATAATTCTATTCATGAATACTCTACTTAAAAAATCAGTAAATTTCAATATAGAATCTAATTTTAGGGGCATATTTTTAGAAAATGAATCTTTAAAAGACAAAACAACTTTTAAGATTGGCGGAAATGCAACTTTTTTTGCTCAACCAAAGGATGAAAAAAGTTTACTTTATTTGTTGAAAGTTGCAAAAGAAAATTCTGTTCCCGTTTTTATTTTAGGAGGAGGCTCAAATCTTGTCATTTCTGATGATGGAATTGATGCACTTGTAATTTCTACATTAGATTTAAACTTTTGTAAATTAAAATCTGATACCTTGTCCTGTGGGGCAGGTTGTACAATAAAATCAATTACAGAATTTTGTATCAATAACTCAATTTCTGGTTTAGAGAATTTTGCAGGTTTACCAGGTTCCTGTGGTGGAGCTGTTTTTATGAATGCTCGTTGTTACGATATTTCAGTAAGTGATGTTTTAAAATCTGTAAGATATATTGATTTTTCTGATTTAACCTTAAAAGAATATATTTTTGATTCAAAAGACTGGGATTATAAAAAATCTCCATTTCAATCTGGAGATAAATTTATAGTTGAAGTAAATTTTAAAGTTAGTAAGGGTAGAAAAAATGATATTTTTGATAAATCAGAAAGTTATATTACAGATAGAGAATTAAAAGGACATTTTAAGTATCCATCAGCAGGAAGTGTGTTCAAAAATAATCGAAGTTTTGGTAAACCTTCCGGAAAAATTATTGATGAAGTTGGGTTACGAGGTTTTTCTGTGGGAGATGCTCAAGTTGCTCCTTGGCATGGAAATTTTATTATAAATACAGGAAGTGCAACTGCCATGGATGTAAAAAAACTTGTTGAACATATACAAAAAAATGTACAAGAAAAAACAGGTTTTTTACTTGAGTGTGAAATAATTTTTACCGATAGTTTATCAGAGAAATAAACTTTCTTTGGTTTATTTTAAATATTAGATTGACAATTATAAACTTGGATTTTATACTCAATAATTGGTGAGGATGGGTTTTGTTACAGTTATCATTTGTTAATTTTAGAAAAGATTCGTATATACTCGTTGAAGGCAGACCTGCCACAGATAGATTTTATATTATTCAACAAGGAAAAGTTGTTTGTACTCGTAAGATGTCACTTTCTGTTGGTGATGATTATTGTACTTTAGGACCTGGTGATTTTATTGGAGTTATCCCTTGTATGTCAGGGCGTCCACAAATTGAAACAGTAATTGCATTGACTGATGTAGTTGCAATTTCAGTTCGTCGTGACCAATATCCAGAACTTATCGAAAAAAACACACCTGTTGCAATGAAAATTATTCGCACCTTTGCAAATAAAATGCGAAACATGAATGATGTTCTTACAAAAATCACTTTAAAAAGTAATATTATTTCATCTTACGAGCAACTTTTTACAATTGCATCATATTACGAAAAAGTAGGAAAAAGAGATTTAGCAATCTATGGTTATTATCAATATATGAAAGCTTGTCCTCAGGGAGTTTATTTACAGCGTGCAAAACAACGATTTATTGCATTAAAACCAACATCAAGAGCTGTATATTTTGAAACCCCAAAAGAACCAATTAGATATTATCCTAAAGACACCATGATTTTTTCAGAATGTCAAAGTGGACACGATATGTTCATCATTCAAGAAGGACAAGTTACAATTTCTAAAGTTGTTGATGGAAATGAAGTTATCTTAGCAGTTCTAAAAAAAGGTGATTTTTTTGGTGAAATGGCTCTTCTTGAAAATAACCCTCGTTCTGCAAGTGCCATCGCCCACGAAGATTGCCGATTGATGACTGTAAACCGTAAAAACTTTGATCAAATGGTAGCTACACAACCACAATTAATTTCTCGTCTTACAACTACTTTTGCAGAACGTTTATGGGCAATGACAAGACAACTTGAAAATACACAAATTAGAGATCCAATGGCAAAGTTATTAGACATGTTAGCTTTACAACTGGAAAAGGCTAGAATTTCCGTTACACCGGGTGTTTCTTGGCAATTTGATTTAACTCCTTTTGATTTGGCTCATATGTGTGGAATTCCTCAGACATCCCAAGGTGATATTTTAACAACTTTCATTCGCGATTCAAGAATAAAATTGAACAATAATAAAATTTTTATCAAAGATTGTGATGAATTGTTAAAATATTCAGAATTTGTAAGAAAACAAAAACGATAAGGTGTTGCTATGAAGAAAACTTTATGTTTTTCATTATTACTTATTTGTTTTAGTTATTTCCTAATGGCACAAGATTTACCTATGGGATACAAAGACATCCAACTTGGACAAACTGTTGAAGAAGTTCGAGATATTTTAGAAAAAGATAGTACTTTTGGTTTTAGAGGAGAAAGGGATGTTTCTCTTTTGCCTACAGAAGAGCGTATTTTAATTGAAACTTCAGGTTCATCTTTTTTTGATAGATGTTGGTTTCAATTTTATGAAGGAAAACTTTATAGCATTATTCTAAATATAAATACAGAACGCATGGATTATTTTTCTATGTTTAAAACTTTTACACAAAAATATGGTGGGCCAACATTTCTTAATCCATCTAAATCTGAATGGAAAAATGATATAGTTCTTTTATCTTTAGAAAAACCTCTTACAGTAAAATATCTTGATATAAAAGTTTTTAATGAATTACAAGAAGTGTCAGAAAAAGCAACATCGACTGAAGATTATCTTAGAAAAAGATTTTTGGAGAGTTTTTGATTATGAAATTTAGGATAGTTTGCTTGTTTTTTATTTGCTTTTTTCTTTGTTCCTTTTCATGCGAAGGAAAAAAATTAGAGCAAAAAGAAATGTTTATTATAAAATCTTCTGGGGAATTTGTTACTGTAAAAACTGAACTTGCAATAACAGAGGAAGAGCAAAGCTATGGTTTTATGAATCGAAAAAATATTCCAGAAGGTACAGGAATGTTATTCGTTTTTACTGAAGATAAAATTGCTAGTTTCTGGATGAAAAATACTCCAACGCCACTTTCTATTGCCTATATTGATTATTCAGGAAAAATCAAAGATATTTTTGATATGACACCTTTTAGTCTTGCATCTGTTGTAAGTACAGGTTATGTGCGTTACGCTCTTGAAGTCCCTCAAGGTTGGTTTGAAAAAGAAGGTATCAAAGTGGGGGATTTTCTAGATTTAACACAATTGAAGAACTAATTCTCTAAATTTTCCAATGTTTTTTTTGCAATCACGTCATTAGGGTCAATTTCAAGTACGATTGTAAAATATTTTTGAGATTCTTCTGTATTTCCTTGTTTTAACTCTAAAAATCCTAAGTTTGAAATTATTTTTGTGTTTTCAGGCTCTTGTTTTAATGCCTCTGAAAGAAATTTTTTACATTCAGAAAATTCTTCAAGTTCCATACTACATATTGCTAATTCATTATATGTATCTGGAGTATTGCCTCCCAACTCTATGGCTTGTAAAAATGCTGTTTTTGCATCACTCCATCTTTCTAATCTTCGTAATGCCCAACCTAACATAAACCAAGCATTCCAAACTTTTGGATTTGTCTCTAAGAATTCTTTTATGCTTTCAAGACCTTTTTCTTCTTGACCCATTACGATGAAATCGTATGCACTTTTGAATAGTTCGTCTTCAAGGTTTCTAGAATTTATATCACGAATAATTTCTTCTGCACGATCTCGTTTTTTGCAATCAGATTCTGTAATTTCATCTTCATCATAGTTTGCTGAAAGTGAAATATAAGTTTCAAAACAATTTTTTGCTTTAGTGTAATTGCGTTGTTTCAAATAGAAAAAACCTGCATTGAAAAATGCATCTGGAACAGCTGGCTCTGCAATCATAGCTTGTTGATAATAATTGTGAGCACAATCGTCATAAGCATCTGCATCTTCTATAAGTCCTGATTTTCTATAAGATTCTGCTCTTTCATCAAAAAATAGGGCAAGATTCAAAATTGTTCCAATATCATCTGGATCTAAGCCGTGTAGTGCTGTAAAAATTTCTTCTGCAATATCAAAATCTTCATTTTTAGCTTTTAGAATAGCAGCTTGTGTAAGTTCAGTTTTTATATTTGGTTTTACACTTGTTAAAAGGCTTCTGTAATAGTGAAGGTGTTGATTATTTTTATCGTAGGCAAGAACTGTTAATATTCCCGCTAAAATCATTTCCAAAGTAAGAGAATTTACATCAAAATCCTTAGGATTATTTATTGGACTTTGTACTGGTAGTGGAATTGTTATATCAATTTTAAAAGCATTTTCTGGTAGAGAATAATTCTCAGGTAAAGTGATGTAGAAAATTGATTCAAGAGGATTTGTAGAACTCATTTTATTTCCTTAAAATTATGTAAAATTTAGTTTTGAACAACTGTATTATTTGTTTTTTGTTCTTGATTTTTTGAATTAGCTGAATTAAGCATTGTCTTGCGTAATACTGTCAAATATCCATTTATGTGCATTTTGTAAGCCATTGGAACTGTATTATCATCAAATTTTATAGAAGCAGCAATTAAGTCCTTTCTTCCTCCGACATTTTCTGTGGCAACAATTTTTCCTTGAATATTGATAGTTTCTCTAGGTTCTTCAAAATCAATGCGAAGTACAGCTTGTTTATCTTTTACAAACATTGCCAATCCCATAAGAACGACCTTTGCTCCTGAAAAAGATAAATCTCGTAAGATACAGTGTCTAGGAACATTTTGAATATGAATAATAGTCTCTTCCTTTATTATTCCTAATCTGCGTTTTGAATCTTCTGTAATAACAATACGTTCTTCTTTTCTTCGTATAGCATTTGTGTTTGCTTCGATTAGTTTTCCGATAATTTCGATAAAATCATCAGGTGGACGCTGTGTGAATGTTAATGTTACAACTGCAAGATCTGTTGAATCCATGTATGGAGAAATGTCAGAAACTCTAGCAGTAATAAAGAACATTATGGGTTGACTACCTGGCTGAGAAAAGCAAAATTTCAAGTTTATTGGACTTTTATTTTTATCATTTGTAATAGCTGTATAAGCCCCACCTTTTGTGCCTACAATAACTCTAGCTGCCATTAAAGATGTAGAGTTTATGATACAAGGCCACTGAGACCCAGAGCATTTAATGTATATTTGTCGAGGATCAAGGTGCAGAGTTCTGATAACTTCTTTTGTAAAAGTAATTTCAGTATCTCTGTACAATTCATAATATCTTGTAAGCTGTTGACTGGTTGTAACACCCATATGTACTATGATAATTTATAATATGCAATTCGTCAATATAGAAAATTGTCTAAGTCTAAAATCTAATTGAATTATTTTGCATAGATGTCGTTATGTTGTTTTTCTTTTGCACATTCAAGAATAAATTTCATATAATGAGCTTCTAATGTATGATGAGGTCCGTTTAAATTCATTCGTTTTCTTGCTGCTGCATCATCACGGCGTACAGAATACAAAATATAAAAACTGCGAAAATCTTCTTCGTAGGATGTTTGAATTTTTTCTCCTAAGAAAGATGCAACTTCGTCACGGCCTATTGCGGGAATGCCTTTTTGGCGTAGAGTATCTTTTAACTTTTGGATTTTTTCATAGGATAAACCAAAAAGATATTCTTGCATTGCACAAGAAACATCTGTTTCACCAAGTTTTGTTGCCATAAATTGTCGCCATTGGTCATCCATATCAATTGAAAGAAGTAGAAGTTCGCTAGTTCCAACCATTGTTCCAAATGCGGGAGCTAATTTTCGTCTTGCTCGCCAAACACTATTTAAAACAGGTGCGATACTTTCAACATTGTGGTCGCTTCTATGTTCCCAAAGAAGAATCAAAGAATAAGCAATTTCTCGACGAATATCAATATGGATTGTTAAGTCTTCAAGTAAGCTAAGATATACATCCTCTGCCATAAGAGTAAACATAATGTTCAGTGTTG
>CALBXN010000228.1 GCA_937890485.1 uncultured Treponema sp.
GAATGCAATACAGGTTGTTTGTAAACCAGTAAAAAAGGATATGGTCCTTCAACTATTTTTAAAACATTTAAAGCAATCATTACAATTGCATAAATTATTGTAAAGTACAATCCTCTAATTGCATTTAGATTATCATATTTTTCAACAAAAATAAATGACAATATTGCTAAAATGGGGCATAGTGTGTGATGATATAGCATGGATCCATTGAACAACAGGCGGTACAGTCCCAAATCTGTTGTCCATGACAGTACTGTTACGACAATTATCAATGTCAATGTTGTGGAAACGACTGCAACAAATCTGAAAGATTTAAACCAGCTGGGCAGTTCTCCATTTTTTGACAGATATATTAAAAGGATTATTGATGATATCAATAACAATAAATTGCTGTCTTCTGTATAGTATTCTAATGAAGTTATTCCCAATTCGCTGAAAACCAGTATAAATCCGATTATTTCTAAAATAACTATTATTAAATTAATTATTATATTAATATTTTTTGATAAGACTATATCTCTCATTTTATCATTTGCTTTAATTCTTGTTATCATCATAGACTCTATAAACTTACACAAACAAAAAAGATTTACATATGAAATTGTGAAAAGAGAATTGACTGTATTAGAGTATGAAATAATTTATGAAAATCCTGAAACAGGAATAATTTCATTTATTCAAGATGGTATTGAAAAATCGATTTCTATATATAATTCTTTGTAATAAAATTGATATTGAAGGTGCTTTAGACCGAGCAGAAGAAATAAAAGCAAAATTGCAAGAAAAAAATCCTGACGAGAAAGTTTTATTTATGTCAGTTTATGAGAGAAAAGGATTGAAAAACGTAGAACAAGCAATTATTTCTTTGGTTGACTCAATGGAAAATAAAGACAGATTTGAAAATCTTTCTGGCGAAACTGCTCTAAATCGTGCTGGTAAAACAAAAATTAGTGATTTCTTAAAAGATAAGGCTAATTGTACAACTGACACAGATCAATATCCGGGTTCAGAATTATGAAATTAGCAATTTTAGGCGGAACTTTTAATCCTGTTCACATAGGACATTTGATGTTAGCTGAAGATGTTAGGAAAGAATTTGGTTATGATAAAATTCTTTTTATTCCAGCCTGTGTTCCACCTCATAAAGCATATAAAGCTTGTGTTTCTGATTCTGATAGACTTGAAATGTTACGGCTTGCAACGAAGGATAATCCTTATTTTGAAGTTGACGATTGTGAATTAAAACGAAAGGGAATTTCTTACACAATTGATACAATTTATGATTTAGAATCTCGTTATCAAGAAAAAATTGAAGGAAAAATTGGTTTGATTATTGGGGATGATTTACTTTCAGGTTTTGAATCTTGGCATTTGGCAGAAACTTTGGCTTTGCGAGTTCGTTTAATTGTTGGCAGAAGAAATTCGTCTGTTTTGCCTTTAGAAAGTAAATTTCCATTTTCGCCACTATCAAATTCAATTTTGCCAATTTCAAGTTCTGATATCCGTAATCGAATAATAAATAAAAAAAGTTGGAGATATTTAGTACCTGAATCAGTTTTTCAGTATATAAGCGAAAGGAATCTTTATGAGTGAAGAAAATCAAATTTTACTTGAAAAACTAAAAAAATATCTTTCTGTAAGTGTTTGTCAGGAACGATATGATCACTGTATGAGAACTGCTCAGACTGCAAAAAACTTGTGTCTTAGATTTGGTGAAGATGCTGAACTTGGTGAAATTGCTGGAGTTGCACACGATATTTGTAAAGAAATGAAGTCTGATTTATTGCTGAATCTTGTTTCTGTTTCAGAATATGAAATTTCTCAAATAGAAAAAGATAAACCTTCGCTTTTGCACGGAAAAGCTGCAAGTGTGCTTTTAAAAAACGATTTTGGTGTTTCTAATAAAGATTTATTAGAAGCAGTAAGTAATCATGTTTTTGGAAAACCTAAAATGTGTAATCTTGCTAAAATTCTTTATGTAGCGGATAAAAGTGAGCCAGGTAGACCGTATGTTAATCAAGAATATCTTGAAAAATTACAAAAAATGTCATTAAATGAACTTGTAGAATATGTTTTAGAAAATAATATTGCTTATTTAACAAAAAAGGGAAAAGCAATTTCAAAAGAAACTTATGAATTATTGCGTTCTATAAAAGGAGAATGTTGATATGGGTAAAAAAAATAATATTGGTAATTCTGCATTGTTTTTGCTATTAATATTTGCGGTGTTGGCAGTTTCTGCATTTGTTTTATTTTTTTCATTGAGAACTGACCCTATTGAAGAAGTTCTAAAAAACGATCAATTATTAAAAATACTTTTTGTTTTGTCTGATGAAGATGAAGTTATTTCTACAGATGTAATTCTTTATTACCCTGTGACTCAAAAAACTGCAATGTTTGATATTCCAGGAAGAACAGGTGCAATTTATTCTTCGGTTGGAAGAGTTGATAGAATTGATTCTGTTTATTTGGAAAAAGGAATTCAATCTTATAAACAAGAAATTGAAAAACTTCTAGATACGACAATTCCATTTACTTTAGAGATAACTTTAGAGCAATTTTCACAGTTAACTGACTTACTTGGAGGATTGAGACTTTTTATTCCTTCACCTGTTGATATAAAAATTGAAGATGATTATTATTTATTACCTTCTGGAGCTGTAACTTTAGATGGTGATAAGATAAAAACATATATAAAATATCGTGAACCTGAAGAAACTGAAACTGATATTCAGGAAAGAATGCAAAATACTGTTCTTGGTTTTTTAAATGCAATTAATAAACAAAAAGAATTGGTTTTAGGCGATAAAACTTTTGATTATTTTTACAAATTAATGAAAACAGATATGGATAAAGATGGTTTGAAGAGACTTTTGTCTGAAATATCAAATATTGATTCAGAGCGTCTTGCTCCTCAAACTATTACAGGTTCTGTTCGTGAAGTAGACGGAATGAAATTACTTTTTCCATATTATGATGGTCAGCTTATAAAAGATGCTTGTAAACAAAGTATGTCTGCTTTGGTAGCTTCTACAAGTATGGTATATGATAGAACTTATGTTCTAGAAATTCAAAATGGAACAACTGTTCAAGGTTTAGCAAAGAATACATCTGCATTGTTGCAAAGTATTGGATATGATGTTCTTACAACGACAAACGCAGATAGTAATGACTACGAAAAAACAATTATTATTGATCACATTAATAATCCACAGGTTGCTTCTTCTTTAGGTGACTTTATTATGTGTGATAATATAATTGTTGAAGAAGTTCAAAGTGAAGATGCTAGTTTGGATGCAAATTTATTAGTAGACTTTACTATTATTCTTGGAGAAGACTTTGATGGTCGGTATGTTAGAGATTAGATAAGGTAAGGGGAATAAAAATGAAGACTGCAAAAGAAAAAGCTTTAGAAATTGCTCAATTAATGATTGATTTTAAAGGTGAAGATGTTACTGTAATTGATGTTTCAAAATTAAATAGTTGGACAGATTATTTTATTATCGTAACTATAAATAGTTCTTCTCATTGGAAAGGTTTGTATAAACAAGTAAAGGATTATGTAAAAGAAAATGATTTACAAATTCATGTTCCGAACAGAAAAACTCCAGATGGTGATGATTGGAATTTAATTGATGTTGGAAATATTGTTGTACATTTAATGTCACAAGAAGCTCGTGATTTTTACGATTTAGAAAAATTGTGGCATGCAGGAGAAAAACTTTTATAGAATTGATTTTTTTAAGTTTTTATTAAAAAGAAAAACCACCTAATGAACTGAAGTTTGCTTCATGATTCACCTGGTGGTTTTTTTTGTTTTTGATTAAAATTTATTCATCATCAAAAACATCGTAATCAAAGTCGTCGTCTTCGTCATCATCGTAACCAAAGTCGTCGTCTTCATCGTCGTAATCATCGATGTCATCTTCGAAATCTTCGTCCATGTATTCATCATCGTCAAAGTCATCGAGTGAATCATCGTCATCAAAATCATCATCAAAATCATCATTATACGCATAGCTAAAACCATAATTAGCTAATGTTGTTTCGTCTAATAATTCTTTTTCAGCGAGCATACGATACTTCCTTAATATTAAGCGTCTTATATTATAACAATAAATGAGAGTGTATATTTATGTCAATTAGTTGAAGAAAAAAAAATAGAGATTTTTGATAAATTTTTTTTTTATTTTTTTAAATAAATTTCTTAAAAGGTTTGACAAAAGTTTAAATTTCTGTATAATAAAGAATATCTATGTTAGATGTAGTGTGTGAGTATGCACCGGCTAAAGTAAATTTGCATCTTAAGGTTATGCCTAAAAGGTCGGATGGATATCACCCTATTGAGAGTATTTTTCAAACTTTGCCTTTATATGATGATATATTGGTTAAGTGTGAGGGAGAGAGTTTAGGTTGTGTTGTAAAATGTAGTGCGATGCAACTTCCTGATGAAAATACACTAACAAAGACATACAACTTATTCAGCCAGTATTCTGGTATATCAGTTGGAGTTCAAGTAGAGCTCACAAAGAGAATTCCTACTGGTGCTGGATTAGGTGGTGGATCTTCCGATGCTGCGTTTTTTTTACGAGCATTGAATAAAATGTTTGATTATCCTTTAAATAGGAGTCAGATGGAAGAAATTGCCAATTTAGTTGGAAGTGATGTGTTGTTTTTCTTGTCTGGTGGTACTGCCATCGTGACAGGTCGTGGAGATGAGGTAAGACCGATTTGTTCGCGAGATGATTTATGTTTTGTTATTGTGTATCCTGATGTACATTGTTCGACTGTTGAGTCTTATAGACTTTTGGATGAATATATGGTGTTAGGAAAAGCAGATGTAGGACCGACTTTACAGGATTTAGAAGGTGTTTATCAAAGACCTATTTCGGATTGGAATTTTATAAATTCTTTTACGTATCCTGTTGTTGCAAAGTTTCCTATTATTTCTGAGGTTATGAATAATCTTAGAAATTTAGGTGCTGATTTTGTGCAAATGAGTGGTTCTGGCTCAACTGTTTTTGGTGTGTTTTCAGATTTTATTCTTGGAGAAAATGCCTACACGAACCTAAAATCAAAGTGGAAGAAGTGTTTTTACTTAGTTCCTGGATTGAACAAGGTGCATGATTTGTAGCTTGTATTAGAATTGAAGAGGTTTAGTGGCTTATGCAGATTACAGAAATTCGCATCCGAAAGGTTGCTGCTGAAGGAAAGTTGAAAGCTTACGTAACAGTTACATTTGATAACTGTTTTGTAGTACACAACGTAAAGATTATTGAAGGTAAAACTGGTTTATTTATCGCTATGCCAAGTCGTAAGACAAGTGGTGGTGAATATAAGGATGTTGCTCATCCTATAAGTCCTGAATTTCGTACTGAATTGCAAGATAAAATACTTGCTGAGTATGAAGCAGGTCATATAGAAGAAGCATCAGCAGACGATTAAGTCTGGCCCGTTTTTCTATATTTTGGGTCGTCGTCAAGTGGTAAGACAACGGCTTTTGGTGCCGTCATTCCGCAGGTTCGAATCCTGCCGACCCAGTTATTTCGGTTATAAACCGTAAAAATAGTCAAGGCAGTTTTGTTCTTGACTAATTTTTTTTATGGAAAACTCTGGCGTGATGAACGATGGGGTTTATGCTAATCTCTTATTTTGTTTTATTTTAGCAAGGGTTTTCCTTTAAACTTTTTTAGGAGTTGTTAAAATGGAACAATTATTATTAAAAGCTACAAAAAGAACAGAAACAGGTAAGGGTGCTGCAAAACGCTTAAGAGAAACAGGTAACTTGCCAGCAGTAATGTATAATCACCAAGGTGAAGCAACAATGCTTTCTGTTAATGAAGTTGAATTCACAAAAGTATGGAAACAAGCTACTAAAACTACAATTATCTGTCTTGAAGTTGAGGGAAAAAAATATCAAGCATTTATCAAAGATACAGAATATGATATTATTTCTAATCGCAACTTACATGTTGATTTCCATGTAATCGAAGATACACAAAAACTTAGAGCAACTATCAAAGTTCAAACAACAGGAACTCCAGTTGGTGTTCGTGAAGGTGGTGTTCTTATGACAACAGGTCTTGCTGTTAAAGTAGAATGTTTGCCAAAAGATTTGCCAGCTAGAATCGTTGCTGATATCGACCCAATTAAGATTGGTGAAACATTCTATGTAAAAGATCTTAAACTTGATAGTGGAGTTAAAGTTCTTACAAATCCTGATGCTGTTATTGTTTCAGTTCGTTCTGGAAAATAATTTGTATCGTACTTAATAAATACTGCTTAGGATGGTTTTGTGGTTTTACATAAGGTCGTTTTAAGCAGTTTTTTTTTTGAAATATGACAAGCTTTGTAGAAGAATTTGAACAAAAATTTGAAAACTCAATTGCAGAAATCTCATCCTTGAAAACGATTTTACTTGCGGTTTCTGGTGGAGCTGATTCGATTGCCATGTTGTTAGCTTGCATAAATCTTATAAAAAATCCACTTTATTCCCAAAAATATAAAAATCTAAAATTAAAAGTTGTGACTATCAATCATCGTATTCGATGTGAAGAAGAAAGTTTGGGTGATTGTCTTTTTGTAAAAAAAATTTGTGATTTACATAATATCCAGTGTTTAATTGAATGTGCAGAAGAAAATCAAATTGATAATATTTCAAAGAATCGGGGGATGGGTACTGAAGAAGCAGCAAGATTTTTCAGATATAATATTTTTGAAAAAATTGCAATTCAAGAAAATGCTGATTTTATTTTTCTTGCACATAATAAAGATGATCAATTAGAAACATTAATTCAGCGTTTTTTTCAAGGTGCTTATGGTCATTCATCTTTAGGTATTCCTCAAAAAAGAGATATTTTTTATCGTCCCATGATGAATTTTACCAAAGAGGAAATT
>CALBXN010000229.1 GCA_937890485.1 uncultured Treponema sp.
ATCACGACTTAAATTTGCAAATTCAAAATGGCTAAAATCACTTGGATTTAAAACCATATCACGCACTCCAAGACTTCTTAGTAAAACTCTAGCGCTTTTTATTATATCTTTTGATTCAATTACCTCGCTATTTTCAATTCTGGCTCTAGCTTCAATAGCATATCTAGAATCGGTGATAAAAAATCTCTTATCACCAAATTTTATAAATATCTCATTATCACAGCTATAACCACACTCAAAATATACGGCATTTTCATCTTTTAAGATATAGTCATGCATCTTTAGAAGCTGCTTCCATGCGTTTGATTTGTTCAAATATTTGAAGCATTCCAATCATTGCCAAATGATAGCCAATCGGCCCAAATCCAGCAATATGTCCAGCACAAACTGGCGCTATTAAACTTTTATGACGGAACTCTTCTCTTTGATAAATATTGCTAATATGCACCTCAATAGCTGGTAAATTTACAGATGATAACGCATCTCTAATAGCAATTGATGTATGAGTATAGGCCGCTGGATTGATGATAATACCATCAAATTCTCCTAGGCATTCTTGAATTTTATCTACGATTTCACCCTCAAAATTACTTTGAAAAAACTCAATTCCAACCCCAGCTTGTTCAGCTACAGCCTTCATCTGTTCATGAATATCATCCATTGTCATCACACCATAAACTTTACGCTCTCTCTTTCCAAGCATATTAATATTTGGGCCTTGGATTACCATTATTTTCATATTTTTCTCCGATAAAAAATTGCATAACAATTATTTTACAAAATATTGGCTAAATTTTGGCTATAATGTACGCTTTTTAAGGAAAAAATATGAAACGAATATATATCGGAAATATGAATTTTAGCACCACAGAAGAAAGTATTAAAAATCTTTTTTCAAAATATGGGGATGTTGATTCTGTAGAAATTATAAAAGATAAATACACAGAACAATCTAAAGGCTTTGGATTTGTTGAAATGAGTGATAACGACGCAGAAAAAGCAATTTCATCATTAAATGGCAAAGACTTTGAAGGAAGAAGAATCAGAGTTAATTTTGCTCAAGAAATGCCACCTCGTAATGATGCTAGAAAATTTTTGAAAAAATAAATTCAATGACAAATTACTACCAAAGTGATGAATTTAAAGAATTTTTAGAACCTCAAACTGACAGAACAGAATGGATTCAAAAAAAACTTTTAGATTCAGGCATTGATTCTTGCGTTTTAAAACTTGGTGAACAAAAACATATTTATGTAAAATTTCCACTTTCATCATATAATCCTCTATTTAAAATAAAAACAATTTTGGTACATTACGATAGAATTGGAATTGGTGCAAATGATAATAGTGCTGCTGTTTACCAAGTGATAAAATGGGCGCAAAAATTAAACACCCAATTAGATTTTCATAATATCAGAATTATTTTTACAGATGGAGAGGAAATCGGATTTGATTCTGAAAATAAAAATTTTCAAGGCGCATTAGGAATTGCTTCCATCTTTAAAAGATTAGGTTTAACTAATGATGATATTTATGCTATTGATAGTTGTGGCCGTGGAGATGTTTTGGTAGTTTCTTCAACAGGGAAAAATTCTGGCTCAAAAGATTTTACAAAAAAATTTAACATTCTTTACGAAAACACAATTGAATTAGCAAAAAAATCTTGCCCAGAAAAATGGGTTACAATTCCTGTTCCTTACAGTGACAATGCAAGTTTTGTTGCCATGGGAATTCCAGCTATCGCTATTACTTTGTTGCCCAAAACAGAAGCAACATCTTATATGAGAGAATTACAAAAAAATCATAATTTAAACAATGATGTTGTAAACCGAAGTGAAACTTCAAAAGACATTTTACCATTAACATGGAAAATGATGCACACAGACCAAGACTGTATAGAAAACTTAACTATAGAATCTTGGTCTGTTATGGAAAACTTTTTAGATGCCCTTGCTAAAGATAAATCCTTGGCATAATATTAACTGTTTTTTGAAGACAAATAAGAAGTAAAAAATCCTACAACGCAGCACAATAAACCTACAAGCAATGCTCCTAGGGAAGTTGTAAAGGTATCTCCTGAAAGTTCAGTACATCTAGTAATTAGCAATCCCAATGGGAATACTGTAAATATTGAGCCAATAATTAATCCTAAAATAGCACCGTAGGTTTGGCAAGGTACTTTTTCCATTAAAGTTCTAACTAGATAAGCCCCAACCAATAAACCAATTAAAATACCAATTGCAGTTGGAATCATTAAAGGAATATTGAAATCAGAAACAGAACCAATTACGGTGGCGTAAGTTCCAATAGCAAGCAATAAAAATGAACCAGAAATTCCAGGAATTATCATTGCAATTGCACCTAATGCACCAGAAACTAATAGCAAGAAAAATAAAGGTAATGAAAGTTCTGTATAAATTACAGTTGAAATTGAAACATCTTTGAAAACTGTCATTATTATCATTATACCTAAAAAAATAACACAACAAAGAATAGTTGTAACAAAGGATTATTTTCTGAAACTTCTTTCATTGAAGATTTTATTTTTCTATATATTAAAGGAATACTTCCTGCAATAATTCCTACAAAAAACAAATTAGTTTGCATTGGATAATGTTCAAAAAGAAATGTAAGTATTTTACTAAAACCAATTATCCCTGCTACCATTCCTAAGCCCAAGGGCAAAATGAATTTCCATTCTGATAAAATCTTTTTTATTTTGATTGTAATTACACCAATTAATCTATCATATACATTAAACACAACAGCGATTGTTCCACCAGAAACCCCAGGAATTACATTTGCAACACCAAGAATAATTCCAATAAAAAAAAGTTTTATCGCTCCTATCATAAAAATCCTTCACTTTATTTAGAAAATAAAAATTTAGCCGAAAGAAAAATCTCTCCTTCGGCTAAAACAAAGTATATTAAATTTTCAATTAAATATCAAAAATTTCAGAATAAGCTTTTAATGCTCCGTCAACTTGACCAGCTAAAACTTGTTTTGTAAGTTTTTTTCCAAGTTGAACACCTTCTTGGTCAAAACTATTTAAGTTCCACAAGAAGCCTTGGAACATAATCTTGTTTTCAAAATGAGCTAACAAAGCTCCCATTGATTCAGGATTTAATTGTTTTCCATGGATAAGACTTGAAGGTCGTTCTCCATCAAAAGTTTTATTTGGGTCTTCATCAGATTTTCCACATGCAAAAGCTACAATTTGAGCAACAAGATTTGCACAAAGTTTTTTCTGACTTGTAGAACCATCAACTTCAATATCTTCGCCTCGTTGATTATCCATAAATCCAACAAATTGAAGTGGAACAATATCAGTTCCTTGGTGTAAAAGTTGATAGAATGAGTGTTGTCCGTTTGTTCCTGGTTCACCTAATAAAACAGGTCCTGTAACATAATCTACCTTATCACCAAAACGGTTTACATGTTTACCGTTTGATTCCATGTCAGCTTGTTGAAGATGAGCAGGAAATCTGCTTAGAGCCTGGCTATATGGTAAAACAACTGTTGATGGATATTCTTGTACATTTCTTTCATATAAACCGATAAGAGCATCCAACAATGCAGGGTTTTTCATAATATCTTTTTCAGTAGCAAGTTTATCTGCTTCGTGAGCACCTTTTAAGAAATCTGCAAAAACATCTGCACCAAATGCTAAACTTAAAATTGCGCCCCCTACAGCTGATGAAGATGAATATCTACCACCAATGTAATCATCAATATAGAAAGAAGCAAGATATGCAGGATTATTTGCAAGAGGGCTTGTTTCTGAAGTTACAGCAATCATGTGTTTTGAAGGATCTAAACCTGCTTTTGTTAAAAATCCTTTTACAAAAAGTTCATTTGCTAAAGTTTCTTGTGTTGTTCCTGATTTTGAAACTAAAACAAAAAGTGAGTGGGCTAAATCCAAAGAAAGAGCAACTCCAGCACCATCGTCAGGATCAACATTTGAAATAAATTTTGCTTCCATCTTTAGTTTGTTGTTTTTTCTGGCCCATTGTTCTAATGCAAGATAAATTGCTCTTGGACCTAAATCTGAACCACCAATACCAATTTGAACAACTGTTGTAAATTTTTCGCAATTAGCGTTAGTGATTTTTCCAGAGTGAACTTTTTCAACAAATTCTGCAATAGCATCTTGTTGTGATTTATAAAAATCTCTTTTATTTTTTCCTTCTGAAATTACATCTTTACCAAGTTGACCTCTTGTAAGATGATGAAGAACAAGTCTTTTTTCTCCAGTGTTAATCATTGCACCTTCGTACAATTCTTGAAATTTTTCTGTTGTTTGCATTTCATCAGACAAAGATTGTAAAACACTAAGAATTTGTTCATTTACCTGTTTTGCTGCGTAATTATAAGTTAATCCACCTGCCATTGGAACAGAACATTTTTTTACTCTTTCTGCATTTAATACATCTTTTAAAATTACTTGTCCTTTTAAAGACATAAGTTTTTTGTATGATTCTTGTTTATCAAGATTTTCCCAAGTTACCATTGTAACCTCCTGTATATTATAAAGTTTGCAACGCAAATCTTAGAAAATAAAATTTTATTCTTCTACTTCTGGAATTTTTTGTTTTAATGATGCTATAAATTGATTTCCTGTATAACCTTCTCGGATGCAAGCAAAAACACAATTATCACCACCAGCAATTGTACCTATAACTTCATCCAATGCTAAAGAATCTAAAGCAGAAGCCACTACATCAGCATGCCCTGAATAAGTTTTTATTACAGCAATATTTCCTGAACATTCTATAGAAATATAACCTCTCAAAAAATCCTGTGCCATAGTTAATTCAGAATCTTGTCTATTTTCATCATCTGGCAAAGTATACACATATCCATCATGACCATCAGAAACTTTACCAACTTTCAGTAATTTTAAATCTCTTGAAAGTGTTGCTTGAGTAACTTCGTATCCTTCTTGTTGAAGAAGTCCTAAAAGAGTTTCTTGTGATTCAATTCTACATGATTTTATCAACTTTTTTATACTTTTAAGTCTGACATTTCGGCCTTTCACTATTTACCTCGTATATTTATGTAATTACTATGTATAAAAATGCTTTAATTGTCAAGTCGTAATTTTATACTTGAATCTAGTACAAATATCCAATATATTTTATCTATGAAAAGAAAAATTTTTGTATTAGTTTTTTTATTCGCAGTTATAAGTTGTTTTTGTTTTGGGCAATTACCAAAAGAATATTATCAATTTAGAGATGATATGTACAATTTTGCAAAATCTCCAGAAGAAATGGAAGTTACAGGAGCAGAACTTTTGCAAAAGGCAGATAAAGAACTTTCTGGTTACGAAAAATACCTTGCAAAAGCTCGATATGAATTTATTCTTGGAAGAGTTTGGTTTTATCAAAATAATAATGAAAAAGCAGGTCAACATTACGATAAAGGAATTGAATACGCAGACCTTGCAATAAAAGAAAAAAGTGATGCTCAGTCTCAGTTAATTTATGCAGAAAATATAAGTGCAAACTGCGCTGTAAAACCTGTTAGCTATGTTTTAATTTGGGGTGTAAAAATTTCGCCTTTAACAAAAAAAGTTTTAGATATGGATTCTAAAAATGGAGCAGCTTTTTATATGCAAAATGCACAAGATGTTTATGCACCTGCACCATTTAATAACCACAAGCGTGGAATCAAAAAAATGGCTAGCTTACTAGATAATCCAAATGTAGTTTTAGATAAGGATGATAAATTTAATGTTTTAAGTTCTATTGGATATGCCAATATGCAACTAAAAAAATATTCTGAAGCAATAAAGTGGCTAGAAGATTCATTAAAAATTTATCCTGGTAATAAATATGTTCAATCTTTAATTGAAGAATGTAAAAAATTACAAAATTAGAAAAAATAGGAATACATTATGGCGTATAAAAAAGGCGACTCACTAATTAAGAAAAATCCCCTGTTTGTTTTAGCATGTCATATGACATTTTATTTTGTTATTCCAATTGCTTGGGTTTTGTTTTTTTGTTTATACAGAGCAAGTATTAAAGGTCGTTCTAAAATAAAAACCTTTTTAAAATCAAAGAAACATGCTAGAGCAATTATTGTATCTAATCACACAACTTTTTTTGACCCAATTCTTACAAGTGCTGCAATACTACCTTACTGTATGTATCATACTTTATTAGAAGCAACTGTTTGTACTCCAGTATTAGGAACATTTATTCAACTTCTAGGAGGAATGCCAGTTCCTAGAGGAAAAAATAGCACAGAACGATTTACCCAAGGAGTAAAATTAGCTTTAACAAAGCGGCCTTTTGTTCATGTTTATCCAGAAGGAGAATGTTTTGTTCACAACCAAAATGTTCAAAAATTTCATCGGGGAGCATTTTTAGTATCCAAAGAATTAGATATTCCCGTAATTCCAACTGCGACAGTTTTTAAAGAACCAATTTCAATTTTAGGATGGAAAAGCCGAAGACCAAGAGCAGAATTTCACATTCTTTCCCCAATCTATCCTAGTGAATTTGAAAACGAAAAAGATTTTGCAACATTTGTACAAAACAAAATTCAAGAAGAAATAAACAAAAATGGTGGAATTAATACGTATTTTAAAGGTAAAATGGAACGCATTGGCGGAATTAACGCAGAATAGGTAAAATAACAATATGCAAATAGATGAACTAAAAAAAGAACTCAACAAAGAACAATTTGAAGCAGTTACTACTCTCGAGGGACCACTTCTAATTATTGCAGGAGCAGGAAGTGGAAAAACTCGTGTTATCACTTATAGAATTGCACACATGCTAGAAAGCGGTATTCCACAAAGTCAAATTTTAGCCCTAACTTTTACAAATAAAGCCGCTAAAGAAATGGAAGAACGAGTAAAAGCCTTAACTGGTAAAAAATTACAAAACTTAACTGTTTCTACTTTTCATGCCTTTGGAGTAAAAATTTTACGGCAAGATATAAATAGATTAGGTTGGCGAGAAAATTTTTCAATTTATGATGATGTTGATCGCAATCAGTTAATAAAAGAAACAGGAAAAGAACTAGGTTTTACTGCCGACGCTTTAGATGTTTTCAAAATAGGAAACTTATTTTCAAATATAAAAATCGGAAGATGGGATTGGCAATCTGCAAACGATATGTACAAGCCACTTTACGAAGGTTATCAGGAAGGATTAAAACTTTTTAACGCTGTAGACTTTGATGATTTGATTGGACTTCCTATAAAACTTTTTCATGAACATCCTGATGTGTTAGAAAAATACAGAAATCGATACAAATATATAATGGTGGATGAATTTCAAGATACAAGTTTACAACAATATGAATTTATGCACCTTTTAGCAGACAAAAATGTTGCAGTTGTAGGAGATGATGACCAATCAATTTATAGTTGGCGTGGAGCAAATTACGAAAACATACTTCAGTTTGAAAAAGATTTTCCTGATGTAAAAGAAATTCGTCTGGAACAAAACTATCGCTCAACAGAAACAATTTTAGCCGCAGCCAATGGTGTTATTTCCCATAACACAAACCGAAAAGATAAATCTCTTTGGTCAGGGAATGGTTCAGGCAAACCTATCGAAATTTATATGCCAGAAAATGAAGCCGCCGAAGCAGATTTTATCGTTGAAAGTATTCAAGGCATTGCAATGAACGAAAAACGAAAATATGATGATTTTGGCGTTTTAATCAGAGCAAATACACTTTCAAGAGCTATTGAAGAAGCATTTTTGCAATCAAATATTCCTTACACAATGTCTGGAGGAACAAGTTTTTTTCAGCGCAAAGAAATTAAAGATATAATCAGCTATTTACGAGTAATTGCAAATCACGATGATGATATAAATCTATTGCGAATTATAAATACACCTCGCAGAGGAATTGGACGAAAAACAATCGAGCAAATAAATGAAATTGCAAATTCACAAGGATGTTCTCTTTGGACAAGTATTACAGCACTTTTATCAGCTCAAGAAAGTCCTCTGGGTGAAAAAACAAAACAAGATTTGCAAGATTTTGTAGATTTAATTACAACTCAAAGAGCATCTCTTCTGGGAGGGAAAGGTCTTGCAAAAAAAGTAAAAGCTATGGTTGAAGAAATAAACTATTGGGACTACTTAATTACAGAATATCAAAAAAATGAAAAAGCAGCCCGTTTTAAATTTTTAAATATTGAAAGTCTGATAAATTCAATTGAAACTTGGGAGAATAATCCCGATAACTTTGATTCTGGACTTTACGCTTACCTTAACAGAATTACCCTTCTTTCACGAGATGATATGGAAGATGCTAACTTAAAAGGAAAAGTAAATTTAATGACAATTCACGCTTCAAAAGGATTGGAATTTCCTATTGTATTTATTGCAGGAGCTGAAGAAGGAATAATTCCCCACGCAAGATGTATCGAAGAAGATCCAAATAATATTGAAGAAGAAAGAAGACTTTTCTACGTTGCAATTACAAGAGCCCAAGATAAATTATTTATTTCATCATGTCAAAAAAGAAGAAAGATGCAAAACGTGGTTGAATGTGTACCTTCTCCATTTTTAGATGAAATTCCAGCAAACCTAGTTGAATATCATCAACCTGAAACAGAAGTTTCTTGTGATAGAGCAATTGAAATTTTAGAAATGATGAAAAATAAATTTACAATTTAACTTACTT
Organism: uncultured Treponema sp.; assembly: GCA_937890485.1. Classification (GTDB taxonomy): domain Bacteria; phylum Spirochaetota; class Spirochaetia; order Treponematales; family Treponemataceae; genus RGIG9060. Next base: position 8,662 of record CALBXN010000229.1, read on the forward strand.
GTGTCTACGAATACCATCGTAGGAAACACTCCATAAAAATAAACCTTGAGGAGGAGCTGTAAAACCTGCAAGTTTTCTATTTTTAGATTCTAAAACTTGTCTAAAATAATTTTCATCATAACCTTTTTTTTCAAACTCAAGTAAAGAGCCTGTTAAAGAACGTACCATTTTCCACAAAAAAGCATTTGCAGTAATTTCAAAAACTAAATAATCTCCATCAGGATAAAAAACTGCATTTTCAATATATCTAAATTTTGAAACACTTTTATCTAAAGAAGAAGCAAAAGTTGTGCAATCAATTTCGCCATGTAAAACTCTTGCCATTTTATTAAGAGTTTCGATATTTGGTCTTCTTCTGATTGCCCAAGAAAAAGGCATTTGATGAGCCATTGGTGTTTCTGAACAATTTATAAAGTATCTATAAGTTCTTGAAGTTGCATTAAATCTTGCACTAAAATCCATAAAAACTTCTTTTGCATCAATAATTCGTATATCTTGAGGAAGTAAAGAATTCATTGCAGGAATGTAATTTTCGGCTTTCATATTATCTATAGGAGAAAGAAATGTTACTGTTTGCCCTATAGCGTGAACTCCAGAATCAGTTCTTCCTGAACCTTGTGCATTAGTTTGCTGTTTGTGGATTTTTTCTAAAGCAATTTCAATTTCACCTTGAACAGTTCTTGTGTTTTCTTGCCGTTGCCAGCCACAAAAATTAGTTCCATCATAAGAAACTGTAAGTAAAATATTCTTCATTAAAAATCATCCATTGAGAAATCTGGTAAATCATCAAAAGACATATCATCGATAGACATATTATCATCTGAAAAAGTTGGAAAATCGCCCAAATCAAGAGAAATTGAAGATGGAGATTTTTTTTCATTTTCAGATATATTTTTTTCTGTCATAGAAGAAATATTTTCTGATAAATCATCTTCTGTTTCAGAAAAATCTATATTCTGAGCATCTTTTAATTCAGCAGTTAAATTATCATATAATGCTCTAGAATGTTCTAGCAAAGGACCAGGTTTTGCCTTTGAAGATTTCCCAAGACCAAAAATTCTTGCAATAGAATGTTTACAACTTTCCAGTTTTTTTAACCTTGCGTTAATATCTTTTTGTTGTCCGTATTTATACTCTAGTAAACAAGACAAATAAATAACTCCATCATATCCATAATTTTTATCCAAATCAGGACCAAAAGAAGAAATATTTGTAATGTTTTCTTTATGTTCCATCTCAAGATTTAATGCTTCTTGATATAAAAATAAAGCTTTTTTATAAAATGTATCTCTAATAAAATCATAATTTTTATCAGGATAAAGTTTGTTCATATCGTCGCACATCCAAGCAAGTCGTAAACAAATTTGAGCTTTTTTAATCGTTGGAGAATATTGAGCTGGCATTTTTTCGTAACAAAGCAAAGCTAAATAGTATCCAGCACAACCTTCTAATAAAGTTCTATCTCTTTTAAAATCATAATGAGGAAAGATATTTTTTACAATTTCAATTCTTTCATGAGTAGTAGAATACAAAATATCAGCAGTTTTTGCATCATTAAAAGAAGTCATATCATTCCATAACATTGCTACATTACAATGTGAACATACAGCTACGGAATATATTAAAGGATAAATTGTTCCATACTTTGCAGATGGTTCGTAAGTTCTGCGTAATTCATCAGTTAATCCACCTGCGATTAAACGACCACCACCAGAAAGCAATTCTTCTCTTGGGAAAGGCTTTTTACAAACTGGACAAATTATACTTTGTTTTGTGTAATATGTTATAGATAATACTTTCTCTTTCTTCATATTGATATTATATCCCCTTATTCAGTTATTGGTAAAGAAGAATTATTTTCTATAATGGCATTTTCTGTAGATTCTTGTAAGTCACTTAGATTTGTATCATCTAGAAGTTCTTCAGTTGATTCAGTTTTTGGAGTTTCAATAAAATCAACAACTGTAATTTCTACAATATTGGGTTCAATTTTATCAACGGTAATACCATCGGGAACAATAACCATTAAAGGCAATTCATAAATTCCTGTTGTAGATATATTTGAACAATCTACTTGAACAGAAAGAGGTGATAAAACAAAATTATCTAATTCATTTTTATTTCCAGATACAGTAATTTTGTAAGAATTTTCAGAATTTTCAATAGCAAAACCATCTTTTAAGGAATAATAAAAAATTTCAGAACTTTCTACCTGTTTTGTAATTCTAATTGGAATAATTTTAACTGAAGCAGTAACTTCTTTGATATCAGAAAGAATTAATCGATTATTATAGTTTATAACATTTACTTTTTGAGTAAAATCTGAAGATTTTCCATTTACATTTATTGGACTTGTTTCCAAAAAAGTAGTTTTTTCTACCAGCGATTTACTTCCAACAACCTGAACAACATCAGGAGAAAGATTAAAAGAAGAAATTTCGTAGCCTTTTGCACAATTACCAGATATATTAGATTTTAAAGGAATTAAAGCTGTAACTTTAGGTTCTAATATTAATTCAATAGATTCTGGATCCACAGAAACTTCAATTTTTTCCATTTTTGTTGCTTTTTCTGAAAGTTGAAATGATAAAGGAACCCTGTACTTTCCTGGTTCTGCATAATCATTCAAGTTTATAAATAAATCAAAATCATTTTCTTTCAATAAAGCAATATCCGCAGGAATACCACGAACAGAAATACGAAAAAATCGAGGAATTTCATTAACATAAGTTAAATTACTTGAATTAATAACTTGAGGATGAACTGCAAAAGTTTTTTTGTCAAGAAAACTTATTTGACAAACTAAATATGTAATAACAGCAATTAAAATACAAATAATTTTTACTTTCCAATTTTCTTTTATTTTTTGAATAAAATCATCTTTCTTCATTATTTATAACCTCTTCTATAGTTGATTTAGATTCAACATCAAGTAATTTTCTAAGAATAGATTTTATTTGTTCTAAAGATAAATCATAATACAATTTTGAATCATAGGCTAAACTAATAGCACCTGTTTCTTCAGAAACAACTAAAATGACAGCATCTGTTTTTTCAGCAAGCCCTAGAGCAGCTCGATGTCTTGTTCCAAAAGTTTTTTTTATATCATATTGTTCTGAAGATGGTAAAAAACAAGCCGCTTGATGTATTTTTTCATTTTGAATAATAATAGCTCCATCGTGCAAAGCATTGTCATGAGAAAAAATTGTTTCCACCAGAGGTGAAGATACCTCCGCATTTAGAATTGTTCCTTCAACTATAATACCTTTTAATGGAGTATTTCTTGCAAAAACAGTTAACATTCCTCGTCTACGTTTTGAAAGTATATCAGCTGCTGTCAACACACGTTCAAATATTTCATTTTTTTCATCATTAGATTTTCCCCAATTTCGATGACCTATATGTAAAATAATTTGTCTTAATTCAGGCTGAAAAACAATGATAAAACCTACAAGAATACTAGGTGCGATAAACTTAAGTAAACTTAAAATTGTTTCAAGTTGTAAAATATTTGCTAAAAAATATATTAACGCAAAAACTATTACAGTTCTAAAAATTTGACCACCTTGAGTTTTCACAACGATTTCATAAATTTTATAAAAAATATAAGCTAAAAAAACTATATCAATTATAGGTTTTATAGCATTGTAAATATGAACTAAATTATAATAAGAATTCATTTTAACCTCTTTTTAAAAGTTCATTTAACACTTTTATAGAATCTACAGTTTCTTTAACATCGTGAACTCTCACAATATCGCACCCTTTTATTATACTATAAATATTTGCAGTCAAGGAAGATGCTAATCTATTCTCAACTGAACATCCTGTTAATTCGCCAAGAAAAGATTTTCTTGATAAAGCCATCAAAACAGGAACATTATTTACAAAAGAATTTCTCCAACAGGTTTTAAAAAAATCACAATTTGAAATTAAAGATAAATTTCCTTCTAAATTTTTTCCAAAACCAATTCCTAAATCAAAGATAATTTTTTCTGCTTTTATGCCTTTTGAAACAGCAAAATCTGCTCTAGAACATAAATATTCTGCAACATCTCTTATAACATCGGCATAAATTGTATTTTTCTGCATCGTTAAAGGATTTCCTCTCTTATGCATTAAAATTACAGGAATATTTGATAAAGCAACAAATTCTGCAATATTTTCGCCATCTTCAAGAGCAGAAATATCATTTAAAATATCAGCACCAGAATTTACACAAACTTTAATCACATTTGTTTTTCTTGTATCAATGGAAATTGCAACATCTTTATTGTATTTTCTAATTTCTTCAACTAAAGGAAGAACTCTATCGATTTCTTCGCTTTCATTGATATATTCACTTCCAGGTCTTGAGGATTCGCCTCCGATATCTAAAATATCAGCACCATCTTCAATCATTTTAAGTGCTTTTTCTACAGAATAATTTATAGAAAAATTTGTACGACTTTCTTTATAAAAAGAATCTGATGTTGCATTAATAATCCCCATTACAAAAGTAAGATTTTTTGGTTTTAATATTCTATTTGCTAATGAAAGTTTCATTATTGGTTCCAACCAGTATCATTTTTTGTTTCATTATTTCGTAAACGAAGTAACTTTTGAGCAAGATATGTTGGATTAAGATGTGTTGCTTCAAGAATATCATCTCTCTTACCTTGTGCAACAAATTTATCAGGAAATCCACAAACTGCTGTTTTTTTACCTATATAAGAACGCTGTAACAAGGATTCAAGATAAGTTCCAATTCCACCAATTCTAATTCCATCTTCTACAAAAATAATATTTTTATAAGGTTTTACAATTTCAAGAAAATATTTTTTATCTAAAGGTTTTAAAAATCTTAAATTATAAATATGACAATTTACAACTTGATTATCTATTCCATTTTTCAAAATCTCGACAGCTTCTTTTACTTCTCTAAAAATTCCACCAGTGCAAACAAATAAAGTATCACAATTTTCTGTATCTTTAGCAAAGGATTTTAATAAAACACCTCGACCAATTTCAACAGGAAGACTAAATTCATCTTCTTCAGGAGGACATGATGATTTTGGGTAGCGAATTACAACAGGCAAATTTTGATTTACAGCCCATTCTAAAAATAAAAATAATTCATTAGCACTTGCAGGAGCCAACAAAGAAAGATTAGGAATAGGCCGCATCATAGCTATATCAAACATCCCTTGATGAGTTTCACCGTCATCAGGGACAGCCCCTGCTCTGTCTAAAGCAAAAACTGCTGGAATATTTTGCAAAGCAATATCATGAACTAATTGGTCAATAGCTCGTTGCATAAATGTTGAATAAATTGCAACTACAGGTTTTAAGCCTCCAGCAGATAATCCTCCAGCAAAGGTTACTGCATGTTGCTCTGCAATTCCCACATCAAAAAATCTTTTAGGATAACGATGAGCAAAAGTTGTAAGTCCTGTACCTTTCATCATTGCCGCAGTGATTGCTACAATTTTTTCATCTTTTTCGGCAAGTTTTTCTAGGGAATTTGAAAAACATTCAGTAAAACTTAAAGTATCATATTTTTCTACAGTACCATCTGAAGTACAAAAAGGACCAATTCCATGAAAGGTTACTGGGTCGTTTTCTGCAGGACTATATCCATATCCTTTTTTTGTAATAACATGAACAACAACTGGTCTGTCTAAATTTTTTATTCGATTAAAAATTCTTTCTAATTCGGGCAAATTGTGACCATTTAAAGGTCCAACATATTCATAACCTAAATCAGCAAAAAGATTATTTGAAAATACAATTCCTTTTAATCCACGCTTCATTCTGAAAACAAAATTAGAAATTGATTTTCCTACAAAAGGAATTTTGCTTACAGCTTTATCAAATTTTCGTCTAAAAGTTTGATAATGAGATGTCATTGTAAGTCGACTTAAATATCTGGATAGAGAACCTGTATTTTTTCCTATGGACATCTGATTATCGTTTAAAACAACAATTAAATTTTTGGCAATTTGTCCACCATGGGATAATGCTTCAAATGCCATTCCTCCTGTTAGAGCACCATCACCGATTACAGCAATAACTTTTCCATCTTGTTGTTGTAATTTTCTACTTGTTAATAATCCTAATGCAGAAGAAATTGAAGTGGATGAATGTCCCACATCAAAAAAATCGTGTGGACTTTCTTGATGTTTTGTAAAACCTGAAATTCCATCTTTTTTTCTTATGGTTGATAATTTATCATATCTTCCCGTAAGAATTTTATGAGTATAACACTGATGACTTACATCCCAAATAATTGCGTCTTTTGGGCTTTCAAAAACACGATGTAAAGCAATCGTAAGTTCTAC
>CALBXN010000230.1 GCA_937890485.1 uncultured Treponema sp.
CAAAATGCAATTTTGTGTTCATCATTACCTTCAATAAGAATTTCATATTGCTGTTGTTCATAAAACATCGGCATTATGGAATACTCACCGCTATGAATTCCACCATTTATCATATCAGTTTTGGTATCTTTTGGAGGATTATGAGTTATCAAAATTAATTTTGACCAACCTAAGTCAACATCATCAGAAATTACATTTAAATCTGACAAGATTTCATCTTCTGTGCGTTCAAAAGGAGTTGTTCCTGTAAATTTGGTTCCTCCTCCACAACCTACAAATGAAAAAGAGGAACCAAAAACCAAAGATTTTTGAACAGAAATATCGTATTGTTCCAAAACTTCTAAAAAGTCAGGTTCATCACAATTTCCTAAAACAGAATAAATCGAATCATGTTTTTTTACTAATTTTTGTAAAAAAGGTAATCCTGTTTCAGGCTCTTCGAATTTGGCAAAATCTCCACCAAATAAAACAATATCACAAGATTTAAATTCAGAATCTAGTTTATCTAAAACATCTAAAGCTCCGTGACCATCTGAAATTACTAAAAAACGCATTTTGTTCATAATATTTACCTTAAAATTTTATTTCAATTTTACAGATTTTTCATTATCTGTTTTAACTCTTCCATTTGTTCATTAGTTCCAACGGAAATACGAACAAAATCTTCAATTCCTTTTGTAGAAAAATGCCTAACAAGAATTCCATTTTGTTTTATTTTTTCATAAATTTCTTTTCCTGCTAAGCCTTCTTTTTTGGCAAGAATAAAATTTGTTTTGCTTTCGTAAATAAACCAACCATTTTCTATTAAAAACTGAGAAAAATCTTGTCTTGTTTTTACAATTTTCTTTGTACAATCAATGTAATAATCAGTATCTTTGCAGGAATAAATCCCCATTTGCTGAGTAACTACATCAACAGGAAAATGATTAAAAGAATTTTTTGCAGTTTTAATCAAAGTAATAATTTTTTCATTTGCAACAAGATAACCTAAACGCATTCCTGCAGCACTCATAGATTTTGAAAAGGTTCTAACTACAACAAGATTTTCAAATTCGTTTAAAAGTGGTAAAACCGATTCATCAGAAAAATCGGCATAGGCTTCATCCACAATCAAAACCTTTTCCTTTGGAAATTTTTTTAGCATTTCTCTAATTTCATCATTTGATAAACTCAATGAAGTTGGAGCATTTGGATTAGCAAAAATCGTTCCATTTGTATATTTTACTTTTTCTAACATCAGTTCTTTATTTATTGTAAAATCAGAATTTAGAGGAATTTTTTCTAAATCTATTCCATAATAATCACAATAAACAGGATAAAAACTGTATGTATGCTCAGGAATAATCAATTTATCAAAAAAACTATAAAAAGCAAAAGATAAAACTTCATCTGAGCCATTCCCACAAAAAATCATATCTTTTGTAATAGGAGTTTCCAATTTTTGTGGATTATTCATACATCCACCTGTTTTATTTAAATGTTCTGCAATCGCAATTCGCAAGTCTGAAGAATCTGGATCTGGATATAATGCTAATTTCATTGCATTGTTTTTTACAAAATTAGAAATATCTTCTATTGCTTTTGAAGATGGTGGATAAGGATTTTCATTTGCATTTAGTTTGATATATCCTCTATCTTTAGGTTGTTCACCAGGAACATAGGGATTTAATCTCTCAACACGCTTACTAAACATATTTCCTCTAAAAATATAATATAATTCATTGTACTCCTTTTTCTATAAATATTCTACGATAAATTTACATATAATGATTGAGAAATTAATAATTTACTGATATAATTTTAATTATGAATAATGCGCCAACATCAAATCTCAATACAATATTAAAACATTATGCACAAAAGCAAAATTCTCCAGTAGTAAATTTTAACGAATTTTGTGAATATATGCGTCGTTATTCTCAAAAATATTTAGAACAACAAGAAGAATTATTAAAATATGTAGCAAATTCACATGATGCAGTTGCAAAAGAATTAGTTTTACTTGAATCTGACAAAAAAATTGCTTTAATAAATGAACATACAGATAAAAAATCAATCGTTGTTACAGCTCATTTTATAGAAAAATTTTCTGCAAGATATAGAGAAATAGAAGCCAATCCTGCAATTCCATTTCCAACATTGGCAGATTTTCCAAAATATCTTACAAAGGAAATACACGAAAAAAAAGAAGCTTCCGAATTTATTTTTAAGTTATTAGAAAATGAACAGTTAAATGATGAAACATTATATGCGATAACATTTGCAAAAGATGTTCCATCTTTACTATTACCATCATCTGTAAGTATTTTAACAGTTTTAGAACTTGGTATTGCAAAAATCAGATTGATGCTCAGAAAAGAAGAATATCATGATTATTTCTTAAAGAAAATCAGAATTTCAAATCCTGGAAAAGAACTTTCTGGAAAAAATTTTTTTAGTCAGGTCGTAAACAAACCTGAAGAAACATTAGAAAATATAAAATCCTCAGGAGATGTTTTTTATTTTTGGAGTCAACTTTGCTTTTTTATAAGACAAGATTATGAAAAAGTAAAAGATTTAACTCATGAAGATATTGCAAAACTTCAAGCCATTCAAATCATTGAATTTTGCTCATCATATTTTAAAAATAAATCACAGCAAACTCAACAAAGAGCAACTGCTCTAAAAAATCTTGGAATAATTTTAAATAAACCACCCTACTTTTTTACAAAAGATGATATTGCAAAATTTGTGGATTCACGAGGAATTCCTCTTTTAGGTCAATATAGCGAAAAAGATTTAAGCGATTACTTGCACACAGAAACAACAACATTAGAAAATAATAATTTACCCAATCTTCTAGTTTTCAAAGTTGATTCCGGACAAAGATACTTTATTGTAAAAAATAGAGTTCTTCCTTTAATATTGAAACTCAGTAGCGAAACTCGAGATGTAATTAGAGGCAACCTTACAAGAGAATGGTACGATTCTTTAAAAGATTACGAAAATTTACCTTGTATGAAAGAACAACAAGCCTTTGACAAAAAACTTGAAGAAAAGGTCCACGATTTAGATCCAATTCTATATGCATTGCTTAATTCAAACTTTTTATCACTGATTCATTATGAAACAAGAAATGCACAAGAACCAATTTCTGAAAAGATTAATCTTTTTGCAAACGGAAAACTTCTTCCTTATAGCGAGATATTAATGCTCTCTAGACAAGAAATTTTAACTGATGCAAAAATTATGTTACCTTTTTGGTATACAGTTCCGTTATTATCTTGGATTCTTTCACTTTTTCTAAAAAAACCAGGAAAATCAGTAAAAAAACAAGAACAAAAAAATAAAAATGAAAAAGAAGAAACTGAAAAAAAGAAGAAACAACCTTCATCTAAAACTGAAATAAAAAATGCTATCGAGAAGGTTGAAAAAGAACTTATTCCTGAAGGCTCAACTATAGATGAAGAACTCTCAAATTGTTTGTATCAATGGAATAAACAAATTACAAAACAAGCACGAGAGCAACTTACAGAAGATGTAAACTGTTTAATTAGAGATTATATTCGTTCAACAATTCGGTCATTGAAATCTGCAAGTTTTAATATTCAGCGAATAAAAAATCTTTCAGATGCTTTAGTAAAATCTCCATCTTTACAGAAGATAAAAGAAACAACTCATCTTAACCGATATATTCAACTTTATATTCTAAAATTAGTAAAAAATACTTAATTTTTTTTAATTTTTTTTTCATAAATACATTTAAAATTGCATTTTTACTCAATAATAAAGGTATACAGTTTACCGGTAAAAATTGTATTTAACTTTATTTTTTGTATTGCTATTGTGCAGTACAAAAGGAGCAAAAATGAATCCTATTAATTCACTTGTAATCGAAGGAAATCTTGTAAGAGATGCCATCGTCAAAGAAACTCAAAATGGAAATTATGTAAGTAATTTTTCTATTGCAGTAAATCGTTCGGTTAAAACCCATAACGGTGAAGTTCATAAAGAAGTATCTTTTTTTGATGTAGAAACCTGGGGAGATTTAGCTAAAGATATGTCCAAAAAAGGTACGCGAGGAACTAGAATCAGGATGGTTGGCAGAATTAAACAAAATCGTTGGACAGGTTCAGATGGGAAAAATTATTCTAGAATTAACATAATCGCTGATCACATTGAATTTATTTCTCAAAAAAAGAATGAAACCAGTGAAGATGTAATCCCAGAACATATTGCCAACGAAGTTGAAGTAAAAGAGGAGGTTATCGCTTTTTAGACTTGTTTTTGGTAACAGTTTTCTTTTGGCTACTGTTCTTAAAACTGTTACCATTAACCTTGGCTCTTTCATTGGCATTTCGGTATTCTTCCATTTTTTCTGGAGAATAAAAACCGTCTTTCCAGTTAAATCGACTAATATCAGGTAGAACTTCACCTTTATAAAATGATTTCATCAACTGGCGCAAAGTTCCTTTTTTCACTTGGGTTTTAGAGAAATCTATTAAAAAGTGAGTAAAGCCTGCATTTTTCAAAAAGGTTGATTTATCCAAAATTGAAAACGGCTTTTCTGGAGTTACGAAAGAACCGTCTTCCGTTGAAAGAGCTTTAAAAACACCTCCTTCTTTGTCTGAAAAAAATGTAAAATCATAAGAAGCAGGAAGTTTAAAACGCATTCTAAACAAAGCAGGATATGCAAAAATTGGAACTAAAACTCTTGAACGCTGATTTTTTTCGTAAGTGGCTTCAAGATTTTGTCGTGAATTTTCATAAGGAGAAACAAATACATCAATATCTTGATTTTCAAGCCAAGATGCAGACCAACGGTTAAACGCATACAAATAAGGTCCCGCTATACATGTTGCTTTCATAGATTTTAGAATAGAAATGTGAGCAGGATTATTTACAACCCAATATCTAAAACCTTCGTTTACCAAATACTCGATGGAAGAGATTAAATCATTTTCAATTTCTTGAGGACAGAATGGGTCAAGAGAAATATAAATCTGTTTTTTAGAAAAAGGAAGAGTTTCTTTTTTTTCTATAAGAGATTTTTTGGTTTCAGAATTGAGTTCTAAAATTACTCGCACAGGATTTTCACTTTGGATTGCATACATATCAGAAACAGTAGAAACTTGTACATAAATTCCTTCTGGGAAATATGACAACTTATCTTTTTCTGGAGTAGATAAATCTAAAATCGGTAGCTCTTGACCACCTGGTTGCTTTCTAAAAGTTGATAAATCCCGAGGTAATACATGGTTGTATCGCTTTGACATAGATTTTGTTTGCAATAGATAAACATTATCACCTATTGAAAAACCTTTGGGAATATCTATCCATCTTTTGTTATGGTCATCAACTAAAACCTGTTTTATTTTATGACTTACACGTCCAGTATCATCTTTTTTGTGAAGTCTTATTGAATCCCCTTCATCTGGTTCATAGGTTCCACCAACTAAACTTGCAAAAGGAACATTAAATCCTTCTGAATTTTCAACTGGCTTTGTTTTTTCGATTGTACCGAGATAAATTCCAGTTCCACCAGCTTGTTTTGGATTCAATAAAGATTCGGCGATAGTTTCTGGAGATTTAAAATCGTACCAATATTTTGTTTTAGCTCTAGCAAAATCAGTAGAAAGCATTCGTTTAGCAACTGCAATAGAACCTTTTTTGTCTTCTTGCCAATGGTCAAGCAAATATCTGTAGGCGGCAGTTACACTTCCAACGTATTCGGCACTTTTCATTCGGCCTTCAATTTTGAAAGATTCAACTCCGATATTTACCAAATCGGGAATTTTTTCAATAAGTTGCAAATCGTTTGGAGAAAAATAATAACCTTGGGAGATTCCTCCATCGTATTCTGCTTGATAAAAACGACGACAAGCCTGAGCACACATTCCTCGGTTTGCTGATTTTCCACCAAGATAACTTGAAAATAAACAGAGTCCTGACTCACAAACACATAAAGCTCCGTGAACAAAAACTTCAAGTTCTACGTTAGAATTTGCTTTTATATCTTGAATTTCTTTTAATCCTAATTCTCTAGCAAGAACAACTCTTTTGAATCCTTCTTTTCCCATGAGATTTGCAGCTTTTGCACTGGCAATATTCATCTGAGTTGAAGCATGAAGTTCCAAGTTAGGAAAAAATTCCTGACACATTCTAATAATTCCAAAATCCTGAACGATTAAACCGTCAGGTCCAACTTTATCAAGATAAGACAAAAAACGATAAAGCCTTTCTGTTTCTCGTTCTTCAACTACAGTATTTACTGTAACATATATTTTTTTCTTTTGACGGTGAACTGCTTGAACAGCAGCTTCAAATTGATTCCATGCAAAATTTGATGAGCGTAATCGTGCGTTAAAACTTTTAAGCCCCATGTAAACTGCATCTGCGCCTTCGCCAATTGCAGCATCAAGAGCTTCGATATTCCCTGCGGGAGCTAATAATTCAGACATACTCTGATTATAACAAATTTTTTGCAAAAAATAAAGTAAGTGGAAAAATACATGTATAGAAGGGATTTAAAGATTATTTTAATAAGAAATTGTTTGGCAAGGGAAAGGGGAATTATTTATATAATAAGTATCATTTCCAAATATCTGAAAAATTCATTTTTCCGTATAAAACTCGTAATATATTTACAACTTTATTTTTTTTATCGACTATGTAAAAAACGATGTAGTTATCTATGGGAAGGAATCTTAATCCTCTACTTTTCCATGGTTCCTTTTCGTATAATTTATAAGATTCAGGCATAAAATCTAATTTTAAGATTTCTTCTTTCAAACGATTCAATTGATTTTCAGCGTTTATAATTGATTTTAATTCAAATGCGATGTAATCATAGATATTTTGCAAATCTTCTATTGCTAATGGTAAAATTTTTACAGTATAATCCAACTATTTTGCCTTTTTTATTGAAGAAAATGCTTCGTCTACAGATAGACCTTCATTATTTAGCATATTTTTATAAGATTGTTCCATATCTAAATTAAATTGTTCTTCGGTCATTTTTGACAAATTTATATTTTTTTTATTAGGAACTTTTACATCAAAAGGTAATCCGTTATTAAGAATAATCTGTTTATAAAACATATTTATCGCTGTAGAAACAGGAATGCCCAAAGTTTCTAAAATAGATTCTGCAGAAAGTTTTGTTTCAGGTTCTATTCTAGCATATAAATTTGCAGTTTTATTTGCCATATTATCCTCCCACAAAAAAGTCAATAAAAACTTAGTCGTTATTTTAAGAAAATTTTTTATTGACTCTCCACGAAAAAATTGTTGTTTATATTTACAAACATAATTATAATATATTGTATTGCGTTTGACAATACAATATATTATAACAATTATTTTCTTTCTAGCATCAATTATGTAAATTTATTTTGCAACATATACTACGATAGAATTTTCTTTTCCGGGAGTTGCTTTGCTAGTTCCTACCACAATCCAAGCAGATTTATCTTTGTTTAGATTTTGTCTTGATAAAGTTCTTGTTGTGGTAAGACCATCAGAAATTACACTTTCTCCACTCCAGGCTTCAGATGAAATTAAAACTTCTGCACATTCAGCCATATAATCAGTTTTCCAAGCAGAAAAAGAACTTTCTGTAAATATTATTCCGTCAGCAATATTTCCTTGAATTCTTTCTTTAAGAATAATAACATCACTTTTAGCAATTCTCGCACTTGAATTTTCTATCCATAAATCTCTTGAAGAACTTGATTCTGTGGCAGTGGAAAGTTCTTTGTCTTTTTCGAGCTCGTCGATACAGCCATCTTCGATATTACGATAATGAATTACAACATAATCTCCAGATTTTACTTCTACCGAAGGAATAACATAGGAATTTTCACTTCCATCAGAAGCAGTAATTAATTCCATTCCGCCTAAATTACCATCAGATAAAACTTTTAGTTCGATAAATTCAACTTTTGGTTTTGAATATTCTGTACGAATTTCATTAATCACAACTTTTGGAATACGATTGTTAAATCCAACAAAAGAATCTTTAAAATACAAACTATTTTTTCTTGCATCTAAAACGTATCCTTCAATAACATAAGTTTTGGTACAATCAAAGGTTTCTGTAGTGATAATTTGCCAAGAACCATCACCTAGATTTTTAGATTCAATATTTACTAATTGGCTTACTGGAAAAGTTTCAATTTTTAGGTTTTCAATTTTTATATCTGTTGAAAATAAAAGATTTATTTCTTTTTCAGAAAGAACATTCAATTCTAAAAATTTTGGTGATTCAAAATTTCCATCTAAAATTGAAATTCCCTCAGGAGTTATTGTGCAAGAAACTCCAGTAAAAATCAGCAAAAAAACAGTAGAACAAATTACTACAACAAAAAAATTTATTAAAGTTTTCAATTTTACCTCTCATTAAAATAAAAATAATTCAATGTTAAAACATCGAAATTTGCAACGCAAACTTTATATACTTATTATCATCAAAAAATTGAATTTTAAATGTAATTGTAGAAAAAAAAAGAAGAATTTGATAAAATTTTTTTATGAATTATCAAGTAAGACATCTAAAACTTTTTGAATCATTAAATTTTTCTATAAAAAATGAATCAGACGACTTTTTTACATCATGTGAAGAAGAACAACTTATTTCTTTTATAAACAAAGTTCCTGCAAAGTCAATTAATCCAAACAAAAAAGACTTTTTAACTCAAAAAAAATATCTTGGCTCAAAAACAGATTCAACTGAAAAAGCTACTAATCAAATCAAACCAGCTGAGTATTTTTTTGTTCAATATTTTTTAACAGATGAAGATTCACGTGATGAAAAAAAAGTCTTATCTTTACTTGAAGATTTGGCAGAAGCAATTTTTTTAGAAGCATTATGGCAAGAAATCACTTTTTATGATGATGTTATATATGCAAGAAAGCTGAAAGAAGGAAACTGCTCCGTCTTTCAGCTCTTTATAAAAATTAATAATCTTTTAGAAAACTAGTCTTCTAATACAAAGGTTTCTACCATGTACCTAAAGGAAGTTCCTTTTTCGTCCTCAATTTGTTTTTCAATTTCAAAAACAATTGATTTTCCTGTTTTATCAGCAATAATTCTTCTAATAACATAGTCAGAAACACCTTTTCTCTCAAAATCTGGATTTCCAACAACTTTTCTTGAAAGAATTTTTCCAGAAGCATCTGCTTGCTCAAGTCCAATAAAAAATGACGATTTTAAGTTTTTTCCTTTTCCAGAAATATGTTTTACTAGATTTATTGTATAAAATAGTTCACATTCTTCAGTTGAATTTATAAAATCCTTAAAAGTAATTTCTTCAGAAGAAGCTTTAGATTCAGGTCCCCTAAGATAAAGAGTTGTATCTAAAGTTGCTTTTTCACCACAATATTTTTCAAGTGTAGACTTATTTTTGTTGTAAAGTTCTTCAAAAACAGCTAAACCACTTTTTACAGATTTTACTTTTCCAGGCAAAGATTTAAAAACTGCATTTCTAACAAAATCATTTTTTGCAACATCAACAGTATAAATTTCTGCATAAGGTTCAAAATCTTTATCAGTTACTCCGTATTGGGCAAAGACAAAATATTTTCCATCTGGAGAAAATCCCAAATCTGTATATTCTGCAACATCCCCTGCAAAAACAGATAAGCACATTGATAAAATCAAAATAAAACAAAGAATTAGTTTTTTCATGTTTCCCCCTTCCATTGCAAAGTAAACTCAATTCTATTATATTATCGGTTTTATTTTCTCTGCACTCCCATTTTGGTGGGTCACTTTTGTTTTTAATAAAAAACCTTAAAGAGTAAAAATATTTGGTGTATGCTGAATGTTTCACTGAAATTAATGTTTTAAAGTAAATAAATCAAATAAAATATATAGTCTTTATCATAATGATAAATTACTTACATCGTTTATTGATAATGGTGAATTTAACGTCAATTTCTTCAATTTTAAATATGAACAAATTTAAAAAGTATAGCTGAGTCAACTGAACTTGTAAGATAAATGTAGACACAAAAAAAGTGTCTACATTTTTTGTTATAATAGAATTAGAAAGGTGGTAATTATATGACACGTGGAAGGCCAAAGGGTGGCACAAATAAATATTGGACAAAAGAAGAAAAAGAAAAAATAGTTTTATATCATTTAAATAATAATTTAGGAATGGATAAATGCGCCAAAAAATTTGGTATTTCTAGAGAACAAATGTATAAATGGGTAAAACGTTATAGAGAAGATGGCATAAATGGTTTAGAAAACAGAAAAAAACCCGGCAATCCATTAAGTAAGTATTCGAGCAAAAAGAATTTAACTGAAATAGAAAAACTTCAATATGAAAATATGAAGCTAAGAATTGAAAATGAAAGACTAAAAAAAGGATACCTAGTGAAAGG
>CALBXN010000231.1 GCA_937890485.1 uncultured Treponema sp.
TAATTTTTAGTGTTAAAATTTAATCAAATAATTGACAAACGCTTCTAAATAATTGACTTTACACTGTATTTCCGTATAAAATATAACATTATAATATAGAAATATTTAGAGGTTATTGTGTTTCTTAAAAGTCTAGAAGTTTTTGGTTTTAAATCATTTGCAGACCGTACTCATATAGAATTTGCCGATGGAGTTACAGCTTTACTTGGACCTAATGGTTGTGGAAAAAGTAATGTAGTTGATGCTGTAAAATGGGTTTTGGGTGAACAAGCTGCTAAAAATATGCGTGCCGAAAAGATGGAAGATGTTATCTTTAACGGTACAGAAAGCCGAAAACCTTTAAATGTTGCCGAAGTTTCACTTACTATCGCAAATGAACAAGGTTTACTTCCTATCGATTATAGTGAAATCACAATTAAACGTCGTTTATATCGTTCTGGCGAAAGTGAATATTTTATAAATAATAATCTTGCAAAACTAAAAGATGTTCGTGAACTTTTCTGGGATACAGGTGTTGGAAAAGCAGCCTATTCTGTAATGGAACAGGGAAAAATCGACCAAATTCTTTCTAGTAAACCTGAAGATAGACGATATCTTTTTGAAGAAGCTGCTGGAATTACTCGTTTCAAGGTAAAAAGGGCAGAGGCAGAACGAAAACTTGAACGCACTGAAGAAAATATGCGTCAAGTTGAAGGAATTTTAGGAGAAGTAAAAAAATCCTATGATTCTTTGAAAGTTCAAGCTGAAAAAACAATTCAATATCGTGAATTAAAAGAGCAAATTTTCAATTACGAACTTGATATTCAACTTTTACGATTAAAAGGTTTTACCCAAGATAAAACTCGTAAAGAAAATGATATAAAAGAAATTTCTCAAAAACGAGATATAATTCGCAAAGAAATTGATGAAATAAATGCTACAATCGTAGAACATACAGATGAAGTTGATGCTATGCAAAAACAGGTTAATAGCATTCAAACTGAAATTTACGGATTGGCAATTGAACAAAAAGCTAAATCTGATAGTGCAAAAGAACTTGTTGAACGCCAAAAAGAAGCAAAATTAAAAGTTCAACAACTTGAAGGTAGAAAATCCAATATTGAAGAACAAATTGAGCAACTAAACGAAGATATTAGTGAACAAGAAAGTTCTCTTCATGAATTAAATAAACGCCTTGCTGAAATTGCAAAAAATATTTCTGACTTTAACGATAATATTTTACTTGCAGAAAATCAAATTACTGAAAATAAAAATACAACTTCTCAAATTAATGACCAAATTCAGCAAATAAATCAAAAAATTGCAGAATTGCAAGTTTCCCTTGAAGCAATTACAGAAGACATTGTAAAAGAACTTGATTCTAAATTAAAAGATGCTGGATATTCTTCTCAGGCAAGAGAAAAAGCTGAAGAAAATATAAATCATTTGTTAGCTCAAATTTCCATTCTTGCTTCTGGACGAAAAAATTTATTTTCTGATTTTATCAATGTTGGAAATTATTCTGAAGGTGAAGTTAAAAAGATTTCTGAAAACGCACTTTCTTCTTTTACAGAAATTGAAAATCAGTTGCAAGAAATAAAAAATGCTTTTGCTGAATATACAAAAATTACACCTGCGTTTATTGATGAATTTTTATCACCAGAAGGTATTATTACAAAAAAACGTGTAATTGACCAACAAATTCAAGATAACAAAAATAATATAAACGAAAAACAAGAAAATATTTCTTCACTTAACGAAAAGAATTTTGAACTTTCTACAAAAATAAATGAATATCGTAATACTTTGAAAGACTTGGAACTTAACAAAGTAAAAATGGAAGGTCAAGTTGAAACAACTGAATCTGAAATTCGTGCTTTAAAACGCGAACTTGCAGGAAAAGAAAATTCTTTGCGAGAATTAGATAATGAAATTTATACAGAGTCTAAAAAATTAGAAGATATTACAGACCAAGTTCTAGAAATTGAAGGTGAAATTGCAAGTCTTGAACACAAAGGTCGTGCTTTAACAAAGCAAATTGAAGATTTAGAAAGAGATATAAACAGTAAAAGTAAAGATGTTTCAGGTAAACAAGAATCTGTTAAGAAAAAATCTGATGAGTTAGCAAAATATCAGGCACAATTAGAAAAATACAATATGGATTTAAATACTTCTGATATTGAAATCCGTAACTTAAAAGAAAATTTTAGAGATTCACATTCAAGAGATTTGATGGAATTTGAAGAAAGAATGTACACAATTACAGTGCAACCTGCTGAACTCAGAGAAAAATTAGCTTCTTCTCGCCAAAAGATTAAGGATTTAGGAAGTGTAAACTTCATGGCTCCTGAAGAATTTGCTGAAACTAAAGAACGCTATGATTTCTTATCCACACAAATTGCTGACCTTGTAAAAGCTCGTGATGACTTAAAACGCATTACAGAAGAAATTAGAGCAGAATCTACTGAACTTTTCTTAGCAACATATAATAAAATTAAGAAAAATTTCCATAACATGTTCCGTCGTTTGTTTGGTGGTGGTAGAGCAGAACTTAGACTTATTGACCCTCAAAATGTTTTGGAATCTGGTGTTGATATTTTTGCTCAGCCACCTGGAAAAAAACTTGAAAATATCGCATTGCTTTCTGGTGGTGAAAAAACAATGACTGCTGTTGCCTTGATGTTTGCAACTTACATGGTTAGACCATCTCCTTTCTGTTTGCTTGACGAGATTGATGCCGCTTTGGATGAACACAATGTTACTCGCTTTGTTCAAACTTTGCGTGATTTTGCAAATGTTAGTCAATACATTATTATTACTCACAACAAAAAAACAGTTACTGGCGCAAGTACAATGCTGGGTGTTACAATGGAAGAATCTGGTGTTAGTAAAGTAATTACAATTAAACTTGATAACGATAAAGGAAGTATTGTTTCAGTTCCTGAGGCAGAACCTTTTGAAGAAGAAGATGTTGAACCAGAAAAAGATGTTTATATTCCACCTCATCCGATAAGAAGAAATCGTAACAAGGAAGAAAATGCTGAATCTCAAAGCAATACTACAACAGAGTAAAGAAATTTTCTCAAAAATAAAAGAAATTATTCTTGAGCATAAAGTTCATTCATTAATAATTTTGTGTTTGCTTTGTTTGCTATTGATTTTATGTATAATTATGAGTTTTTCAAAGAAAGATGATGATTTGTTAGCAGAGGAAGTTTATCCTTACAAATTAATTCATTCTTATGAATTACCCATAGAAAAAGAAGATGAAACTTATTATTTTTCTAGAGATTCAAATAAAAGTTGGTCAAAAGAAAATTCTGAAGAATGGTTTTCGGAACCTGATGGAGTTCTTTTAGATGAACTTGAAAAAGTAAATACAAAAAAAGTTTCTGATATTTTGGAGGCAGCCCCATGAAAAATATTTTTTTATATATCCTTTTGTTTAGTTTAATCCTTTTTGGATGTAAATCTACAGATAATGTAGAAACTTCAGAAAATGATGAAAAACAAGATACTGTTCAAGTTGATGAGGTTTTACCTATTGAGGAAGAAGCATATTTACAAACTCATGATTCTTCTGATAGTGCTGAAATTTTAGGTCAAGAAGATATAGAAAAAATTATTGCAGAACAAGGTGATTTGCCATTACCTCTTTATGATGAATTTGTTCCTATAACTGAAAATTTAGACGAAATTGATAATACTGATGAATTTTTTTATGGAGATGAATTTGTTCCTCAAGATATCGTACAAGAAGTACAACAAATTGAAAATGCTGATACGAATTTTTTTAATCAAGAAAATTTAGATTCTGATGATATTTTAGTTAATGAACAAAATTCTGTTGCACAAACTTTTGAAGATAATAAATCAATAAATAACAATGATGAATTTTTTTCACAAGATTTTGATGAAGTTTCTGATAGTAATAAATCGTTAAATTTTGCTGATGAAGTAGATTCTAAAAATAATTCTGTTTCAGAAAATTCAAATTTTGAAAATCAAATTGCAAAAAACAATGAAACTGTTGATAATGTTATTAAATCTATAAATCCTTTAGAAAATGAAAAATCTGTAATTATTGATGATATTTTACACAACAGAAAAGATGAAAATTCTGAAAAAGTTGCTCCTGTAAAAAATTCAGAAAAAAAATATACAGAAAATAATAATGTTGTAAATAATAATTTAGAAAAAAATACTTCAGTTGAGCAAGAATTAATTGAAACAAATTCAAATGTAGAGGTAATTTTAGAAGATTTAGAAAAAGACATTAGTCCTTCAAGAACAGTTTATGCCTCGATAAATCAAACGATTATTGCATCTTATCCTGGAAATGGTTGGGTATATCTTGGTGAAATTGAATCAAAGGCTTTAGTTGGTTTTAAAGGAAAAACTTTTTCATCAAATAAAACAAATTTTAAACTACAACCTCAAAAAGAGGGGAATACAATTTTACATTTTTATAAACTTGACGCAATTAATGGTAATTATATTGATGATTATCTTGAAGTTGTTGTTACACCAACTTCAGATTATTCAGTATCGACTACAGTTGCTGCACCTGAATTTAATTATGATTTTTATTTAATGAATGAATTTAATAAAAATT
>CALBXN010000232.1 GCA_937890485.1 uncultured Treponema sp.
CTAAATACTTATATTGTTTTTTGGTACGGAACTCGCTTATTTAATTATAGAAAAAACTTGAAATCAACTTTATTAATATGCTTTATTGCTAATATAATATTATGGATACTTTTGATATTGTTTTTAAATGAATCAATTAATATAATTTCCACACTTTTGTTATTTGGTTTAATCCTGTTATTTGCATTTAAGTGCGATTGGAAATTAGCAATTTTTCATTCGTTATTACTTGTTACACTAATGTGGATAGCTGAACATACTATTCTATTTTTGATTTCATATGTTTTAAACTTAGAAATAACACATTATAGAAATGATTTGGTAATTTTTGTAGAAGAAGCTTTTGCAACTAAATTTTTTTATTTTATACTTTTGAATATTATTTCTTCTTTCTCAAAAAAACACATCGCCAAAAAAGGTACACGAAATTCAATTTATTTAACAATATTACCAATCACTACTTTCTTTGCGACAGTTGTTTTGAGAGTTCAAAGTCAATTTTTTGAATCAAATACAACATCAACCATACTATGCGTAATTGCTGAAATTTTCATGTTTATTGCCAATATCGTTGTTTTTTCCGTCCACGATAAAGCTATTATAAATCAACAAAAAATACACAATATGGAAATGCTTGAGCAAAAGCAAACCATCAACTTAGAATATTTAGATATTCTTGAACGAAAAGATGAAGAAACAAAGATTTTTATTCACGATATAAAAAACAATTTAATCAATATCGGTAATTTAACCGAAGAAGAAAACGTTAAGCAGTACATCCAAAACATTTATGATAAATCAAATGAAATCTCTATAAAGGCAAAGACAAAGAATAGATTATTAGATGTAATCATCAATAAGTATGCTTTGATTTGCAAGGATAAGCATATAAAATTTAATACTCTTTGCCTTAACGAAAATCTTTCATTTATTAGTGATTACGATTTATCTGCTATACTTGATAATCTTTTAAGTAATGCTGTTGAAAGAGCAGAAAAAGAAGAAAATCCATACATTGATTTATCGTTGGAAAGTGACAATAAATTTCATAAAATTATTATAAGAAACAGTTGTTCAGCTAAGCCCATAGAAGATAATGATAATCTTGTTACAACAAAATCTAACAAGAAAATTCATGGCTATGGTATGAAGAGCGTGTTAAAAGCTTTAAATAATTATAGTGGTGAATTAGAGTGGTTATATGATAATAATGAGTTCAAGATTATAATCTTAATACCAATGTAAAATGAACGGTCTTTTTGACCGTTTATTTTTTTGTCATTATTTTCAACAATTCGGTATATTGCCTTACTTTTCTGGTTACTATCTCGTAAAATAAATGTTTGAAATATAGTATCAAAAATAAAGGAGGATACTCATGAAAAAAGGCATTAAAACATTTTGCAAAGTGTTGTCAGTATTTCTTGCAGTTTTGTTTGTAATAGAAATATTGCCTTTGCAGGTAATGGCAGAAGAATTTACTGAAGCTGTTGCACAAAAAGAATTTATCGAAGACCTTGTGAATAATCCTACTGATGCAGAAAAAGATGCAGAATCAGAGATTCTTTACGAAGTCGAAGAAAAACGAGATGAACACACCAAAGTCTACAAGAAAAGTGATGGTACTTATACTGCTGTTATGACAGAAGACCCTTTACACTATCTTGATGAAGGTGTATGGAAAGAAATTGACAACTCGATGATTCTTGATGGAAATCTTTATACAAACCTCAGCAATCTTTTCAATGTTGAACTCCCCAAGAATATTGATGAAGACAATGAATTAACTGTTGAGAAAGATGGCTATGAGCTTTCATTCAGTATTGATAATATTGAAACTAGTTCTGCTGTTGTAGAAAACAATATTGTTGCAAGCGATACTGAAATTGCAGATGCAGATTCAGCTATTGCACAAACTCAGTCATCGGTTACATATAGTAATATTGCAGATAACACAGATTTGCAGTATATCGTTGCTCCTAACTCAATTAAAGAAAACATTATCGTTTCAAATAAGGAAAGTGTGAAAGACACATACACATTCACTTTTGAAACAAATGGATTAAATACCGAAAAGCGAAATGACGGAAGTGTCCTTTTCAAAGACAACAATGGCGATGTTAAATTCACAATTCCTCGCCCTGTTATGACTGACTCTAACTTTGCATTTTCATACGACATTGTTGTGTCATTAACTGAAAATGCTAATGGCACAGTAATTCTTGAATATGCACCATCTATCGATTGGACAAGCAGTAATGACCGTCTGTATCCTATTACTATCGACCCAGCGATTATTGTAAACAGTGAAGAGCCTGATTTTATTGAAGATACATATGTAGGTTACAACAGTGATAAACCTGAAGTTGCTGATAAAAACGGTGCAGACGAGTATCTTACAGCATTAACCAATATGCTCACTAGTGAAAATAGCGATGGAACAACTTCAACACTTGATTCTGAAATATATACAAAAATTGATACTGATTATTTCCAAAACTTAGGTAATGATGTTGTTTTCACAGAAGTTCAATATATTGTTGCCGGTGCGACAACAACTAATGGTAAGATTTTTGCAAGAGAAATTACAGGTGATTGGGATGTTAATACTGTAACATATAACACTAAGCCGGAATTATCAAACGAAATAATCGATTATTATACCTCTCCATTACCTGAAGGTGAAGAATATGATAGTTTTGCATTAATACACTTCAATATTACCGAAATCTTTAACGAATGGTTTAATGGTAAAACTAATAAAGGTTTTGCAATGACTGCTGCAGAGAATACTACCGCGTTTATAATTATTAATGGTGGTTCAGAAGAAACTGTAATGGTTATGGATTATGTTGATTTAGGTGGTTATAACGAAACCCTTAATTATCATAGTCAGTCAGTAGGACGAGCTGGAACAGGTTATGTGAATGATTTCACACAACACCTCTCAGTTGTTCGTGATGACTTATCAATAGATGGCAATATTATGCCTGTAACCGTAGGTATGATATACGATACTGCAACTTATGCAAAAGCAGCATCTTTGAACTATAATAGCGTATTGGCATATGGTAACAACTGGATTCCTAATTATTTAAGAGCTTTCTTGATTGGTGATGAAAATCAGTTTACATATTACACAGATACAGGTGCATCAATTGATTACAAAGTTTCAACCGACGAAGAAGGTAATGTTGTATTTACAGAAACATACTCTGATATCTACGGCGAGCACGATTATAAAATCGAATATTTTGCCGCAACAGATACTGAAGCAGAATATATTACAATGACAAGACCTGACGGATATGTTGAAAGATTTGATGATAATGGTCTTTTAGTTTCTGTAACAAATCCTGATTATCCTGAACAATCAATTAATGTCATTTATGATTCAAATGCTCGTATTGACTATATAACTGATGGTGTTGGCAGAAAATATGATTATATTTATGACGAAACAACCTACCTGTTATCAAAGATTAAATGCTATTCTGCAAGTGGCGAAGAAATTTTTGCAGGAACAACTAACCATGACTTTGAAAATGGTTTACCACTCGAAGTTAGTTACGCTTATGATAGCAACAAAAACCTTACAGGTGTAACATATCCAGACGGTAAAGCCATATCATATACATATAAAGATGGAAATTTGACCTCAATGACAAATATTGATGGCTATCGTGTTGTGTATTCATATGGCAAAAAAGATGAAGACGGTAACGAAATTCCTGAATATATAAATAGAATTACACAAATTACTGAACAAGCATACAATGGCACTGATTATATTGATGGTAACTTCCTTACTTACGAAAGATTGAGTTCGACACAAATCAAACTTACTGACGGAACTGAAAACTTCGAAATCTATCAGTTTGGGAATGCTGGAAATCTTCTTTACACAGTTGATAGTTTTGGTAACTATGTTATGAACGAGGATTCCGGTTCAACTGATGATACATATTTTATCCCATCATCAGATTACCGAGTGAATTCTGAAAACTTATTGCTTAATCCGAGTTTTGAAACTGAATACAGTGCATTAATTACAAGTCGTGCAAAGAATTGGGAAAGTTCAAACAGTGCATTTGAAAGAACAACATCAACAGACGCACCATTTGGCGAGTATGTATATACTGCAACACATTCCTTGTTATTATAAGAAACATTGTTATAAATTGAATTATTGTGTTTCAGT
>CALBXN010000233.1 GCA_937890485.1 uncultured Treponema sp.
CGTTAGTATCTATATAATTATGTTTCCTATTAATTGCCTGACGTCCATCTATTTCTCCGTTAAAATAAGCTTCACATTCTTCTTTAGTGTTAAATATTGGCATATTAGCAGTAGCGTGCCATTCAACATAAGTATCCGGGTCACGATTGCTTGCGCCATAACAAGTGTAACTACCTATAGAAAACGTACTTCCTGTATTATATTGAGTAGATACATTACCATTGTTATTAGTAGTAATGTTACGGACACAATTCGGATATACTTGACATGTATACTGAACACCTGTCCAATCTGTATAATAACCGCTATAATTGTCTGTAGTTACAGTTTTTGTAATATACGCACAAAGCCTGTCATAATCATAAAAATATGTATCATATTCCGTACTTGTATAATACCCATCACCTCTATTATAGTAGTCATTAACAAAATAATGGTAATGCCCATCTGGTGACACTTCCGGTATAGTACCATCATATGAATTATATCCGTTATCCGCATATCTGTTTTGCAAAGCTTGTGTAACAGGGTCAGAACCTGCGATATCAGTGCTAAAAGTATTTATTTTTGATTGCATATAAGCGTCTGCTAAAACTCCATCAAAAATAAAATCTGCAAAAGATGCAAAAGTATTTGTGTTCATTGAAAAATCTGTAGGTGTTACAACTTCATTAAGTTCTCGTTGCAAATCTTTTAGCAAGTAATTTATTTTATTCATTATATCACTTGCTGAATCAAGATTAGAATGCTTAAATAAATCAGTGATAAATCCGCCACCAAGAATATCAAAAAATCCCCAGTTGCGTGCTTTATTAAATTTAGTTTCAGCTTCATCAATAAGAGATAAAATCTCATCAATAATTTTTTGAACATCATTTATTTCTTTTAAATTGTTTGTCATATTTTTATCCTTTGTAAATACTTATTGTAGTTTTTCTTCCGCGAATTTGTGTTTCGCCCATGGATTCAAGTTTTGGCAAAGAGCCACCACAAGTAACTATACCTTCTACAGTTGTTTCAGAAAGAAGTAAATCCCAATTATATTCTTTGCACAAAGATTCTATTCTACTTGCAACATTTACAGTATCACCGATAACGGTATATTCCATTCTGCTGTTTGAACCGATATTTCCTGCAAGAACATTTCCTGTGTGAAGTCCGATTCCAAATTTTATTTGAGGTAGATTTTCTGCTTCAAGTTCTTTATTTAGGTTTGTTAAAGTTTCTCGCATTTCAAGACAACACTTATAAGCATCAAGAGCTTGATTTTCATTTTGCAAAGGAACACCAAAAATTGCCATAATTGCGTCCCCTATATATTTATTTATAATTCCATTATGTTTAACAATACATTGTTCCATGCTAGAAAAAAATTTATTCAATAAACTAACAACTTGTGTTGGATTAATTTGTTCAGAAAGAGTTGTAAAACCTCTGATGTCACAAAAAAGAACTGTGGCACAAACTATCTCTCCGCCAAGATTTGTATTTCCCTGCAAAAGCCAATTTCTAATTTCTGGAGTAACGACTTTACCAAAAGTATCATACATAAGTTCCTTTTCTTTTAAGGAAACTGCCATGTCATTAAAAGTGTCGCTTAAAACACCTAATTCATCTCCAGTAATTATTTCTGTTCGGATGTTATAATTACCGTTGGCAATATTTTGAGCGCAATCTTTTAAACGCAAAATAGGTTTTGAATAATATCGTGAAACAACAATAGTCAATAAAAAATCTAGGGCAATAACAATCCCAATAAGAATTATTGTTTTTAAATTTTGACCAGAAAGAACAAAATCTGAACTATTAAATAAATTTGATGAAAAAATAAAACAAGGAAACAAACAAATTGTGATGTACAATAAAATATAAATTAAAGTAATGGACGGATTTATTACTCCTTTAATTTCAGATATATGACCTTCTGGTAAAAAACGAGGAAGAACATATTTTCTATTTATTGTTTCTAAAACAAAGAAAGTTCCCATAAAAGTAAAAATCATAGAAAAAACATAAGTAAAAATAAATCCTAAAATAAGACTAAATACAGAATATTCTGTTTGAAATTTAAAATAAAGAATAAAAACTAGATTGATAAGAAATCCTGTTATCCAACCTGAAACTCCAACAACGGAATAAACAAAAGGCATATTTACTAAAAATTTTTTTCCTCTTTGACCTTCATTATAGCGATTAAGATTTACTGTTGCATAAACACTACACAATACACCAGGCACAAGGAAAGGAATTATTGCCGTACAAACAGAAAAAATTTTATTATTTGACAAAGTTGTATTCATTATTTTAAAAACTTCTGAATCAAATGAAACTTGAGATACAAGTGTAGAAGTAAAAACAACAGCTAATACATTTGCAAGTACTAAGATTAATCCATAAAGAAGTGAAATATCTTTTATTTTCATAAAGATAATTTTAAGGCAATGAAATATTACTGTCAATGGTAGTTTTGAACTTTTATCATCTATTGCCAACTCAGAAAATATTTTATAGATTTTTTACAAAAAACAAGATAAAATAATTTATATGGAAGAATTATTTGGTTACGAAGTAATAAAAGAATTAGGAAAAGGAAAAACTGGAATTTCATATTTAGTTTGTAAAGATGAAAAACAATTTGTTTTAAAGAAGATGAATCAAGATGTACCTGATTATGAAAAGCAATTAGAAATTTTTAGAGGCGAAAAATTTTGTTACGAACGAATGTGCAAAATCGGAATTGGAGTTCCAAAGTTATATGAATTTAATGAAGAAGAAAAATATCTTGTAAAAGAATACATCAGTGGAATTTGCGCCAGTGAATTAGCTGCCATCGGTTACAAAAAAGAAAATGGATTAACTGATAACCACTTTAAATTAATTTTTGATATGCACAAAAGATTCAAAGAGATTGGAATTCATGTGGATTATTTTCCAACTAATTTTATTTACACAACTGACGAAAAAATTTATTGTATCGATTATGAATGTTATGATTACAATCCTGAATGGGATTTTATCAACTGGGGAATTTATTATTGGTTAAATCAAGAAGGAATGAAAGAACATTCCGAAAAAGGTTCAACTGAAAAATTAAATAAACCAGGAACTTACAAACCTTTCGATGAACCTTTTGAAAAAACAAAACAAGAATTGATGGAAAAATTTTTGTAGACGCTATTAGAAACACTATCAGCATCGGTGCAATATATAAATTAGATTGTAATCCTGAATAAAGTTTTCAAATGACAAAACTTTTTAGACATCCTTAATTTTCATAATCAATCAGTTCATTTAATAAATACGCTTTATAATCATCAATGCAATCAAAAATTTTATGTGATTTAGGATTACCAAATTGCTTTACTAAATCTTTGACTCTATTTTTTTTTGCAAGATTAAGAGCAGGTATATCTTCACCAATAATTTTTTGAACAATAGTTTTGCTATCATCAGTTAAGATATTTCCGATTTTCCATCTTGGATGCATATGTGTAAAATTAAAATATATATCAAAATTATTTGAAACATTCAGAGTGATTTCATCTTCGTTATGATAATAAAAAATTGATTCATCATTTATCAAAAGTTCACACAATTGACTTTCAGTTTTAGTTTCAGAAAAATTATTATAATACGTAACCAACTCAGGTGGAATATCTTCTTTATTTATTCTGATGGGATAAAGTTTTTTATTTTCACCGTCACAGGAACCAGAGTGAATAAAAAAATTAAAATCTTGACCAAAAGCTTTACAGCGTTCAGATAATTTTAATTTCTTACTCAGTGCCAACAAGTTGATAATATCAGAAGAATTGTTTGCGTTAATAAAAACTTGCCAACGAGGAGCAATTTCATTATTTAATAATATCTCTGTTGCAAGAAGCAATTCATTAAATGCACCTTTTCTACCAATGTACCAATCAGTGATTTCTTCCATACCGAAAAAAGTAAGCTGAACTTTTTTTACACCAACATTTTTTAGAAAGTGAACATAATTTTTGTCTCGAACCAAACGCCAAAAACTTGCAAGTTCAAAACGTTGTGGTTTTGCGTTTATTGAAAGTTGATTATCTTTTATCCATCTTTGTTCATAGTCATTACAAAAATCTGGTTCTCGTAACCAACTATAAAAAGTAAGAGAATTAAAATAAGGTTTAAAATAATTCACGATAATTTCGTCACTATTATCGGGCATCTTTTTGTTCTGCATATGCCCAATCCAACAATGCTTACATCTGTTTGGGCAACCATACATATCAACTAAAATATGTAGATTCTGATGTTTCATAAAATTCTCCATTGAAATGTCAACTTCAATTTATTCTGGTTTGTAAAATTGAGTTTCGTAAAGTTCTGTGTAAGTTCCACCAGATTTAACAAGGTCTGTATGAACACCTCGTTCTGCAATAACTCCATCTTTAATAACAAGAATTTCATCAGCAGCAAGAATTGTTGACAAACGATGAGCAATCAAAATACTTGTTCTTGAATCAATAATCGGATTGATAGCATCTTGAATTTTCTTTTCAGAAATTGAATCAAGAGATGCAGTTGCTTCATCAAAAATTAAAAGCACAGGATCTTTTAATAAAACACGTGCGATAGAAAGCCGTTGCTTTTCGCCACCTGATAATTTAAGACCGCGATTTCCAACCATTGTGTCAAGACCTTTTTCTTGTTTCAAAATAAAATCATCAATATTTGCTTTTCTACAAGCATCCATAATTTCTTCATCAGTTGCATCAGGTTTTGCATAAAGAAGATTTTCTCTAATCGTTCCGTTAAACAAATAAGTTTCTTGACTAACAATTCCAATTTTATCACGAAGCCACTCAAGGTCAAGTTCACGAACATCAACTCCATCAAAAGTAATTGTTCCGTTGCAAACATCATACAAACGAGGAATCAAATTTGCGATTGTACTTTTTCCAGAACCAGAAGGACCAACCAGTGCAATACTATCCCCACTCTTCAAATCAAAATTGATATCCTTAAGAATTTGTCTTTCACCATCATAAGAAAATTGAACATTCTTAAATTCAATATTTCCAATTGCTTGTTCTAATTTTTTTGCTTGCGGATGATTTTTAATTTCAATTGGCATATCAAAATATTCAAAAATTCTTGTAAACAATGCCATAGCTCTAATCCATTCAACTTGAATATTCAAAAGGGAATTTACAGGACCATACATTTTTCCAAGAAGAGCAACAAGAACGGTGATGTCACCTACAGTAAGAGATGAATTATATTTCATCATTAAAATTCCACCAACTAAGTAAAGCAACATTGGACCAACACTTGAAAAAGTATTTATGATAACCATAAACCATCGTCCTGCCATACTTTCTTTGATGTTGAGTTTTATCATTTTGTTATTTACATTTTTATAACGATTATATTCGTACTCTTCTTTTCCAAATAATTTTACTAAAAGTTGTCCACTAACAGATAATGTTTCATTTAAAATTCCGTTTATTTCGTCATTACATTCTTGAGCATCTTGAGTAAGTTCCCAGCGAGTTTTTCCTGCCCATCTTGTTGGAATTGTAAAAAGAGGAATTACTAAAACTCCAACTCCTGCTAAAATCCAATTTTCTTTGAACATGATTACAACTGCCACAATCAATGTAATTGTGTTTGATAAAATTGAAGTGAATGTACTAGTAACAACTCTCTCAACTCCAGAAATATCACTTGTCATTCTAGTAATGATATCACCTTGATTATTTGAAGTAAAAAATTTTTGTGACATTTGCTGAAGATGTTTATACATTTTGTTTCGCATATCAAAAGTAATATGTTGCGCAATCCAGTTATTTAAAAAACTTTCTCCAACACGAATTAAATTTGCTCCAAGAGTTACCCCAAGCGAAACTAAAATTAAAGTTATCAACATTTTCATATCACGATTGATTAAACCTTCATCAATGATACGACCTGTTAATACAGAAGGTAATAATCCCATTATCGAAGAAAGAATAATGAAAACAAAAATCAATATCATCTGTTTCCAATATGGAATCAAATAAGAAAAAATTCTTTTTAATAAA
Organism: uncultured Treponema sp.; assembly: GCA_937890485.1. Taxonomy (GTDB): domain Bacteria; phylum Spirochaetota; class Spirochaetia; order Treponematales; family Treponemataceae; genus RGIG9060. The sequence goes on from CALBXN010000233.1 coordinate 6,054, forward strand.
GAAAAGGTTACTTTAGGACGATTTGCTTTTTCTTCTTCAGTGAGGAATCCTCTATTCATTCCTCTCATACCCATTGCCATAAAAAACTCCTTCCATTTCTTGTTTATTATTATATGAATTTAATGCCATCAAAAAGAAAAACATCTGTGAATATTTTTCAAATTCAGGCATTGGCTGATAAGTTTCATATCCAGATTTAAAACTATCCCAATCTTTAATTTGTGTTTTCAAAAAACTTAATTCCCATTCTACAGGTCCGATTACATATCCGTCTAAATCAATACAGGTTGTAACAGTTTCGTTTTCAAATAAAAATTGGTCTGCACATATATCTACCATAATAAATGAATTTTTACTACTTGTAAAATAATTTTCTGTTAGGCTTTTAAAATAATTTCTAACTTTTTTATCAAGAGAAGAATCTGTATTCCAAAATTGATTTATACATTCTTCAGCATGTAAAAGAACTCTTGAATAAAAATCTTCAACATCTTCAATTCCGATTATTCCACAATTTTTATGAGCAACTTGATGATTGTATCCAATATATTGTCCAAGCGTATATGCATTATTTTTCCCACAAGGAAATTCATCTTCAGACCAAGAAGTGCCTTCAACAAATTCATAAATCATAGCGTATTCATCAGAAGCAACAAAGGGAACAATTTTTATGTGAGGATTATTTTTTAGTACATCATATAAATTTTTTAAATGCAAACTTTGTTTTTCAAAAGTGAATAAAAAAATATTTTTCATCATTAGCCAAAAAGGTGATAAATTATTTTTTATCATCAACGGAATTTTCAAAATGTATTTTTTATCTTCAAAATTAAAAACATAAATTTCATTTGATGAAACTGAAATTTTTTCAAAGGAAGAAATGTTTTCTTTTGCGTAGGCTAATTTTTTTTTTAGGTTATCCATTTTATTTTTATCCAATAATATTTTTGTAAAACCAATTATCCGAAAGCATTTTCTTTATTGATTCAAATTTACATTGACACAATTTTTCGCAAAGTTGCAAAACTTCTTCGTTATAAAAATTTTCAACTTCAAATCTTTTAATTCCGTCAGTTAAATGAAATAAAAATACAACTTTATCTTTTGTTAAATATTCATTCCAATATTCAAATGCTAAATGATTTTTTATAAAATTTTCCCACATATCTGCTTTAGATTCAGGAAAAGAAACTGTAAAGTTTTCTCCATCTTTTTGAATAATAAAACCTTCTTGTTCCAAATCTAAAATACTATTATCAATTCCCATAACATAAGAATGATACATAAGTTCCTCCAAAGAATTTATTTTCCTTTTACCCAATAGTCGCCATATTCTGTGCCGTCGCTTCCTACAAGTTTGTGTTCATAAAAAATAAAGCCTAATTTTTCTAAAGTTGATTTTCGTTCGGTTGCATTTTGCCAACATTTTGTAGCGATTTTGTCGCAATAAAATAAATCGTAAGTGGGATTGATTATCAAAGACAAAATATTTTCAATTTCTGTTGATTTTTCGTAATCACTTCGTAAGTCCAATCGAAGTAAAGCACAATTATCAAATGCATCATTTTCTGAATCACGATGAAAAAGCTCGATTGTTCCGATGGCTTGATTTGTAGATTTATCAAAAATCGTCCAGCGAACAAAATATCTTTCTTTGTAAGAAAAAATCCAAAAATCAACAGCTTGTTTCATGCGTTCAATTGTTTGGTAATAAAAATTATCTCCATTGCAATTATCCCCGTTAAAAAAAGGAACTGCCTTTTTGTCAGAATAAACTTTGTGCAAATCTTCTAAATCTTTTTCTTCAATTAAGCGAAGCAAGTATTTTTCATTTTCAAATTGTGGGCAAAACTCGTAAACATCTTTCATTTTATAATCTCCTAAAAATCATCTGTCTCTTTCTTCTATTATTTGAAGACTATTTTACCATAAAATTTTATTTAATTACAAATAATTTTTTACTTTGTACATTTTACTAATAAAAAATCCGGTTTATGAAATAAATCTTTATAATCTGGATATTGTGAAAGAATTTCTTCTGTAGGAAGCGGCTCTATCATTTTGTTGATAGAAAAACCTACTTCAATTAAAGTGTTCACAATAGAAGAAAAAGTCCGATGATATTTTTTTACATCATCAACAAACCAAGTTGATTCTCTTTCCCCTTCAATTCCATAATTTGAAAGATTCAAATATAGTTTATTTCCATTTTCATCTTTGGTCCATCTTTGACCACCTGAATGACAAGTGCATAAAGGATTTTCTTGAGAAAAAATAAAAGTTCCATTTTCGTTAAGCAAATTAAAAACATTTTTCACAACACCTGCAAAATCTTCAACATAATGAAATGCAAGAGAGCTAATTATTATATCAAATTTTTCTGTTAATTCAAAAATATTTTCCATTGGCATATTGATATAAGTTATTTTTGAATCTGCATTTTCTTGCTTTGCAATCTCTAGCATTTTTTCAGAAATATCAATTCCAATAACTTTTTTAGCACCACTTTCTACAAAACCTTTGCAATGTTCTCCAAATCCACATCCTAAATCTAAAATTGTTTTATCTTTTAAATTTGGCATCATAGAAAATAAAGCAGGAATTTCAAAAAGATTATTTGCGTTTACTTGGTTTTCTCTAATTTTTTTGTATCCTGCAAAAAAAATTTCGTTGTCATATATATTTTGCTGAGCCATAAGATTCCTCTGTTTTATAAAATTATTTTTATGATTCCAGCAGACGCTAATGCAATTATAACTCCTAAAAGTGTTCCTATAAAAGCACCTTTTGCATGAAAAAAATAATCTTTGTAATCCTTTTCCATATCTTCAGTTCCAGGAATTCTCAATTTTTTGCTGTGACAAAAAACTCCAATATCTAAAACCAACAAATCAAAAAGATTTACTACAAAAAACAAAATAAAAACATGAAAAAAAGCAGATTTAAAATCTCTACAACCAGAAAAATACGCCACTGCAGAAAACACAAAGACAAAAAAAACAATACCAAATATTTTTTTGCCAATGTGAGCTTTTTCACGTTTTTGTATTGAATCCCTATATTGAGGTAATTCTTCCACCCTTTTTCTAATATTTGGAGGATAAGACATTATCATTTTGATAGGATCTTTATACTGTGCAGGCAAAATCATCAATGTAAAAAGTAAACAACCCACAATACATTCTAAAAATAAAATCATACTAACTCCCATAAATTAACAGTAAATATTTTTCCACAGGAAAAGTTATTTTAACAATTCCAAAAAATCATCATTGGAACAAAAAGCAAGACAATAAAAAGCCAACCATTAAACTAATGTAAAGTTCCTGCTGGTAAAAATAGCAAAACAGCAACTAGAATGATTCCTGCAAAAAATTTTACAAGTGTGTTTACCAAAAGTTTTGATTTTTCCATAAATACTCTTCCTTTGTCGTATATGTATTCATTCA
>CALBXN010000234.1 GCA_937890485.1 uncultured Treponema sp.
GCTTAAGACGCGCCGCCAGCGTTCGTTCTGAGCCAGGATCAAACTCTCCATGATTTATTCATAAGCCATAAAGGCTAATGATTTCATTTTCAGTTTGTCCCTCTTTTATAAAAGGAACTTGAGAATATTTCTATTCTCTAGGTCAATGTATTTTTCATACATCTTTTGTTTTAATTCTTCTTAAAAAAACCTTACTCTTACAAACAAAACTTGCGTTTTATCTTTCTTTCCTTCCCTTGTTATTTCAAATATCCTTTGTTTTTTGTCGTTAGACAATCAACTTATCCGCAGTAGCGGGTAACAAAGAGTCTATCACAACTCTTCATTTTGTGTCAATACTTATTTCTGTTTTTTTTTGATTTTTTTTCAAAAAAGTTTTTTTCAACTTTTATTTACTTATCATCATCTTTATTAAAACAGCGAAACTTAACAAGTTTCTTTATCGTATACATTTATTATCGTAATAAACCGAAACAAACGTTAGTATTTTCTTTTATCTGCGATATATACTACTTAGTATTTATCGGCGACGTTGACTACTTTAACATATTTCTATTTTTTTTGTCAACTGCTTTTTTATTTTTTTCACTTTTTTTTTAATTATTTTCGTCTTTTTTTTCTAATTCTTCTGTTTTGGAAGAAATTTGATCTTTTACTTCATTTATTTTTGAAACGATAGACTGAATTACTTCATCTGAAGATGAAATATTTTCTGTTTTTTCAGAAGTAATCTTTTCGTAAACAAATGAACCTAATTCGCAGATAAGTTTTTCTTGTTTAGATTCAAGTTTTTTTATTTCTATTCTAGTTACACTTTTATCACCAAAATCTTGCACAGCTTCACCTGCCTTTGACAAAGCATTTTTTGAAACTTCCACACTCTTATCCATAAAATCTTTTACTTTATCCATGAATGCCATAAATTCCTCCAAATAAAGAATTTTTATTTTTTTCAAAATTCATTTTTGTTCTAAAAAAAATTACTCTTTTGTTGTTCTTTTTGAAACAACATGAATTTTTCCAGAACGTTTGATTCCATCATCCTCAAGTTTTCTATCATCTTCAGTTGATTTCTTTTTCATTATCTTTTTTCTTCCAGATGCATCTCCTGATTTTGATGACTTACTTGCTTTCTTTTCAGCTGCTTTTTTCTTTTGTTCTTTTTGATTTTTTTCTATAAAAGCAAGGGAATTTTCAAATCCTTTGCAAAACTTTTGCATTTCTTCTGCAAAAATAACAATAGCATGGCGATCAAAATCTTCACCATTTTTACTTTTACTTTCTACAACCTGTAAAAAGACATCACCGGTGCGGTTTTCTTTTACATTAAAAAAATAGGTTCTATTATCAAGAACAACTTGTGTAGTATATAATTCTCCGCGAACTCCCATCTGAAACCTCTTAAACAGTTATTTTACAAAAATCTTACCATATTTTAAAATATTTGACAATGGATTAAAAAGCAAGTAAAAAACAAATTAAATGCTATCCGAAAGTTTTATAAGATTAGAATGATATTCTAAAAGTTCTTTTTCAAATTCTGTAGCTTTAGTTAAAGATATTTCAGAATTATCCAAAACTTTTACATCACACATAACTCTAAAAGCACTTTCAGTTCCACTTCCTCTCATCCAAATAAATGAAATTGGATTTTTTTCTTCGTTATAGAAGATAATTTTCAATCCACCTCTTGCAGAAACGGAAAAATCAGTCAAACCGTTTGTTTGCTTTGTTCCATTATTACAAACTGCTTGCCAAGAAGAAATTCCATATTGGTCAAAAAGATAAGATTTTTTTTCTTGCCAAAATTTTTCAAAATTCTTTTGATATTTTGATTTTAAGTCACTGTGATTTGAATTTTGAATATGGAGAATTGCTCTAGGTTCTGATACTCCAGTTGTAATATATTTTGGTAAAGTTTTAGTAACATCATCAAGAGTAAAATTTTCTCTGTAAAGTGATTCATTCCCTGAAAATTTACACCAACGATGAAATAAACCTAACACGACTTTTCCGTTAGGTAAAACTTCATCTTTTAAGCAAAGTAATTTTAATAAAGCAAAAATTGTATTTATAGGATCTCGAACTGCGGCAGGATTTGTAATTGTTCCTCCGTTAGAACCTTCACCTAAAATTCTCACCTGATAATTTTGATTTCGTAATTCTCGAGCAAGATTTACAACATTAGCTTCCCCTACTTCTGCTCTGTGAACTTCAACATTAAAACATTTTGCAATTTCTTCAATTCTCATGGAAGTTGGGTCATTTACAGAAATTGCTTTTTTTTCGCTTTTAAATTGGGGAAATTTATCTGCCAAATAATCCATAAAAGCAAGTTCTGATAAAACTGACAAAGAAAAAACTTCTTGTGCTTTTAATATTTTAGGCTGATTTTCATCATCACTCCAATAAACGATATTTCCTCTGTCCCCATCACAATCGGGCATATATCCTAATTTGACAGAATTATTACCTTCAGAATGAAGTTTTTTCATAAAGTCTGCACAGTAAATCAAATTTTCTGGTTCTGGAATAATTTCATGAGCAATTTTGAAGGCTTCATCATTTATAGTAAAAAATGAAATTTCATTTTCTGCAAAAATTTTTGAATCGATAGAAAGACATCTTGCACTTCCATTTAAATCACAAGCAACTGAAATTGGATTTTCTTTTATAGATTTCTTTATTGAAGAAAAAATTGGTTTTATAATTCCATCATCCTTTGATGCAGCTGTTATTTCATAAAAAAATTCAGAATAACTTTGTAAACATTCTTTTTTATAAAATTCTGTCTTTTGATAAACTTCTTTTAATAAATCTTGATTACAAGAAGAAAAAAGATTTTTTGCAATTTCACTTGCATCATCTTGATTACAAAGATTTTTAAAACTTTCTATTAGAACTTTTGATTTTTCACCATCAATTACGCCACCGTCATTTAAGCCAAACTTAATTCCATTATGTCCGATTGGATTATGACTTGCAGATATATAGATAAATCCATCAAGTTTACGAGCATAAGCCATAATTTCTGGTGCAGAAGCAACTCCTACATAACGAATGTCAAATCCAGAAGCTATTACAGAACGTAAAACATAATCTGCAATTGTTTTTCCTGTTGGACGAGTATCACAAGCTAAAACTATGCGTTTGTTTTTAATCTGTGGAAATTCTTTTGAAAACCAATCACAAAAGGATTTTCCTATTAAAAGTGAAATTCCTGCAAGACCATCTGTTATTTCAGTTGTATTATCCTGTTCCTCTCCTGATTTTGCAAAAATTGTTCGCCAGCCAGAAGCTGATAAAATCATCTTTGAAAGTGAATTTTTTATTGTTTTATTTGTTAATTTATTAAAAATATTCATAAATGACATTATAACATATAAATGTCTTATTGACAAATGGGCATATTGAAGAGTAGAATAAATTAAACTGACAGTTGATATATCAAATGTCATAAAAAATAAAATTATATTTGCGTTGCAAATTTTACAATAAACTTTCTATAAAAAACAAAGGAAAAAAATTATGGCAAAACTTAAAGGTTCTCTAAAAATCAAATTAGCTTTGGGACTTGTTGGTAAAATTCAATACAACAAAGTAAAAAAAGCTTCTAAGAACTGTAAAAAATCTGCAGAAAAAACTTTGCGTGGAATTTTGGAATACGCAAAAGATAGTGAATGGGGAAAATCTCATAACTATGCAGAAATTCTAAAAGCAAAAAATGCAGATGAATTATTTGCACTTTGGCAAAAAAACGTTCCACCTACAGACTACGAAGATTTGCGACCAATGATTGAACGTCATAAAAACGGAGAAGAAAATATTCTTTTCCCTGGAAAACCAATGATGTATGCAACAACATCTGGTACAACAAAAGAACCAAAATGGATTCCTATTACAAATGAATATTATTCAAACTGTTATAGTAAAATGACAAAACTTTGGCTTCACTCTTTCCAGATGCACAGACCAAAAGTTTTTGAAAACAAATGTACTTCTATCGTAGGAAAAGCTATCGAAGGAAATGCTCCAGACGGAACTGTTTATGGTTCAGTTTCTGGTGTTACAAGACGTGACTGTCCTGAATTTATCAAAGGACTTTATGCAGAAAATAATGAAGTTTTTGCAATCAAAGATTATAAAGCTCGCTATTACACAATTATGAGAACTGGTATCGAACAAGATGTTCACCTTCTTGTAACTGCAAACCCTTCAACAATTGTTGAAATGCAAAACAATGTAAACGAATTTTTTGATTCTTATGTTACAGATATTGAAAACGGAACATTGAACAAAGATTTGAACATTGAACCAGAAATTAGAGCAGTAATTGAAGCAACATATAAACCAAATCCAGCTCGTGCTGCTGAACTTAGAGCATTAAAAGAAAAATATCCTGTAATTTTACCAAAACACTATTGGCCAAATATTCAAGTTTTAACAACTTGGAAATGTGGAAACACACATGTTTACATGGATAAATTCAAAGATTCATTCCCAGAACACATGAATCACCAAGAATTTGGATATTTTGCTTCAGAATGTCGTGCAGGTCTTGTTCTTAATGGTCAAGATGATACAGTATTATTCCCTCACATGCACTATTTTGAATTTATCAGTGCAGATGATTTGGATAATCCTAATCCTAAATTCTTACAACTTCACGAACTTGAAAAAGGAAAACGTTATTCAATTTTCGTAACAACATACGCAGGTCTTTACCGCTACAACATGAACGACCTTGTTGAAGTAACAGGTTTCTTTGGAAAAATTCCTACAATTCAATTTATCCAAAAAATCAATGGTATTATTTCAATGACAGGTGAAAAACTTCATGAAAAACAATTTATTGAAGCTGTAAAAGAAACACAAAAAGATACTGGAATTGAAGTAAGATTCTTTGTAGGTTTTGCAGATATTGAAAATTCAGTTTATAAATTCTATTATGAATTTGCTGATAATGATAAACCTCTTGCAGAACTTCAAAAACAAGCAGATGATTTCACAAAAATCGTTGATAAAAAACTAAAAGAAATTAACTGCGAATATGAAGTAAAAAGAGATTCTTTACGCTTAAAAGATCCTATTTCTTATGTTATGCAAAAAGAATCATTTGAAACATACAAAGCACGTTGTATTGATCAAGGTTCAAGAGATGGTCAGTTTAAATTAAATCTTCTTATGCAAGATGAAAAACGCCATGCAATGTTCAAAGATTTGATTAAAAAATAAATTAAATAAAAAATTAAGTTGTGAAGGTTTTTACTTTTGCAACTTAATTTTATTTTAGGAATAAACTTATGTTTTCTGATGTAAAAGCTGTAATTTTTGACTTAGATGGCACTTTGTATAATTTTAGATGGATGCCTCTTAGACTTATTTGGTCACTTCCTACTGATTTTTTTAGAATTAAGGCAGATAGAGATGTTCGTAGAAAATTAAAAGGTTGCGATTACGGAACTCCTGATGCATACAAAGCAGAATATTCTAGAAGAATGTCTAAAATGCTTAATTTTAAACAAGAAGATGCTTTAAACTGGTATTCTAATCGTTACATGGGAACAATGTGTTTTTTACTTAAAAGATACTATTCAAAACGTCCAAAGTTAGCTGAAGTTTTTGAAGAATTACACAAAAAAGGTATAAAAATTGCAGTTTTCTCTGATTATCCTAGAGTAAAACAAAGAATTAGAGCTTTGGACTTTTCAGATGAAACAATTAGTACTATTAGTGGAATTTACTCTGCAGAAGATTTTGGAAGCCAAAAACCAGCAGTCCGTCCATTTTTAGAAATTGCACAACATCTTGAAGTAGAACCAGAAAAATGTCTTGTGATTGGTGATAGAGATGATACAGATGGAGATGGTGCAAGACAAACCAATATGGAATTTATCCAGATTGAAACTCACAAAACTAAGATAAAAGAAGCAAATCATCCAGTTTGGTCTTGGGAAGATTTTGCAACTTGGGTTTTAGATGGAATGGAACCTTTAGAAGATTAAGTATTTTTAATTCTGAAAAAAGAGAATGCCTAAAAAATTAATCATAGTGTCATCCCGAATTTATTTCGGGATTTCTTCACTACATGAAAAGGAGATGCTGAAACCAGTTCAGCATGACAGAAAGTCATCCTTTTTTTTTAATCCCCTTCAGCTTGCCAACAGTTTTGTTTTATTCCAGCAAGTTCTACCATAGCTTTATGACATTCAGAACGTAATTTACTGATACACTCTTTTCTTGATAAACTCATATCAGGAAAAATTGGTGTTCCAATATTTAAGGTAAAGCAAGGTTTTCCACCTGTAAAAAATTTTTCTAGTCCCTTTGACTCTCTATAAGAATAAGCCATAGGAATTACAGGACGATTATATTTGTATGCAAAAGTAAAAGCACCTTTTTTGAAAGGTCTAATTGGTTGATAATAATCCCAACGACAACTTTCAGGGAATACATGTAACCAATGACCTTTTGCAACAACTTCATCTAAGGCTTCATTAAATTTTTTCATTGCACTAAAACTCTCTGGCAAAGGAATTCCACCTGCATATCGTACCATAAATCTATCTGAACCAATTACATTATCATGTAATGTAGGAAAATACATTTTGCGATATTTCACCGCTTGCAAAACCCCAAGAAAATCCCATCTGTAAACATGATTTGAAACAGTAATTGCACCTTGCTTTTTCAAAATTTTTTTGTAAGGTTTTAAGTTTTTCCTTCCTTTAATTTTTAATCCATATTTTAAAGGATTCAAAATAAAAACTAAAACAAAAATTCCTAGATATTGTAAATTCATCATAAAGTTGAATTTAAAACTTTTATCAAGATAAGGATAATTTTCGTCCAAAACAACTTCGCACTCTGGCACTACAGATAAAATTCGTTTATCAGGTTCTGTTGGATAATCAATATCAATTTGAGGAACAAAAACCCCATCTTCATTTATTTGTTCTAATTTTTCGTATTCCATAATAAAATATTATACCAAAACATCTTGAGAATAGCAATGTAAAATTGTATATTTTATTTATGCAAGAATTTGAATTTTCAGAAATAAATCAACCTCAAAAAGGTGATACAGTTTTAATAGGAATGTCTGGTGGAGTTGACTCTACACTTGTTACGATGCTTTTAAAAGAACAAGGTTGCAAGGTAATTGGCGTTACAATGTCAACTTGGAATAATGATTTACCAATAGAGCCATCACCTGACGGATTAAGACATTCTTGTTACGGACCAGATGAAAAAATTGATATTGAAACTTGCAGAAAATTTTGTGCAGAAAACGATATTGAATATCATGTTGTTTCTGTAAAAGATGAATACAGAAAAAATGTTTTAGAATACTTCAAATCAGAATATAGAAATGGAAGAACACCAAATCCTTGTATTATGTGTAATCCAACTGTAAAATTTGGAGCATTATTACAAGGTGCTGAAAAACTGGGAATTAAATTTGATTATTTTTGTACAGGACACTACGCAAAACTTGTAAAATGTAATTCTCCAATAAATGAAATTTTAAAAACTGAAGAAGGAATAGAAAATACCTCTAAATCAAATGATGTAAACCTCTACCCTATTTTTATAAGTCAAGCTGAAGACGGAACAAAAGACCAAGCCTATTTTTTAAATAGAATAAAATCAGAAGTTCTTGAAAAAGTTCGATTTCCTTTAAGCAAAATGACAAAAAAAGAAGTTTATGAGGAAGCACGAAAACGAAATTTGCAAGCTGCAGAAAAAAGTGAAAGTCAAGATTTTGTTCCACCAGAGATTTTTGAAAAAATCTTTGCTGATGTAAAATCAATTCCCGGAAACATCACTGATGAAAAGGGAAAAGTTTTAGGTAAACATAGAGGAATAGAATTTTACACCATTGGACAACGACGAGGTTTAGGTGTAAGTGCAAAAAATCCTCTTTATGTAAAAGAAATCAACAAAGAAAAAAATACTGTTGTTTTATCAGAAAATGACGGTCTTTTAGCAGAAGGTCTAATTGCAACAAACTGGGTTTGGGCAGGAAACTTTGCCCCGGAAAAAGCGTTTAAAGGCCTTGTAAAAATTAGACTTGCATCAAAACCAGTTTTAGCATTAATAGAAAGAGCATCCAGCGAGTATCCAGAAGGAAGTTACAAAATTACATTTGATGAAAAACAAAGAGCCATAGCTCCAGGGCAATCAGCCGTATTTTACATCAATGGAGTAACTGTTGGTGGTGGAATTATAGAAAAAGCTTTTTAGGAAGAAAAAATTACCAAGCCTCAATAGTATGATTAATTCTTCTTTCAACTCCAAGACAATCTGTAACAATAACTGAAATTAAGTTTTTTCCTCTAGAAATTTCAATTTCACCTAAAAACTGACGATTTTTGTTTGGATAAATTTTTTCAATTGGATAAAAATCTTTTCCGGAAACGCAAATTCTAGAGTTTTTGTAAAGAATTGTATCAAAATTTATTGTTGAAGATTCTTCTCCATTTACAAAAACAGAAGTTTTTAAAGGCATTCTTGAAGGAGAATACTCCCTGTAAATAGAGTAAATTCCAGAAGCAATAGATTTCCTTTCATCTAAACTAAACTCTGTACCTTTTTTATTTGTAACAAAAATTTTACCAGGAAAAACTGGATAAGTTTTTTCTAATTTTGATAAAAGCAAAAAAGGGTTTATTACAACTATATTCTTTGTATCGATAATTTGAAATTCAAAATCTTTTTTTGGCAAAATAGGTGCTTTTGTAGAAGATTCGTTATCTTCAACAACTTGTTTTTTATTTACACTTCCAAGTATAGTTCCCCTTTCAACTTCACCAATCAAACACTCTGTTGAAATTTCCTCAAATCCTGAATAAACAGAAATCATATTATCCCTGTGAACCATAATTAAAGCATTACCTAAAGTCGAAGTAAAATTTTCGTAATAAGTATTGTCAGGATTTATATGAACTAAAACAGTTCCGTAATCACTAGCTTTTATATCTTCAGAAGTTGAAATAACAAAACCATTTGAAAAGGATTCTCCACGATTTTCACCAAAATTAATTTTAATTTGAGAACTTCCATTTGAAGAGGAAACATCAACAGGCCAATCAAACGCCATTAAAAAAGACAATGAAAAAAGAAATACTAACGAAAAAATAAGTTTTTTTGAAAATTTTACACAATATTTCACAATAATCCTCTTTATTTACTATTGTTTTACAACTTGAATGCAAGAAATTTTATTATCAGCACCAATAAACAATTTATCATCTTTTGCAGAAATAAAAGTATTAGAAGCTTTATATTCGTAAGTTCCTAAAATATTTGACATTCCTTCGATAATTGTAATTGTACAATCATCATTTTGTTTTGAAAGAACAAAGACAACATTTTCAGATGGAATTTCAGAAATTTTAAGAACTTTTCCCTTTACAGATAAATGTTTTGAAACAAGTTTTTTACAATCTACAATTCCTAGAGAATTTTCAAAATTGTAATAAACATAGTTTGAATCTTGAGTAAAATAAACATTAACATTTTCTTTTACATTTCCATCTAAATATTCATGAAAAACAACTTTTTGCTGATTTCCATTTCTACGAATTAAAACAAAACGTTGAGAATCAATTCCAGAAACACAAGCAACATATTCACCTGAATCAGAAATATCAACACCAAGAACAACAGGATAAGTACTTCCACCAGGATACATTGAAAAAGCTAAATCTCCCGTATTTGTGAGACATCGAATTTCACCATCTGCGTAACCAGCTACTGTTCCTTCTGGGGAAGAAGAAAAACTAATAATAGGAACATATCCTTCAGAGCGCCATAATTCATTTCCTTGCAAATCATAATGAATAAAAGAAGCTCCTCCTGGAGTAAACAAAAAAAGTCGATTTTCTTGGAGAAAAGGATTTCCTTGTGATGAAAATTTTACAAGTTTGGAACCATCTGGCTTACAAATTGTAAATTCAGAAGTTTCAGTATCAAAAATTGTCCAACAATCAGAAGATACAGTTACATTCGCTAATTTTCCAGTCTTAAGCAAAGGAATTTCGTATTTGTAAGCAAAATTTCCTGCAGGAGAAAAATAACCTAAAGTATTTCCTAACCTAAAACCGACTAATTGCTCACTTTCGCTAGGAAGTGCTGCATCTTCAACAGAAAAAGTCCATTTTGATAAAAATTGAATTTCAGATTTTGTTAATCTGAAAGCAATAAATGTATAAACTATTACAATAGCCAATGCAACCCAAATGAGAGCAATAACATTTTTCTTGTTTTTCATAAATGATATGGTATAATATAGAAAAAGGGATGTCAAGATAAGACAATAAATTGAAAAAGGTTAATAAATAAGGACAATCTTTATGGAATATAAAATTTTATTTGAAAAAGCTTTGGAAGTTTCAAAAAATGCTTGGTGCGTTTACTCTGAATTCCCAGTGGGAGCTGCCCTCCTTTTAGAAGATGATTCTGTAATCTTAGGCGTAAATGTTGAAAATCGCTCTTACGGAGCAACAAATTGTGCAGAAAGATCTGCCATTTTTTCAGCAATTTCACAAGGAAAAAGAAATTTCAAAGCCTTAGCTATTGCAACACCAAAAGCTGATTATCCTGTACCTCCTTGTGGAATATGTAGACAAGTGATTTCAGAGTTTACTACAGATACATTTCCTATAATCTACGGAAATTCATGGGAATCTCACATAGAAACAACAATTTCTGAACTTTATCCTCAAGATTCTCTTCATGAATTAGCAAAATAATATTTTTTTTATCAACTATTGACACAAAAGCGTAAACAATGCAAAATAGTGCACAGAAGTACATAAAAACATGTATAAGTATGCTATGCTGAATTTATAGGAGTAATAAAATGGAAGATGACATTCTCACCATTGAAGAAGTTGCAAAATATTTAAGAGTTTCAGAAAGAACTGTTTACGATTGGGCTCAAAAAGGTGAAATTCCATCAGGAAAAATTGGAACCGTTTGGAGATTCAAAAAAACTGAAATAGAAAAATGGGTTAACGAAAGATTATCTTCTGGAACAAAACCTTCAACACAACAATTAAAAATTCAAGTGAAAAATATTTTATCACCAGATAGAATTATCTTTTTGAATCATTCTACAAAAAGAGATGCACTTGTTGAGTTAGCAAACAATCTTGCTACAGCTCCTCAGGTAAAAAATGCTTCAGAACTTTCTGTAGAAATTCTAAAAAGAGAAGATTTAATGTCTACAGCAATCGGAAGAGGAATTGCAATTCCACATGTAAGACTTTCTTCTGTAACAGACTTAGTTATGAGCGTTGGTATTTGTAAAAATGATATTATCGACTTTCAAGCAATCGATGACACTCCAGTAAGACTTCTCGTAATGATTGCCGCTTCTTACAATCAACATGCTTACTACTTGCAAACATTATCTTTCATCAGTGCGAAATTAAAAGATAAGGACCTTCGAGAAGGTCTTTTGAATGCACAAACTCCAATGGAAGTTTACGAATTATTAACAAAATAAGATACTTTTGATAAATGAGAGTTGTCTAGTTTTTTAGACAACTCTTTTTTTTTATTCTGGTAACTGAATATTTATCCATTTTGAAGTATCATTGAGATTAGCAGCAATTAAGCCAAAATCTACTTTTGCAGTTGTTTCCCCCAAAAGATAATCAATCCCTGCAACTTGAATTTTTGCACCAGATTTATTTAATTCAGCACCAACTATTGCGTGAGAATATTCAGTTGAAACAAATAAAGTTGAATTAATATCAACAGATTATTTAGCAAAAGGAAATGGAAAAGATAATGAAGATAGAGGGAATGATGTGCCCTCATTGCGAGGCACACGTAAAGAACGCCCT
>CALBXN010000235.1 GCA_937890485.1 uncultured Treponema sp.
AACGGTAAAATCTTTTGAAAAAAACCTGTACATAAAAGCAAATGGAATTGCCAAACCTTTTGCAGTTTTCAGGCCGTCCCCAACCCCGGGAATTATCACAAGATTTTTTTTGCCTTTTCCAAAACTGATAAAATCTGTTGTATCGTCGTCTATTGTTGCTGTGTGATTTTTTGCGTTATAAAACATAAAGTGCTCCTTGCTAAAATAAATTTGATTTTATAGCAATATTTATACTTTACAAAATACAAGTCATTATTTACAATTTACTTATTGGAAATGCCCAAAATTCAGGCGGTATGCAAGCAAGTGCTTGCTATCGAGTTTTGTAAAAAACTCGCGTCTCCCAAACTCAATCAGCTTATGCTGAAATAATTGATATGGGAGGCTGTCTATGACTTTAGAACTGGTTTTGTTAGTAATATCTTGTATTGCTACCGTTACTGGTACAGTTATAGCATTGCTCTCTTACCTTAATAAAGATAAAGAGTAAAAAATAAAGCCGCCCATAGTCCGATACACTGTTGGCGGCTTTTAACCAAAAACTGTGGAGACGACCAAATGAATTTTGGCATTTCCTTTCTTTTAATATACACCTACTTACTGAATTTTGCAAGAACAATTCCTCTATTGCATATATTTTGCTCTACCTGCAAGTTTTGTTGCAAAATTGCAAAAGCCTGCTTCATGGTAGATTTTTTCTGCACTTTCGCCATCGGGCCATAAGTAGCAAGTTGAAATATTGTTTTCCTTGCAATATTCAACAAAGGCGTTTATTAAAGTTCTTCCGATTCCCATTTTTCTGTAACTAGAAGAAACAAGTAAATAATCAACGCGACAAACTTCATCAGTAACATGGGCGTATGTCATACCAACTGGATTTTCCTTGTAAAAAGCAACAAAAAATAATGTATTTTTATTTTGCAAGGATTTTTTTACAACATCAATTCCCCAAGGTTCACCGGATTTTTCAAAAAATTCTGTTCCGTATTCATCTTTCCATTGTTCAAGTTTTTTAATAGTGATTTGTGAATTAGGATTGATAATATTTTTGTCGGACAAAAGCATAAACTTTTGTTCTTCTTCCCAAGTTTCAAATCCAAAAGAATTAAGTTTTGTTTTAATTTCTTCAAAAAATCCATCATCAGAAATTGATTGGTAAATAATCGGCGTAATATTTTTGTGGGTGTAAAAATCAATAATATCTTTTAAGACAAAATCTAAATCAGCAATTTTCTTTCTATGTATAACTGCGTGATTTGAATCGTAGGAATCTTTATTTTCTTCGTTATAAAATAAAACGCCGTAATCTCGTTTTTCGTAGTGAGTAATTTCTCGCGGAAACAAATCTTCTTCGATGTAGATTTTTTCAAACATTTTTTTTCTAAAAATATCCATATTTTTTTTGCACGCGTATGCTTTCATCAATTTTTCATCTTCCCAAGTCCATTGTTTTTCAATTTCTATCTTTTGAAAAGTTTCTTCTTCTGTGGGTTCAGCAGGGAAAATACTGCAAGGATATTTTTCACAATATCCGCAATGAACAATTCCTTTTTCTAAAACACACTTTCTGGTTTCACATTCTGGAGAAAATAATAGTCCCCTGTCACTGCAAGAACAACCATCACAAATTATTTCGTTGGGATTAGGTTCAAATCCGTTCCAGATTTTTTTCCATGCATTACAAATCTCAATTCTTCTGTCTTTTTCTGTAACATTTGGACGATATATCAAACACAAATCACAACGCATTCCACATTTTGAAAAAATATTGCTATTATTGTTCATGAGCGATTTCTCTCTGTTTTAGAAAAGTTTTTCCATATATCCACAAGTGAAAGGGAAAAAATCAAATTTTTCAGTTCCTTTATGGATAAATCCAAAGGATTCGTACCAGTTTCGTAAAATTTTGTTTTCTTCAACAATTCCGATGTTCATTTTAGTACAATTTAATTCTTTTGCACTTTGAAAAGCATGTTCTAAAAGTTTTTTCCCAATATTTTTATGCCGGACAGAAGGCAATACACACAGATTATTTAACTCACATTCATTATTGTCTTGTAAAGCTAATGAATAAAATCCTAGGATATTTTCCTGTTCATAAAAAGCAAACATAAGTCTATGCTCTTCGAGTAATTGATTCTTTAATTTTTCTTCGGTCATGGAAAAAGCAGTAAACCCCGGAGCATTTGTTGGAGTAAAACCAAATTCATTTGCTACTGTTGCAAAACTTTCCTTTATCACATTAACGCATTCTGAAATATTTTCTTCATCAATCTTTTTTATCATACAGTTTTCGATAATTTTGTAGACTTTTTCTGACCAATCCCAAATGTCTTTGCAATCATTTTCAACATAGATCACTTTGTCTTTTAGATTGTTTGGGATAAAGGATTCTAAATCTTTTTTTATTTTTGTAGGAATAAGGATTTTGTAAACCCAATCTTTTAGAATTATTTCGTCTTTAATTTTCATCGGTAAAACACCGTCAAAAATCATGTCTGGATGTTTTATAAGATTTTCGTATTCAAAATAAAATCTTACGCCCGGATTAAAATTTATACTCAAATCTTCTTCGGTGGGAAAGCATTTTAGATTTCGTTCCATAACTAATCTGTCGCCAGCTTGACAATTTCCCCAAGAAAACATTATGTATTCAAAATAATCTGCTGGGTCATTTGCTGCATTTCTGCCTTCCTTCATCAATTCTTCAACTGGAACTTTTCTAGCATTTAATGCCGATAACAATTTTCCACATTGAAATATTTTTTTTGCATTATCAACAGAAGTTGTATGGCAAACAAAATCTGTTACACAGCCTTTTCTGTAAGGACAAGCAGTACATTCTGTTATTAACTTAGGGCGTTGGATGTTTAAGTATTTTTCTTTATGGGAAATTGCATCTTCTATCAATTTTAAAAGATTAGAATCTTCGCATTCAATTTTACATCCCCTAGAATATTTTTTTTCGTATTCAATAAATTCAATTATGGTTCTGATTTCCCAATCTAATATTTTCGGATACTGAGAAAGTTTTTTATAAAACACTCCATCCCAAACTGATGTAAATTCAAAATTACCTATTTTTATCAACATAAAATTTCCTACTTCTTCAAATTTTCCTTTTTTTCAAAAAATGCTTTTTCTAGCATTTGATATTCTTCCGAAGAACAAAGTTTTTGGCAAGTGATTTTGTATTCTTCAGAACGGGCCAACATGGATTTTATTTTTTCACAAGGAAAATTATCACATTGGTTGCATTTTTCTATATTGTGATTTTTTGTACATTCCACTAATTCATAAGTGCATTTTTTGTGTGACAAACAGCCTGTGCATTTTATTTCTTCATTTGATACTACACAGTCACGCCAGCCCACACGATACCAAAGTTCAGCAACTTTTTGTAAATCAGCTTCGGTCTTTGCGTTATATCTTGGACAAAAATTGCAGTTGTCACCGCATAAAGTTATTTTTTCAGACATAGACATTTAAGTTCCTTGTTCTCTGATAAAATTTACTATAGAATGAAATTCTATGAAATATCAATACCACAAAGATTTTAGAAAAATCGCTTTTAAGTTGCCTTTTTCAAAACTGATTTGCCGCCTTTCTCAAAAGCCGCTGGAACTCATGTTAAACATTATTAAACCGCCTAAAAACATTTCCGTAGATAATTTTTTTATTCAAGGATTTAATAATGACAAAATCCTTATTAAAGAAATTTCTCCAGAATCACCAAATGATTTTACACTTTTGGTTTTACACGGTGGCGGCTTTGGCTATAAAACTGCACCGCATCAATTAACAAATGCTTTTGAATATACATCAAAATTAAATTGCAAAACTTACCTTGTAGATTATCATTTGCTACCAAAATTTCCTTTTCCTGCTGCCTACGAAGATTCGCTAAAAACTTACGAATATTTGATTTCCAATGCAGATAAACTAAAAATCAATCCTGAAAAAATCATTGTTCTTGGAGACAGTGCTGGAGGTTGTCTTGCAGCAAATCTTTGCAACACAGTGGAATCAAAAAATCTTCCACGCCCTTGCTGCCAAGTTTTGATTTATCCTGTTACCGACAATTCAATGACTACAAATTCTATGAAAACTTTTACAGACACTCCCCTTTGGAACTCAAAAAATAATCAACGCATGTGGAAAATGTACCTAAAAAATGCCACCACCCAGCAAGAACAAATTGCAGTTCCAATGAAAAATCCACTTCCAAAAGTTTTGCCACCAACTTATATAGAAACTGCCGAATTTGATTGCTTACATGACGAAGGAATTATTTACGCAGAAAAAATCAAAAATCGTACAGCGGAACTTCAAATTCACGAAACAAAAGGAACATTCCACGGCTACGACATGCTAAGCAGCCACCCAATTTCAAAAGACAGCGTTGAAAAGCGCATTGCCTTTATGAAAAAATGGATGGATTAAAGATTTTATTTTTCTTTATCATATCTTAACCGATAATCACAAAAATTATCACCGTCTCCCAAGGCTTTAGTTCTTGTATATTCGATATGTTTAAATCCTGTCATTTGACCTTTATCAATTAAGCAAACTACAGAAGTAATTTCAGGGATTTCAAGTTTTTTTGCCATTTCATGAAGTGGACAAACTAAAATATCCACAGCAACTAATTCTTTTGTTTCAGAAATGATTTTTCGCTGGTAGCCTTTTTCTGGGCTGCTATTTTTTCGCATAAGGTTACTCATGTTTTTCCATAAAACTTCTGGCAACCCTGGAAACGAAGTGATTTTTCTAATCAATTTTGAAAATCTTTTGCCAGTTTCTTTTCCATATTGATTCAATAACTCAAGGGAATTTTCAAGATTTTCTTCTTTCATAGAAAGATAAATTGCTGCCAAAGGAAGAATCATCAATTTTTCATCTGAACCGATTTTTTTGTATTCATCAAAAAGATTTTTCAATTTTGTGTTTGCTTTTTTCCACACGAGAGAAGCAACTTCTTTTCCGTAAGTTTCTTGTAATCGCTTTTTGAAGTTTTTATACACAAAAGAAAAATCTAGTTTATTCATTTTAGATGATTTAAATCCTTATTGATGATAATGCGTTCCACATTGGACAATTTCTATGATTTCGCCATCAATTCTATATACGATTCGATTATAATCATCAATGTGGCGGCTCCAATATCCTGCAAGATTTCCCTTTAATGGTTCTGGTTTTCCGATTCCTTCATAGCCACCACGTTCAATGTCTTTTAGAAGTGCATTCGCTTTTTTTAGAAGTTTTTTATCATTCTGAAGATTAAGATAATCTTCCCATGCTTGATCGTGCCATATTTTTTTCATTCTACACCTCAATCAAATCATGTTCAGAACAATTAACACCATTTTTCATATCTGCAATACGGGATTCTAGCAATTTTTGATTTTCTTCGCTATAAAATGGGTCTTCATTTGTAATATCAAAAGGGATTCTGTGCTCACGGATTACTTTTTTTGCAAACAAATTAAATGCTCCAGAAATGGAAAGTCCCACATCTTTACAAAATTTTTCAAATTCCTTTTTTGTTTCATTGTCCATTCTTACGCTAACATTCATCATATTATCCTCCATAGTAAGTAATTTTAAGTAAAATTAAATCAAAATAAGTTATTATTACTTAAAATATAGTCTATATCAGTATTTTGTCAAGAGTTTTTTTTCCCAGCGACCACCTATATTTTCTCATCTTTTTCATTTATAATAATTTTATGAAAGTTTTTGTTGTTTATTGTCATCCTTCAGAAGATTCTTTTACTCGCCACGTGAAGGACAATTTTATTAAAGGGATTTTGGATTCCGGAAATGAATATGTTTTATCAGATTTGTACAAAATGGATTTTAAAACTGATATGACAGAGGCTGAGTATCTTAGAGACGCTTATTACAATGAAGAACCAGCTTTAGCTTCGGATGTTTTGGCTGAACAGGCAAAAATCAATTCTTGTGATGGTATTGCTTTTATTTATCCTGTGTTTTGGACAGAAGCACATGCAAAACTGGTTGGCTGGTTTGACCGAGTGTGGACTTTTGGCTTTGCTTACGGCACAAAACGTATGAAACTTTTAGACAAGGCTCTGGTTCTTGCCACCACAGGAAACACAAAAGAACACTTAGAAAACGTTGGCCTTTTGTACAGCATGAAAAAAGTAATGCTGGAAGACCGACTTTTTGAAAAAGTTAAAGAAAGCGATTTTGTAGTTTTCGACGGCATGAGCCGAGAGCTAGAATCAAGAACAGAAAACTGGGAAAAACATTTGCAACAAGCCTACAATCAAGGGAAAGAATTCTTTATTTAATCACCCAGTAACCGTCATAGGCGTATCCGTTTTTTCCGATTAAAAATCTTCCCTATAATTTAGCAATAATACATTTAGAATTCATACCTTTTTCCATCACTGAACAAAATACCGTCGGTTAATTTTATTCGCAAAATAATCGTGTTTGGATCGTCTTCGTTTGTGTGACCATTATCGTACCAAGCAGAAAAAGCTTTTCGCAATTTATCTGCAATTTCAGAATTTTGTTCTAACTTTATGTGTCCCAGATTTTCACCGATTCCATGACCAGAAAACCATTCACCGCTGATTGCAACTGTAGGATTTTTTTCAATCTGTTGCATCTTATTAGACAATCCATAAGTGATTGTATAAAAACTATCTTGATAAAAAATTGCATCAATAGTTCTTACCCAAGGTTTTCCTTTTTCATCAACTGTAGCCAATGCCATCAACGAATCTTTAGAAAATCTTTCAGTTAAAATTTCAACATGTTTTTCCATAATTCTCCCCTCCTAAATTTATTCATAAGAATTCCAATAAAAATTCTATTTTTTTAATAATTCTGTATGACTCCCCGTTCTAGACAAAGTTAAAATCAGCTCTGTATCATTTTTTGTGTAAATTAAAAGCCAATCTGGTTGAATGTGTAATTCTCTAAATTTTGATAGATTTCCTTTAAGTTGATGATCCTTATATTTTCGAGGAAGTTTTTTGCCTGATTTTAACAATGTTAAAACTTCTTCCATTTTTTTCATATCATAATTTCGTTTTTTTGCTAACCTTAAATCTTTTTTGAAAGAGTTAGTATAAATTAATTGATATGGCATCATTTTACCCCATAGTCTGGAGTATCTTCGGCTACATTTAAAATATCATCCATCATTTCAGAAACAGAATCGTATCTTTTTGCAGGAATTCGGCCTTCTGAAATATCAAGAGCTTCTTTACAGGCTGCAAGAGTTTCTTCGTTCCATTCTGGTTCAAGTTCGATGGAAAAAGGAATGCTGCGAGTTGCGTTTACCTTTTTTATAAAAATATTTATTGCAGTAGAAATATTCATGCCCATTTTGTTACAAATTGTGTTAAAAAGTTCCTTATCTTCTTGTTCAACATTTACTGTAATCGCTGCCATATTATACCACCTTATATTATATTGTATTATACTAATAATATAAGATAATATTAGTATGTTGTCAAGAAAAAATACTTTTTTTCAAAATTTAGTTTCTGTTTGCAATTTTTTTTATCTATTCTACGTATCAATTCTGACTAATTCCCGAAGTCCAATATTTCTGTAATTTACATCTTCACGAAGAATAAAGCCTTGTTTTTCCCAAAAGGCATTTCCAGTTTCATTGTATTTAAAAACTAGAAGAGCCACTTTTGAAATTTTTTCGTTTTTGAATGATTCAAGGCATTTTTTTACAAGACTAGATCCAATTCCTTTTTTGCGATGATTTTCTGCAACCGACATATGATAAATATAACCTCGTCTTCCGTCATGACCGCCAAGAATAATTCCCAGCAATTCATCATTTTCCATTGCAACAAAGGAAGTGTTTGGATTACGTTCCAAAAATCTAAAGATTCCTTCTTTTGAATCGTCAATATCATTGAAGCCCATATTTTTACAAGACATCCAAAGTGCGTAAACTTTTTCATAATCATGAATTGTCATTGTTCGTATTTGCATATTTTACCTCAAGTTATTTTTTTTTAATTCTGCCATTGCCCCGTAATGCAAAATTTCAAATGTTTCTGGGGCGATTTTCTCTAACAAGGATTTATGTTCAGTTTCCCAATTTGCAATTTCTTCTGCGGATAAAGAAGCTCCAATTCCACGACAGGCTTTTATTCTTCCGTGCCAAGATTCACGAGTAAAAGGAACATTCAATTTGTATTCTTCATGATAAACAAGTTCAAATTTTTCATTATAACATTCTGGAATATCGATTGGATGCATTGTTTCTTTTGCACCACTCCAAGTAGGATTATATTTTAAAACAAGGTTTTCACTTTCACCTGCAATTTTATCTTCAAAAGGAAGCCAAGTCATATACAAAACTAAAAGTCTGCCATCTTTTTTCAAAAGTTGATGTAGAGTTGGCATTATTTTTTCATGATTAAAATAAAAGAAACATTGACAAGCAGTGATTACATCAAAAGTGTTTTTTGGAAAATCCAAATTTTCTGCCGAGGAAGGATAATATTCTATATCCATATTTTTTGATAAAAGTTTTGCTTGTTCAATTTGATTTTCAGAAATATCAGTTCCAATCCATTTTGCACCGTAGGAATATAAATTTCTTGGCAAAACTCCAGTTCCTGTTCCTAAATCAAGCACAGTTTGATTTTTTATGCACAATGAACGATTTATTATTTTGTCATAAAATTCTTTAGGATAAATATCACGATATTTTGCATAATCTGATGAAGTTTTTCCCCAATCAAAGGATTTTCCGCCGTCAATATTTTTATCAATAATTTCCATCAAAACCTCATCTAAAAATAATATAAAATTTACTTTATCTCACTCACAAATTTTTCGATCAACGCATTTACGATTTCTGGCTTATCTGTGTTGGAATTGTGGCCTGCATCTTTTATCCATTCAATTGGGATGTTTGAATTTTTGTGCCAAGCTTTATTGTATCTAATACAAGACCCAGCCATATCTTTTTCACCACAAATCAACAAGGCTGGGCAGTTTATTTTATATGGAAGATTTTTTTCCATTGCTTCTGCAAGCATTTTCATTCCGTGGCCTGAAATTTTTGAATATCGTTTTTTATCACCGTCGTAAGTCATCATGATTTTGTGCATGAGATTTCTTCCGTAATCTGTAACAGAAACTCCTTTCGTGCCGGATTTTAAAAGCCATTTCCAAGGATAGTAGTAGTATACACCTTCCATTCTTTTTAAAAGCCAAATTTCTAAAGCTGTTACATAATTTCTTTGTAACGGAGCTGAATCTATAGAAACAAATCCCGTTAGTTTTTGTGGGAAGAGTTCAGCAAAAGTTTGTCCCACATATCCACCCATGGATTGCCCTATTATCACCGGCAACTTTATTTCTTCCTTTTCCAAAATCTCATCAAGCCATTTTGCCTTATCCATCAAATCAAAGTCAAATTCAAAAGGCCACGAAGAATTATGAGCTGGTGCGTCCCACACAAACACATTAAATTTGTTTTCAAAATATTCAATTTGTTTTTCAAATAATCTGTGGTCAGCTGTCAATCCTGGAAGAAAAACAAGAGTAACAGAATCTTTGTTTAAAATATTTATCCAATAGTGAATATCACCTAGTTGTGTTTTATGAATTTTTTCTGTCATAAAATTTACTCTACTACAAAATCTGTCCATTCTGCATGATTATAAACCATAACATCATCTGGCTTTTGCATTCCTAGTTTTTCATAAAATGGAATTGCATTTTCATTAACACAAGTGTACATGATTATATTTTCTTTTCCGCCAGCTAATTCTAGTAATTTATTTACTAAGGATTTTCCGATTCCTCTACCTGTACATTCACGAACAACACCTAAATCAGTAATAAAAAGCCAATAAGAAAAATCTGTAATTCCAAAACAAACACCGACAATTTCTTTTTCTTTGTTCCTAGCAACTAAACTGATTGAAACTTTCTTTACTAATGTACTGATTCTTTCATAAAATCTTTCTTTAGGATATTGTGAACCTAAATCTGTGTGTTTTAGAAATTCGATGTATTCATCTGCTGTTAATCTTTCTTCGTTTATTGTATATTCCATAATTACTCCTTCAAAATTTTTTTATCATCATAGCAATCTGTTATCATAAATTTTTCTCCAAGAAAAAAATTATATTATTTTCAAAAAATCATTTGCTTCGTTTCTGTTTTTGAAAACATAAATTTTTTTATCTGAATATCTATCTAATAATTCTATCACTTGTGGTCTGTTTTTTAAATGATAATTTTTTACAAAATCTAAAAATTCAAAATCCTCTTCATCAGATTTTTCTTGCCAGGGCATATCACTTCGTGGTTTTCCTCTTCTAGCGTTTATTCCATCAAGACAAATTTCTAAAGGATAATCTAAAAAGAAAATTGTGTCACAAGATTGAATCCTTAGTTCCATTGTTGAACCGTAGTTTCCATCGATTATCCATTCGTCAGTTTGAATTATAGAAAATTGCTTTTCATAAAAAATTGTTTTATCCACGATTGTTCTATCTGCATTCCAATACAACATATCTAAATGATACAAAGGAAGATTTATTTTTTGCTGTAATGCTTTTGCAAACGTACTTTTGCCACTTCCGGGGCAACCAATCACTATAATTTTTTTCATGAATTTTTCCTTTTATTTGTGATTACTTGAAGCAAAGTTGATATACAATTACTTCAAGCGAAACCGAAGTTTGTTGTTAAGCGTAGTCGAAGCACTAATTTTTTTCATAATAAACGATGTCCATGCGGTCGTTGATTTTTTCTATAACGCCTGTTTTTTTGTAGCCCAGTTTTTCGTACAAATAGCAGTTTCCTGTTTCTTGCAAAATTGTATCAAGGCTCCAATTGTCGCTGCCGTGGATTTTTTCTATTTCTTCAAAAGTTTTTTGAGCAAGACCTTTACCGCGAAATTCTTTCATTATAAAAATTGGTGCGATTCGTTTTCTTGAACCGTCGTTTCTGTGAACAACTCGCACAGCCCCGACTAAAGCGTCATCATCGTAAATAAAATAAAAATATTTGAAGCTGTCTAAAAGTTTTGCTTTGATTTTTTCTACTGGTTCATTTGCGGGGCTGGTTTCATAATCTTGGTATTTTTCCAGCAAATCAGCAAAGGCTTCTTTTTGCATTTTCCATATTTTTTCACAGTCGTTTATGTTTGCACGAATAAGTTTCATGATAATCCCTTTTTGATTTAAGTTTGTATGACTGTTTGAAAATAAAACAATTCATTAATACTAAAAAAGTAATAATAAAATCACCTGATTATTTCAATCTATTTATCTGACAGAATTTCATTCTGTATTTTTTTGCTGAAGCTGTGTAGAACCGTTTCATAAGCAAGGTCTATCATATTTAAAAGTTCATCAGCAGGAAAATCTTTAAGGTAAATTGTGTTCCAATATGGCTGTTGAATAGGTGGACAATGATATCCACGAACAACTATATCTGGATACATCTGTCTATAAAAAAATCCCATTTCAGCTGTACACTTTAATGTAATTTTATAATCCTGCTCATAAGGATAGAGCTGGGCAAATATTTTGTTATTGAGCTTATAGCAGATAGGAACATCTCCGAAAGGATAAGTTTCGCATGCTTTATGTTTGCTCAAACAATAAGCCATAATATTTTCTGCTTTCATAAAATCACCTCGTTAAATTGGAATTTGACGCTCCGTCAAACTGAAATTTTACGCTTTTCTTGCCACTACAATAGGCTGATAGAATCCTGTTTCATCAGGAAACTTCCACTCAACCTTACTACAACCATGAGCATGTAATAATTTTGTCATTTCTTCTCTTCGTGTAGCCCTATACTCACACTCAAATTT
>CALBXN010000236.1 GCA_937890485.1 uncultured Treponema sp.
CTGAGGCACTTACAGTCGCAATCAAGCAATCGATAAAACAAGGCTTTCTTTCAGATTATCTTAGCCGAAAATCCACGGAGGTTGAAAACATGTTATTAACAGAATACGATTACGACACAGATATCGCTGTTCAACGACAGGAAGCCTACGAAGATGGTATGGAACAAGGAATTTCTCAAGGTATCGCACAAGGAATTACTCAAGGTTCTCAACAAAAAGCCATCGAAACTGCTAAAAACATGCTCAAAGATAATCTAGATATTCAAACTATTCTTAAATACACAGGTCTGTCCATAGAAGAGATAAAATCTTTAGCAAAATAAATATTCCCTTCTTCCAAATGAAAGAACTTCGCAAAATCACAACCAGTGCAGAAAAAAACTGGTGTACACAATTTCGCTCGCTTTACCAGAACGAAAGAAGTTCGCAAAAGCACAACCAGTGCAGAAAAAAAACTGGCGTAGCAGAAAAATAACCAAGCGAACCCTTGCAAGACTCAAACAGCCCCTATCTACCAGAACGAAAAAAGTTTGTAAAGTACATTATGTGCAGAAAAAAAAATGGCATTGAAAAAACTTTTAGAAAATACATTAAAAAAGGCGTAAACTGAAATTGAAACACACCTGCATTGAGGAGCGAAGCGACGAACTAGCAGGTCGTGGGGCAATTTCAGTTGAGAGCCTTTTGGGATAAATTATTTACACAAAATATATTTATTAAGCCAGTTTTTTTTTCTGGTACCAATTATTTTTACAAAATTCTGAAGAGTATTTTTTTTCTTGACAACTCTTAAAATGTGCAAGTATCATGTACTTATACTTAATATAGGAAATAAATTTATTTCCAAAGGAGTTTAATTTTTATGGATTTTGCAACTAATAAGATTCGCAACATTTCTATAGCAGGACATGGTCAAACAGGTAAAACAACTTTGTTAGAACATTTACTTTTTGTAGGAGGAATCCTTCAAAAAGCAGAAACAACAGAATCTGGTAAAACTGTAAGTGATTATACTCCAGAAGAAATCGAACACAAAATTTCTATTCACGCATCGCTTTCTCATATAAATTGGAAAGAGAATAACATAAACATCTGGGATACACCAGGCTCTTCCGACTTTGTTGGTGAAGTTATTTCAGCTTTCCGTTCTAGCGAAATTGGACTTATGCTTGTAGATGGTCGCTCTGGTGCACAAATTGAAACAATCAAACTTTGGCGAGAGTTAGACCGTCGCAATAAGCCTCGTGTAGTTTTTATTAATCGATGTGATGAGGACAGAGCAGATTTTAACGCTGTAAAAAAAGATATTCACGATAAATTTTCTGTAGAAGTTTGTCCAGTTACAATTCCAATGGGAACTGGTGCCGATTACAAAGGTATCATCAATGTTCTTGAAGGAAAGGCTTATTTTACTCCAGCAGAAGGAAAAATTGAAGACGCTACAGAAATACCTGCCGAATATCAGGATGATTACAAAGACGCTCTTGGTGTTTTAGCAGGTGCTGCCGCAGAAGGTGATGATGAATTACTTATAAAATTCATTGATGAAGGTGAACTTACTACCGAAGAAATTATTCGTGGACTTCAAATTGCATTTAGAAACAATCGTATCGTTCCAATTTTTGCAGGAAATCCAATTAAAAACAGTGGTTTAAAATCTGTTTTAGACTTTATCGTTGACATTGCCCCTGACCCTACTTTCAGTTTGGAAAATGCAGTTAGCGATACAGATGAACGAGTTACTGTAAAATTTAATCCAGATGAAGACATGAAAGCCCTTGTTGTAAAAACTAGTAGCGATCAATTCTCAGGAAAACTTTCTTATATCAAAGTCGTTACAGGAAAACTCAATAGCGATACAGAAGTTTTCAATATTCAAAGCGATAAAAAAGAAAAAATCGGAAAAATTTATCGCTCAATTGGAAAAAAACTTGAAGAAGTTAAAACTCTCTATGCAGGTGATATTGGTGTTGCAGTAAAACTTCCTCTTGCAAAAACAAGCGATACCCTTGCTACAAATAATAATACACTTCCGTTTATCAAATTACGACATCCAGAACCAGTTTATTCCATGGCAGTTTCTGCAAAAGATAAAAAAGAAGAAGATAAAATGAGTGAAATGCTTGCAAAATTTGCTGATGAAGACAGAACTCTTTCTTTCAATTACAATATCGAAACAAAGCAAAAT
>CALBXN010000237.1 GCA_937890485.1 uncultured Treponema sp.
CAAGAAGAATATGATAAAATGCCTGCTGCAACTGAAATGTTTAGTATTGATGAAATAGGCTCAGCAGATTTTATGTTAGCAGTATCTAAACGACGTGATGCTGAAATGGAAGTAGAGAAAGCTTGGATGTCATATTATAAAGCTTTTCAAGAGTTTGAATCACATGGACGAGGTGATTCGGGCAATAAAAAAGCAATGCGAGATCGTTTATTGTCTGGAATAGAAAGTCATAATTTGCCTACGGATACTTCTTTCGCCGCAGAGACTATTCCAGATACTTTAAAAGAAAAATTAATATCTTTAAACGAACAAATTGAAGATGACAAAAAAGAAGTTGAAGAAGCCCAAAAAAAAGTTGATGAACTCCAACAGCAATTAGACGAACTAGCCTCACATCTTGTCACTACTGATCAAGTTTCTAAACAGCTAGAACAGAAGAAACAAGAACAACAAAAATTTGAACAAGAAGAGGCTAATTGGACTGCTCAACAAAATACTAAACAAGCGGAATTAGATGATTTAAATGAACGCCTTAATGGCACAAGGGGTGTTACAAATTATCTTAAAGCAGTTCAAGACGGGCAACAAAATAATCAAGAAGAACTCGTTCAACTCCAACAGCAACGTGAAGAACAACAACGTATATATGATGAAGCAAAAGCAATTCAAGAAGAAAATTATGAAAAAGCAGCAGTTTACAGAGATAAATTAAAAATGTTAGATAAGCAATCTATTGAAGAGGCAATAGAATGAAAAATAATGCAACAATTTCTGATGCTTGGTATGGTGTACCAGGACCTGATAATGATGTAATTCTTTCTACTCGAATTAGACTTGCTAGAAATTTGGTGGATTTTCCTTTTCCTCAAAATTTTAAAAATTCTGATGGAGAAAGAGTTCAGTCTTTAGTTTTTGATGCTTTTAATAAAATCGATGAAAATGAAACATATCAATCAATTTTGATTTCTGATTTGGATTCTCTTGGTCAAAAAATTTTATCAGAACGAGGTATTATAGAACCTGATGCAATTTCACAAAGTGCTTCTGGACTTGTTTTGCGTGGTGATGGAAAAGTTTCTTGTAATGTAAATTGTAACGATCATATAAGACTTTCATCTTTTGTTACAGGACTTGATTTAAAAAATTCTATTAATCTTGTGAAAGAAATTGATAATAAACTGCAAAATTATTTACAACTTGCAGGTTCTGCTGATTTTGGTTATCTAACATCTTCAATTAAGGATGTTGGAACAGGAATGAAAATTTCTTTGTTAGTTCATCTTCCAGCAATTACTTATAGTGGAATGATAGAAAGATTATTTAAAGAAGTTATGTCTGAAGGTTTTTCTGTTACTGGATTTTATGGCTCAGGGATGGAAGTTGGTTCTTCTCTTGGTGCGATTTATAAAATTTCTTCAGAAAATTCATTTGAAAAAAATGAAGAATTTCAACTTGAAAAAATTAATTATTTAGGAAAAAAAATAATTGATTTTGAACGCAAAGTTCGTATGGATATTGCCGATAATAAACCGACATTTGTTAGAGATTTAGTTTATAAAGCAATAGCAATTGTAAAATACAGTCGCTTTATAGAAAGACGAGAAGGAATTGATTTAATTTCAAAAATCAAATTTGGTCTAGATTTAGGATTGCTATCTGGTGTCGAAACAAATCTTTTGTTCTCTTTATTGTATCGAACTCAAAATGCTCATTTAACTTATGTTATTCGTTCAAGTGATTTATCCTACGAAAAAGATGTTACTACTGAAGAATTAAAAATTGAAAGATTGCGTTCTTTGATTTTACAGGAAACTTTAACTACATTACAGATTACTATGTAATTTTTGCAAAAGGAATTTTAAGAAAATGATAAAAGGATTAACAAAACACGCTCATAAACTTTTAACTGTTTTAGCTCAAGACGAAGGACGTAGAAATTTTAGTTCAACTCTTTTGCCTGAACATGTAATTTTAGCTTTGATAAAATCAGGAGAAGGTGTTGGGTATGATGTTTTAAAAAATCTACAAGTAAATATTTTAAAATTGCAACTTGTTTTGGAACAAAGTTTAACTCCCGAAAAAAAATCTGCTTCTTTTGCCGATTTATCTCCTTCAAGAAGATTAAGAACCTTATTAGATTCTGCAACAATTGAATCAAGAACTTTAAGAAATGAATATGTTGGAACTGAACATTTGTTAATTGCGGCTGCAAAAGAAGAAAAATCTGTTTTTGCAGAATACATACAATCTTGTAATATAAAAATTGATGATTTAAGAAGGGAAGCTTCTTTACTTAATTCTTCAAGACCCATGCCACAAATTTCAAAACCTTTTAATACAGAAGGTGTTTCTGTTTTTGCAAATTCAAATAAAGGTTCTAGTAAACCAAACAGCCAAAGTGCTTCTATTTTGCAAGAATTTAGTAAAGATATTACAGAAAAGGCAAAAAATGGTGAAGTTGATCCTGTAATCGGTAGGGATAAAGAAATAAATCGTGTTGTACAAATTTTGTGTAGGCGTACAAAAAATAATCCAGTTTTAATTGGAGAACCTGGTGTTGGAAAAACAGCAGTTGTAGAAGGTTTAGCAATTAAAATTGCTTCTGGGGATGTTCCAAAAACTTTGCAAAAAAAACGACTTTTAATTTTAGATTTAGCCCTTGTAATTGCTGGTACAAAATTTCGTGGTGAATTTGAAGAAAGAATTAAACGAATAATGAAAGAAGTAAAAGAACAGAAAAATATTATTTTGTTTATTGATGAACTTCATACGATTGTTGGAGCCGGTGGTTCAGAAGGTTCTATGGATGCTTCAAATATGATAAAGCCAGCTCTTTCTCGTGGTGAGCTTCAGTGTATCGGAGCAACTACTTTAAATGAATACAGAAAATATTTTGAAAAAGATTCTGCCCTTGAACGCCGATTTCAAACAGTTATTGTTGACGAACCATCTGTAAAAGAAACCATCGAAATTCTCGAAGGAATAAAAAGTAAGTACGAACAATTTCATGGTGTAAAATACGAAGATAATCTTATGGAATTTATTGCAAAAATTTCTAAAAGATACATTACAGGTAGATTTTTGCCAGATAAAGCCATTGATGTTTTAGATGAAGCTGGTTCTGTAAAAAAAATTCAAACAGATACAGAACCTTCTATGTATGATTTTTACGAGACAAAAATTAAAGAACTAACAGAGCAAAAACATAATCTTGTTCAATCTCAGGATTATGAAAAAGCTGCTAGTGTAAGAGATGAACTTTATAAAATCAGAGATGAGTTTGAACAATTTAAAAATAACCCAGAATCTCAAACTGCAAACTTCACAGGCATTGTAACTAAAAAAGATGTTTGTGATGTAATTTCTACAATGACTGGAATCCCTCTTGAACAACTTGATGAAGATGAATCACAGCGTTTAATCAATATGGAAAAAGAACTTCATAAAACTATTGTAGGACAAGATGAAGCTATCAATTTAATTTCATCAGCAATTAGAAGGTCAAGAGCAGGTGTTTCATCTTTTAATCGTCCAACAGGTTCTTTCATATTCCTTGGACCTACTGGTGTTGGAAAAACTTTACTTGCAAAAACCTTGGCAAAATTTTTGTTTGGTAAAGAAGATGCTTTAATTCGTGTGGATATGAGTGACTACATGGAAAAACATAATGCAAGTCGTCTTGTGGGAGCTCCACCAGGATATGTTGGATACGAAGAAGGTGGCGTTTTAACAGAAAAAGTAAGACGAAATCCTTATTCTGTAATTCTTCTTGATGAAATTGAAAAAGCACATCCTGATGTATTTAATCTTTTACTCCAAATTTTAGAAGAAGGTGAATTAAAAGATAATCTTGGTCATACTGTAAACTTTAAAAATACTGTAATTATTATGACAAGTAATGCTGGTGTTCGACAAATTTCAAATGAAAGCCGCTTAGGTTTTAGTTCTAATGAAAATGCGATTTTAGATTATTCTGAAATTAAATCAAGTGCCATGGCAGAATTGAAAAGAATAATGAGTCCAGAACTTTTAAATCGTATTGATGATATTGTAGTTTTCAGTGCCTTATCAAAATCAGAAATTTCTACAATTTTGGGAATACAAATTTCTGAGTTAGCAACTCGCCTTGAAGAGCAACATTTATCAATTCAGTTAACTAACAAAGCTCGGGATTATCTAATTGAAAACGGATATGAACCTTCCATGGGAGCTCGTCCAATGCGTCGTCTTATTCAGCGTGAAATTGAAGATGAACTTGCAACAAAAATCATTAATGGCGAATGTTCAAGTGGAGATATTGTTAGTGTTGAATATCGTAATTCTAAATTGCAAGTTAAGATAAAGAAAAATTCTTCTTTGCTAGAAAATGAAAATTTGGAAGCAAATTTAGAACAAGAAAATTCCCAAGAAAAAGATACTTCTCTTGTTATAAACTAAAATTTTGTATAATATGTTCTCATGTATTTGTCAGATTTTGGAAAAAAACTCGCTGAACAATCAGGTATTCAGCAACTTATGGATGATTTAGGACAACCTATACCTGAAGGAGTAAAATCATATCAACTTGGCGGTGGAAATCCTGCTAGAGTTCCTGAAGTTGAAAAAGCATATCGCTTAGAAACAGAAAAACTTTTATCACGTTCTGATGATTTTGAAAACGCAATTGCAAGATACGATACTCCACAGGGGCGTGTAAGTTTTATAGAAACTTTGTCAGCATTTTTTAAACGGGAATACGGCTGGGATATCGGTCCTGAAAATATTGCTATTACAAATGGAAGTCAGTCTGCTTTTTTCTTTTTGTTCAATATGTTTTCTGGAACTTTTTCACAACCAGGAAAAGAACCTCTTAAAAAAACAGTTGTGTTTCCCCTTGTTCCAGAATATGTAGGATATGCAGACCAAGGAATTGAAAAAGATACTTTTGTGGGTATTCCTGCAAAGTGTGTTTATTATCCTGATAATACATTCAAATATTTTATCGACTTTGATGCCTTAGAAACTTATCTTGAAAAACATAGGGAAGTAGGGGCAATGTGCGTTTCCCGTCCTACAAATCCTACTGGGAATGTTTTAACAAACGATGAAATTAGACATCTTTCTGCTTTGGCTTACAAATATAATATCCCTCTTTTTGTGGATAATGCTTACGGATTGCCTTTTCCAAATATTATTTTTACAGAGGACGCAAAACCTTATTGGGATTCTTCTGTAATTCTTTCAATGAGTCTTTCTAAAATTGGTTTGCCGTCCTTACGAACAGGAATTGTTGTGGCAAAACCTGAATTGATAAAAGCTCTTGCTTCTGTAAATTCAATTGTGGCTTTGGCTTCTGGAAGTTTAGGACAAGTAATTTCTCAAGATTTGTTTGCTACAGGAAAA
Source organism: uncultured Treponema sp. (assembly GCA_937890485.1). Taxonomy (GTDB): domain Bacteria; phylum Spirochaetota; class Spirochaetia; order Treponematales; family Treponemataceae; genus RGIG9060. The sequence goes on from CALBXN010000237.1 coordinate 5,383, forward strand.
ATGAAAACTCTAGCAGAATCTTATGTTAGACCATTTTACCAACAAAAATCTTTATTTGCACAAAGTTGTTTTAAAGAATATTTTGCAGGAACAAATTATTCAGTTCATAAAAGTGAAGGTGCAATTTTTAACTGGATTTTAATGAACGATTTGAAAATTCCTACAAAAGAACTTTATGTAAAACTAAAAGACCAAGGTGTAATTACAGTTCCCGGTGAATACTTCTTCTTTGGAACGCCAGAACACGAGCACTACGATAAATGCTTACGAATAAATTATTCTCGCCCAGAAGATGAAGTAAGAGAAGGTATTAGAATCATCGCAGAAACTTATAAGAAATTTTGCAAATAATTGAATTGGTTCCAGAAAAAAAACTGGCTTGTAAATTGTTTTTGAGGTAAATAATTTATACCAAAAGGCTCTCAGCCAAAATTCCCCCACGACCTGCGGTTCCTCACTTCGTTCGTCAATGCAGGTGTGTGTTAATTTTGGCTTACGCCTTTTGCAATAAATTTTTTTTCAAATATATTCTTCAAGCCAGTTTTTTTCTGCACTGATTAGAATTTGCAAAGTTCTTATATTGCGGATAGAAAAAGGGGCTATTTTGTTAATGCGTTTATATCTTCTACAGAAAGACCTGTTGCTTTTGCGATATTTTCAATAGAAAGTGACATTGTTAGTAAATTCCTAGCAGTTTCGATTTTTGCTTGTTGAGAACCTTGTGAGATGCCTTGCTGGATTCCTTGTGAGATACCTTGTTCAATTCCTTCTTTAAGTCCACGGCGAAAGTTGTCTCTGTCATGTAAATTCATACTTTGATACTCCTTTCTGTTGACTTCTTCTTGTTTTATTTTTTCTACAAAAGAATCTAGCCGTTGGGTAAAATCGTCAACAGTCTTATTATTATTAATATACTGCAAAAATGACTTTATTGCTACATCTTCTTCTTTGTTATAGGCTTTGGCGTTAAAAATCTTTTTTATAGCGTTGTCCTTTATAGTAAGGTTAGGGTTTTCAATACAAACTGTTTGGAAGGTGTAAATTGGTAGCTCTTTTTCAAAGGGGTCATTTTTGCAGATAAAAACAATGTAACTGTCTGGAAGTTCTGTGTAATGTTGACCTTTAAGTAAATTATCAGTATCTAACATAGACTGATAGTAGCGGGTCCGTAGCCCAAGATTTAAGTCTGTAGAGTTTTGAAGTTCAATATCAAAGACTTTGTTGTTGTCTTTAACATAAACGTCAAGGCGCACACCTTTGGTTTCGTAGTAGGGGCTAATAGTTTTTTCAACTTCTGGATATTCAAGGCGTTCAATTTGAATTTTCAAGAGACGTTCTAATAGTTCTTTACAAATTTCTGGGTTTTTCAAAACTTTTTCAAACATGTAGTGGTCAGTGAAAGTTAAATCTTCAAATTTCTTCATTGTTCCTCCAACTTTTTTTTGGTTTATATTATTATTGTTTTAAATATTCAAAAATTAGCAGATTTAGAGAAAAAAGTTGGATTTTTTTTGTTTACTCAGGCTTTAGCCCCGATTGGAAGCCCGTAGTTCCAAAAAACAGTTTACTGTTTTTTGGAATGAGCCGAATAGGCGAAGGCTGGAAAGCGGGTTGGGAATCGGCTGCTCAAAAAAAATGCAACTAGATTTGTCTATAAAAAGAAAACCTAATTGCACTTTAATATTGCTTGTTTTATCTTATTTTTTCTTTTCTAGGTTTTTTATGATAATTGCAGAACCTATTAAAATTAATATTGAACTAATAATAGATGAATATAGCAATTATGTATATAAAGTTGTGGATAATGTTAT
>CALBXN010000238.1 GCA_937890485.1 uncultured Treponema sp.
TCTATTGTTTTTTTTTGATAATCGGTGTATTCTAGTTATTATATATGGATAAGTTGCTTATTGTATTTTGATTCTATGTTTGGGAGGCTATATGGCAGATGTTGAAGTTCGTTTTCAATTGGTAACTTTCCAGTTGGGAGAGGAATTATATGGTGTTGACATTATGGATGTAAAAGAAGTTGTAAAAATTCAGAATGTTAGACCAATCCCAAACGCTCCATATTATGTGGAAGGTATTTTTAATCTTCGTGGTGAAATTATCCCTATAATCAGTTTACATAAGAGATTTCATATTCAATCTCAAGCAAAATCTGAAGATGATTTGGAATTTGAGGGTGGATTTTTAATTCTCAATATTGACGGAAACAAAATCGGTTTGGTAATTGATAAAATTGCTAGGGTTGTAGAAGTTAATTCAAAAGATATGAATCCACCACCACAAATGCTAAGTGGTATTGGTACAGAATATATTCATGGTGTTGTTCGTCAAGAAAATGGATATTTGATTATTCTTGATACAAGAAAAATTTGTAATCCTAAAGAATTACAGAAAATTATTGGAATAGATTAGTAATGAAAATTCAACCTTTTAGTTCTACAATTCGCAGAAAAGAAATGGATGCAGTTTTAACTTGCATGGTAGAAGAAAAAATTGGTCCAGGGGAAAGTAATTTACGTTTAATTCAACAAGTAAAAGAATATTTTGGTGTCGACGGTGCTGTTGCCTTTAGAAGTCCTAGTATTGCTTTGAAATATGCTTTGAAGGCTTTAGATTTGCCTAAAGGGTCTTCAATTATGATTTCTGCTCTTGCACCAAGTTGGCAAATTCTTGCTATAGAAGATTTAGGCTATAATCCTTTAGTATTAGATGTTTCACCAGAAACTTCTCTTGTTTCACCAGAATCAGTGCATGAAGCAATTCAAAATGGTGGCAGACTTTTAATTTTGCACGAAACCATGGGATTGATTCCTAATATGAATGCAATTTTAGAATTAGGAATTCCTGTTATTGAAGATATTTCTCAAAATGCAGGGGCTACTCTTGGTGAAAAAAAGACAGGTACTTTTGGTGTATTTAGTATTCTCGGTCTTGAAGAAAGAGATATATTAACTGCTGGAGGAGGAGCTGTTTTGATGGCTCCTCAGCGACGAGATTGGCTTGTTCTAAAAAAACACACAGATATTGCACCTTCTACAGATATTTTGCCTGACATAAATTGTTCTTTGGCCTTTGTTCAATTAAAAGAACACAACAGAAATGAACAAATCAGAAAAGAAATGTATGAAATGTATATTCGTTCTTTAATGCAAGGAAAACATCGTTCTTTTTCTCAACAAGGAGATTATGCTGTTCCTGTGGTATATTCATTCCCTGTAGTTTTGGAAAGTGGATTTAAAGACGTAAAACAATATACATCTCGTAAAGAAATTGATATTTCACCTGCCTTTGAAAATACTGTTATTGCATTAAGAGAAGAACAATTAGAAAATTGTAAAAATGCAAAATCTTTACTTTTAAGATGTGTTTTATTCCCACTTTATCCACGATTAGGGAAAAATCAGTCTTCTAAAATTGCTAAAGTTTTAGCAACCTTACCGTAATTTTCAAAATGCTGTAAAAAGGAAAGTTTCTATGAAAGAGTGCCTTGTGATTATCAATTCATATAATGAGGAAGCTTGTAATTTATATTCTTCAATTGAAACTTTCTTAAAAAAACATGAAATAATTGCAAAAAAAATTCTTTATTTTGGTCCAAATTCTGAATTTTGTGATGATAATAAAGATGTGCTAAATATAGAAAAAAATCATTATAATTTTGCAATTACACTTGGTGGTGATGGTACTGTTTTATTTGCAGCGAGAATTTGTGCACCGTTAAATATCCCTGTATTTGCAATAAATTTTGGACAATTTGGATTTATCGCTGGTATTCAAGTTGATAAATGGAAAGATGATTTGCAATCCTTTTTAGATGGAAAAGCAAAATTAGTTGAACGAAGTTTGGTATGTGCTGAATTACATAGAAATAATCAAATTTTATTTACTTCTAATGCTTTGAATGATGTTGTTGTTACAGGTAACGGTGCTGCAAGAATTATTTCTTTAGATGTTACAGCAAATAACAATTCTCTTGGTCATTTTAAAGCCGATGGAGTAATTGTTGCAACTTCCACTGGTTCTACAGCTTATTCTGCTGCAGCGGGAGGTCCAATAGTGGATCCTGCAATGGATGTATTGATTTTAAGTACAATTTGTGCTTTTTCCTTATCAAATAGACCCTTGGTTTTACCTGCTTGGTCTGAACTTGAAGTAAAAGTTTTGCATTCACGAGGTGCTCAAGTTTGCATTACCTGTGATGGTCAAGTAGCATTTGATGTTGAAGAAGATGATATAATAAAAATTCGTAAAGCCGATAAAAATTTAACACTTATTGGATGTGATTCAAATGTTTTTTACGGGGCTTTGCGCTCAAAATTAAACTGGTCTGGAGGTCCCCTTGCTTGAAGATATAACTATTAAAGATTTTGCCCTTATAGATTCTCTTTCTTTGGATTTAAATTCTGGGTTCACAGTTTTAAGTGGTGAAACTGGAGCTGGAAAATCAATTTTGATAGGGGCTCTTTCTTTTTTACTTGGTGGTAAAGGTGGAAGTGACCAAATTAGACCTGGTTGTACAGAAGCAAAAGTTAGTGGAACAATTTTTATAAATGATAAGTGTAAAGATGCTGTTTCTTGGCTTGAAGAACATGGTATTACTCCTGAGGATAACCGAGTTTTATTAAGGCGTCTTGTGAGGGATAACGGAAAATCTGGAGCTTGGATTCAAGATACACCTGTTACAAGAACTGAACTTGCAGAATTAACATCAAAAATTATAGATATTCACGGACAACATGAACATCAGTCTTTGATGAAGGTTAGTGAACACATAAAATATTTAGACTCTTACGCAAATTTGACAGATGAAGTTGCTGAATTTTCTACTATTTACAAATCTTTAGTTGAAAAAAGAGCTACCTTAGAAAAATTCAATAGTAGTGATGCCAAAAGAGCCGAAAAAATTGAATTATTAACTTTTGCAATTTCAGAAATTGAAGATGCAAAATTAAAATCAGGTGAAGATGTAGAACTTGAAGCAGAAGAAAGTCGTTTATCTCAATACGAAAAATTATATGAAAATCTTGAATTAATGACTTCAGGTTTTTCCCAAAGTAATGATTCAATTTTACAAGGAATGAAAAAAATTCGTACTGTGGCAGAGCATAGTAGTGAAATTGATAAAAATTTAGAACAACTTTCAATCCGAATAACTAACGCATTTTATGAATTAACTGATATAAACGATGAGTTAAAATCTTACAAAGATTCATTGATTTTTGATCCAGAACGGTTAGAAGAAATTCAAGAAAGACAAGCATTAATTTTCAAACTAAAGAAAAAATATTGTTCTTCTGTAAATTCTTCGGTTGACGAAATTATACAATATGGTCAGAATGCAAAAAAAGAATTAGAAGAACTTTCTTCTTGGAATGAAAATGCACAAGAATTGATAAATTCGATTAAACTTTTAGAAAAAGAAGTTTTTTCTAGGGCTGTAAAAATTTCAGAAAAAAGAAAAATTGCAGCAAGTAAAATGTCTGAACAAATTGAAGGTAATCTTGCTCAATTAGGAATGTCTGGAAGTAAGTTTGCTGTTTCTATCACACAAAAAGAAAATTCTGATTTGATGCAAAAATGTGGACCTCGTGGAATGGATAATGTTGAATTTTTAATTTGTGCAAACAAAGGAGGGGAATTAAAGCCTCTTGCAAAAATCGCTTCTGGTGGTGAAATTTCTAGGGTTATGCTTGCAATGAAATCAATTCTTGCCGAATCTGATTCTGTGGATACTTTGATATTTGATGAAATTGACACAGGAATTGGTGGTGAAGTTTCTGTATCTGTAGGTAATCATATTAAAAAACTTTCGCAAAAAAAACAAATTTTATGTATAACACATCTTGCCAGTATCGCGGTTTATGCCGATACTCAAATTAGAATTGAAAAAAATTCTGATAACACAACTACAAAAACTTCAGCAAGGATTATTTCAGGTCAAGAACGAGTTGAAGAAATTGCTAGGATGCTTTCTGGTGATTCCGCAGATACTGCATCTTGTGAACATGCTAGAAAACTTTTAGAAAGATATTCAAATTGTTTACCTGCGTAAATTTTGCTGTCAAGGAAGGTATTTATGGCAAAGATAGTTGCAGAAAGCAGAGAATTATTTAACACAAAAATGCAACCTTACAAGGACGCTGTTGCAAAATCTTACGAAAAAGAAAAAAATCTTTTGCAATTAATGTCAAAGGATTCTTCTGGTGTTGCTTATAAAAAATTTCTTTTAGCAGAAGAAATGATGTACATAACAACTTTGTATCTTGCTATAAATAATCTTTCGGTGGAGTTAATTGCGACAAAAAATACAGATGCCTTGAATGAAGGAAGAAAGGCTTTGTATAAATCAGTGATTTATCTTGAAGAAATTGTTACAAATTTTATTGATGCTCCATATTCTGATTACGAAAAAAATGTTGCAGAAATAGAAAATACTCCATTAGAAAAACGATATTTTACAATTAGAAAATTAGGTTTAGCAATTAGATTGATAAAAGATGCTTATGGTGAAAATACAAAATGGAAGTGGGCTTTTATTGAGTTACAAGGTAGATTTGCTACTGTTGCAAAAAATATGTTAAATATGAAAACTGCAATGAAAGATTATTTTGATCCACGTTCACCAGACTACGATATCACAGTTTACTATATTCGGCTTATTAAAAAACTTTTGCGTCAGTCTGCTGATGGTTATCGTGATAGATACGAACTTTCAACTCGTCGTATTGATGATATGCGTCTTGCTATAAATTATTTGTTGGCTTTGCGTAGAATTTGTATTTTAACAACAGAACAGACAGAAGCTGAAGAAATCAAGAAAAAAGTTGTTGTTTGGAAAGAAAAATTAGAAAATGATCAGAAAAAAGGAATTTGTAAATAATGATTCAAACAAAACTTGTATTAAAACTATTCGAAGCTTTTTCTATAGAAAGATGGAACGATTTAGTAAGACCATTTGATATGATTGAAATGGATAAATCTGGTGAAAGAATGGTTCTTGCATACATAATCGGAAAATATGAAGAAGAAACAGGAAATGAAATAGATTGGCATTGGTTAATGTATGCTTCTTTGTTTGGTTTATTAAAAAAAATAGCTCTTTGCGATATTAAAGCACCTGTACAAAGAATGATAAAAAGTGAGTATCCTGAAGAATACAAAAAACTTGATGAATGGGTAATTTCTCAATATCAAGATTTTATTGAAGATAAAGAACTTTTTAAACAATTTTCAGATTACTTGCTTGGAAATTATAAACCTAAAACTGAAATTACTTTAAGAGTTTACAGAGCTGCTCATAAATATTCTACAATGCGTGAATTTGAAATGATTTCTGTAGTTAATGAAAAGTCTCGATTAGCAAAAATTGAAAAAGAAATTAATGAAGACATTCAGCCTTATTTAGATTTAAAAGGTTTGCAACTTTTAATTACTAAACAAAAACCTTACGATTTTTTAATGATTATAGAACAATTACGATTTCAAACTAGATGGAATCAAACTCCTCGAGTTCCAAAAACAAGTGTTCTTGGGCATTGTTTTTTTGTCGCAATTTTTACACTTTTACTTGGTCATAATCAATCTGTAAAATTTTGTCCAAAACGCGAATATAATAATTATTTTTCAGCACTTTTTCATGATTTGCCAGAATCTGTAACAAGAGATATTATTTCGCCAGTAAAACAAGCAACAAGGGAACTTCCTGCAATCGTGAAGAAACTTGAAGATGAAATTGTACAACGAGAACTTGTTCCTTTAATGGAAAAATTCTATGTTGATGAAATTCTTTATTTTACAAGTGATGAATTTGACAATAGAATATGTGATAAAAATTATCAGAATGTACAAGAAGTTTCTTTTGAAGAGCTAAATGAAAAATACAATTTAGATGAATTTAATCCTGTTGACGGAAAACTAGTTCGTTGTGCAGACCATGTTGCTGCTTTTATCGAAGCAGATCGTTCTATAAAACATGGAATTACATCAGTTCATCTTACAGAAGGTAAAAATAATATCAAAAAAATTTATCCTGCTGGTTGTGTTGTGAATGGCTTTGCAATCGGTGATTTTTTTGATTCATTTGATATATAATTTACTAAAATAAAATTCATATTATACCGATATTATATGAGGTATGAAAAATTTTTTGCGTTTTTTTATTTTAGTTATTTTTTCTGTTTTTATTTTGCTTTCTTTTACTTCTCAAACTGCATCTCATCAAGTACAAAAGGGAGAAACTCTTTACAGTATAAGTCGAAAATATGGGATTAGTGTAGGTGAATTGTGTTCTGCAAATAATATTTCTACAAGTTCTGTTATTAAAACAGGTCAAAATCTAAAAATTCCTACTAAAAATTCATCAGAAACAAAAAATTCTCAAAAAGTTGAAAAAACTGATACATATATTGTTAAAAAAGGTGATACTCTTTACGGAATAGCAAAACGATTTGGTGTTTCTGTTGAAACTCTTACAATTATGAATAAAATGAGTGGTTCAAATACAATAAAAGTAGGGCAATGTTTGATTGTTCCTTTGGCTCCAAGTGAATCAAAATCTATTGAAGTTGTTAAAACTCCTACAAATATTGAAGATTTTCAATTAACAGATTCTAGAACTTATGATAAAAATAAAACAGCAAGTAAAAATCTTTTATGGCCTGTAAAAGCAAAAGAAATTCAATATCTTGAAGGAAAAGTTTCAGGAGTTTCAATTACTACAGAATTAAACGAAGATGTTATGATTATTCGCGAGGGAACAGTTATGTTCTGTGGTCTTTATCGTGGCTTTGGAAATGTTGTTTTTGTTCAATCAAAAAGCGGATATATGTATGTTTACACAAATCTTGATAAAATGAATGTAAAAAAAGGTGACACTGTAAAATTAAATGAAAAAATTGGAAATGTTGCCGTTGATACAAGAACTTCAAAACCTCAATTGTTATTTATGGTTTTCAAAAATGGAAATCCAATAGATCCAGCAAAAGCTCCTCGTGGGTAATATCAATTTTCTCTAATTTCTGTGAAATCTGTAAAAAATTTCGATAAAAAAATATTCATAACCTAGTAAAAAAGTATGAAAAATTTAGTTTTTTTTTATGTTTTTTATTGTAATTTGCAAAACTGTTCATTAAACTTTATTTTAGGACATCTAGTTTTGTCCTAGGAGATAATAATGAAAAGAAGACTTCGTGTTAAATCTGATGATAATCAACCTCCATCAGAAGTCGAAAACAGGATTGGTTTATCTGAACTTGATCCGTTGTCAGTTTATCTCAAGCAAATTTCTTATAACAAACTTCTAACAGCAGAAGAAGAAAAAGAACTTGGGATAAAAATTAAAAATTGTAAAGGTGAAATTGCAAAATTACTTGCAAAAGCAGAAAACACCTTTTTGGATTCTGAAAAATCTAAAATTCAACAACAAATTTTAGATATGCAGAAGTTGCTTTGTAATTACAAACATCAGATGATTTCGGCAAATTTACGATTAGTCGTATCAGTTGCCAAAAAGTACCAACACAGAGGCTTGCCTCTTCTGGATTTAATTGATGAGGGTAATATCGGTTTGATTGAAGCTGTAAACCGATTCGATTCAGAAAGAGGATATCGTTTTTCTACCTACGGAATTTGGTGGATACGACAGGCTATCATCAAAGGAATTGCAGATAAAAGTCGTGTAATTCGAATTCCAATTCACATGTTAAATACTATCAACAAAACGCTATCTCTAGCAAAGGTGCTTACACAATCAATGGAACAAGAACCTTCAATGGAGGTTTTAGCAGAAAAACTGGGAATGCCAGAGAAAGAATTAGAGAGTATTTTAAATTATAATCAAGAAACATCTAGTTTAGATGTTAATGTTGATGAAGAAAATTCTTCTCACATTTCTGACATTATAAGTGATGAAAATTTTGAGGATCCTCTAAATGCAGTATTTTCTGCTGCATTAAAAACAACATTTGATAAAGTTTTGTTATCTTTGACTTCACGGGAAATGGCAATTGTTCAACTTCGTTATGGGTTAGATGGTCATAAACCGATGACTTTGGAAGAAACTGGAAAAGCATTGGGATTAACAAGAGAAAGAGTAAGACAAATTCAAGAAGCTGCTTTGAAAAAATTAAGAACAAAAGAAGAACTGATTGAATTTAATACTTATAGATGATGTTTTTCTTTTAGGTGATCAAGGTTGTGTTGGAACAATTCCATACACACTCTTGCATCATCTAGGGCTCTGTGAGCACTTTCAACAGAAATACAAAATTCATTAGCTAAAAATTGTAAATTATATTTTCCTAATTCTGGATAAATTTTTCTAGAATTTTTTAAAGTATCCACTGCTGGAATATTCGGCTTTTTTAGTTCTGATTTATTTAATCTTAAAAGTTCAGCGTTGACAAAACCAATATCAAAATTTGCGTTATGGGCTACTAAAATTGTTCCATTGATAAAATCTAAAAAATCATCACATATCTGGGCAAAAGTTGGTTCATTTGCAACCATTTGATTTGTAATTCCATTTACTTTTGTTGCACAAAAAGGAATGGGCATTTGAGGATTTATCAAGGTTGAGAATTTATCAATTATTCCATCTTTATTAAATTTTACAGCCCCGATTTCAATAATTTTATCAGTTTTATTCATAAGTCCAGTTGTTTCTGTATCGAAGGCTGTAAAAATTTCTCCGCCTTGGTAAAGACGGAGAATTTGTTTTATTGTTTTCATTTTGTTTTTGATTATTTTACTGAATCAAGAACTTCTTTGATTTCTTTATCAATAGCAACTGTTAATTTATCTGCTTCTTCTTTTGCTTTTGCAAGGTCAGAAGAATTTTCGATTACACAGTTGATGTAGAATTTAATCTTAGGTTCTGTTCCTGATGGACGAGCACTTACAACTGTTCCTCCATCTAAGAAAAATTGAATTACATTGCTTTTTGGTAAATCAAGTTTTTCTTTTTTATCAGGATTTGCTGGATTGTAAACAACACTTTCTCCTACATCTCTAATTGAAAGTACAGTTTTTCCTCCAAGAGATTTTAATCCTTCTGTGCGGAGTTTTGTCATGATGTTTTTCATTGTTTGTCCACCAGATGCTCCTGGGAAGTTTTGTGAAATTGCACTATCTTGGAAGTATCCATAAGTTGTGTAAAGTTCTTCAAGTCTTTGTAAAAGTGATTTTCCTTGTGTTCTCCAGTAAAGTGTCATTTCTGCACACATTGCAGCAGCAGAAACTCCGTCCTTATCGCGAACATCTGTTTCAACATTATATCCGTAGCTTTCTTCAAAACCGAAGATATAGTTATTACTATTTGTTTTTTCAAATCCTGCCATTACATTTGCAATCCATTTGAAACCTGTTAAACATTCTACAAGTTTTACACCGTTTGTTGCACAAATTTTATCTGCAAAAGGAGAGGTAACGATAGAACGAACGATTGCTGGATTTGCAGGCATTTTTCCAAGTTCTTTTCTTGAAACAATGATGTAATCTGTGAGCAATGCTCCCATTTGATTTCCTGTGATAAGAACATATTTTCCATTTGCATCTGGAACAGCAATACCGAATCGGTCTGCGTCAGGGTCTGTTGCCATAACAACATCAGCTTTTTCTTTTTCAGCCAATTCAACAGCCATTTTTAGTGCAGGTGCTTCTTCTGGATTAGGTTTTTCTACAGTTGGGAAGTTTCCGTCTGGGATTCTTTGTTCTGGAACAGTAATTACTGTAAGTCCTAAATCACTTAGAACTTTTTCTACGTGCATTGCACCTGTTCCGTGAAGTGGTGTGTAAACGATTTTTGCTTCTGATGCTTTTGCTTTAATTACATCTGGTCTAAAAAGTTGAGCTTTACACATTTCCCAATATTTTTCATCAACTTCTTTATCAATCATGATGAGTTTGCCTGATGCAAGAGCTTCTTCTTTTGATATTGTTTTAATAGTAGAAACTGCATTTACTTCATCAATAATTCCTGTATCATGTGGTTCAATAACTTGAGCTCCGTCGTTCCAATATGCTTTGTAGCCGTTGTACTGAGGTGGATTGTGGGATGCTGTTACAACAACACCTGTATCGCAACCTAAAGTACGAATTGCAAATGAAAGTTCTGGAGTAGGGCGTAAACTTGTAAAAAGATAAGTTTTGAATCCGTTTGCAGCAAAAATTAATGCTGTTGCTTCTGCAAATACGTCAGAAAAACGTCTTGAATCGTAAGCAATAACTGCTGATAATGTTCCTGCTTTTGCTTTTTCAGGGAAAGTTTTGATAAAATAGTTTGCAAGACCTTGTGTGGCATGGTTAATCATCCATGTGTTCATACGATTTGTACCACCACCGATAATTCCTCTTAATCCACCTGTTCCAAATTCAAGATTTTGATAAAATCTGTCTTCAAGTTCAGCCATATTTTCGGCTTTAATAAGTTCTTCTACTTCTTGTCTAAAGTGTTGGTCTTTTTCTTCATTAATGTATTCTTTTGCACGTGCAAGAATTTCATTTTTATCCATAATTTAACTCCTCGAATGTATCACAAAGTTATTTACATTGTGGTACGACATTAGGCCGCACACTTTGTATTATCATAAGAATTATATTGAGAAGTTTATTTTATGTAAAGTACTACAGAATTTTGCAAAATTATAATTTGTACCAGAAAAATTGGCTCTCGCCGAAAAATCCCAAAACTCGCTGGTGCTTCACTTTGTTCGCAAGGCTTCGTTTTGTTCTTTTTCGTCTACGCCAATTTTTCTGCATCTATTGTGATTTTTGCCCACAAATATTTCAAAGTTACAATATCATCTGCCTGTTTTTTTTATACAAATAAGTTGTATAATTTTTCTGTATGTATTGTCTGTTTTATTGACTACTATCTTCTATTATGGTATTCTATTAAATCGACATTTATTTAAATTTTTATAAGGATGGATAAACGTATGTATAATGCGCTTCTACAGGGAGCATCTACTCCTGCCGCTGGTGAAGGATCTTTGTTAATGACAATCGTTCCTTTTGCCTTAATTTTTATCATTTTTTATTTCTTTTTAATTCGTCCACAGAATAAAAAACAAAAAGAAACAGAAAAAATGATTGCTGCTCTTAAAAAGGGTGATAAAGTTGTTACAATCGGTGGTATTCACGGAGTTGTTGCTACAACAAAAGAACACACAATCATCGTAAAAGTTGAAGATGGAGCAAAAATCGAATTTAACCGTTCTGCTATTGCAACAGTAATTGCTGATAAAGTAGAAGAAAAACCTGCTAAAAAAGAAAAAAAAGCAGTTGAAACAAGCGAAAAAACAGAAACTCCTGCTGAAGAAGTAAAAGAAGAAACTTCTACAGAAACACCAGCAGAAGATAAATAAAGGATTTTTTGGAGAAAAAAATGAGTAAACGAAGTCGTTTTCTTGTGATTCTTTTAGTTATCGCTTTATGTTTTGTTTTCCTTTGGCCATCAATTTCATGGTACGGATTGACACCAAAAGAAGATCAAGCATTAGCTTTAGGATCACTAGAAAAAATTAAGGATTATGCAAGAGTTCAAGCATCAGAAGATGTATTAATGATTGAAGATGCTGCTCGTGTAGACGAAAATGCAGAATTACCAAAAGAATATGCATATCTTGCAAAAATCGCTAAAAAAAATTACAAAGAGGCTGGAAAAAAAGTTCCTAAAGAAATGACTCTTCGTAATGCATTGTTGAGTTTTGATAGTGAAGCAGAATTGATGTCTGCTATAGAAACAAAATATCGTGATGATATTCTTAAATTAAAGAATAGATATACAAACTCTGTAAAACTTGGTCTTGACTTGTCAGGTGGTATGAATGTTATCGTAAAAGCCGATTTGAATGCTGCTCTTGAAACACAAGGTGATGTTGCAAATCCTGAACTTTTCAAAGAAGAAGCTATGGCTCAGGCTGTTGAAACATTAACAAGCCGAATTGACCGATTTGGTCTTTCAGAACCAGTTATTCGTCAACAAGGTGAAGATAGAATTTATATCGAAATTCCAGGTGAAGCAGAAGCTGATAGTATTAACTCAATTATTATGGGTAGTGCAATTCTTAATTTCCGCCTAGTTGATACTGCTGCAACTAATTCATTCCTTCAATATTATGCAATGAATCCTGCTAGAACTTTTGCTGCAAATGGTGAATTGTTAGATCCTTCTATCATTCCTGCTGATTGCGAAGTTCTTGGTCTTTATTCAAAAGATGATTATGGTCTTGATGAAAGAGTTGGATATCTTGTTGTAAAAAAAGAAGTTGCTCTTGAAGG
>CALBXN010000239.1 GCA_937890485.1 uncultured Treponema sp.
CTTTTAATATAAGTTAAATAAACAAAATATAAAAAAATGCGTAGACTGAAATTGACACAGCGAAGCCTTGCAAGCGAAGCGCAGCACTAGCGAGCTAGTGGCAATTTAAGTCGAGAGCATTTTTTATGAATTGCTTATATAAACATTACAGTAAAGCAAGTTCTGGTGCAAATTCCCTTTGTAAGATTTTGAAGAGTTATACTAATTCCATATATATCTGATCTGCCAAACCAAAACCTGCTGATTTTGTCATGCTTACAGCAAGTTCATCGTAAAGCATATCTTCATACATTTTTGAAGCGTGGCTATCGTTTCCCATAAGACCAGATTTTTGAACTGTGTTTTTCATAGAAGAAAGCATAATCTTTACAAAGTAAGATTCTAATTCAAGAGATTTTTCGTAAAGTTTGCTTGTTTTATCGATTTCAACTTTTTTTGATGAATTAGAAGCAGAATTTGCAGCAAAACCTGTAGGTAATGAATTTTTATCTGCTTCAGATTTGAAAGTTCCAGCAAAGCCACTTGTATATTCACCATTGACTCTGCCAGAATCTACGATTTTAGGAGTTTCAGTTTTTGCTAAATTTTCATTAGGAGAATTTTCTTCTTTGTTCATAAGAGTATCAAGTAAGTTTTGAAACTTGCTCATTTCATTTTGTAGATTTGCAGATTGACTTGCTGCATATCCATTTGTAATTGAACTTAATCCACCTGATAATCCGTTAATCCCTGTCATAAAAATCCCCCTAAAAAATTAATCTATCACCCTACTTTATCGTTTTAAGTTTACTGCTGCAGAAAGCATTGTATCACTAGTTTGGATTGCTTTTGAACTAAATTCATAAGCTCTTTGTGCTACAATCATTTGTACCATTTCATTTACAACAGAAACATTAGACATTTCCAAAAATTTATGTTTTGTAATACCAGTTCCATCAAAACCAGGACGGCTTGCAATAGCATCACCAGAAGCATTTGATGTTATAAAAAGATTATCTCCCTTTGCTTCAAGACCAGCTGGATTTGCAAAGCGATAAAGTTCCATTTGTCCAACCTGAATTGGATTATCATCACCTGCAACTTTTACACTAACACGACCATCATCACTAATAGACAAAGTTGAAATATCAAAATTTTCTGGCAAAATGATTTCTGGCATAACTCTTAATCCATTTGAATTAACAAGTTGTCCATTTGAATCTACTTTAAAAGAACCATCACGAGTGTAAGCATAACTTCCGTCATACTGTTGAACTCTAAAAAAACCTTCACCAACAATTGCTAAATCTGTAGAAACTTCTGTGTTTTGTAGATTACCTTGTGCAAACATTCTTTGAGTTGCAGCAACTTTTACACCACTTCCCATTTGAACTCCAAGAGGAGTTACTGTATCTTCTGTTGCAGGAGTTCCTGCTGTTTTAATTGTTTGGTAAAGTAAATCTTCAAATTCAACTCGTTGTTTTTTATATCCAGTTGTATTTACATTTGAAAGGTTGTTTGAAATTGTATCGATATTTGCTTGTTGACCATTCATTCCGGTTGCAGCTGTCCATAAACTTCGTACCATAAATTTACTCCTTTAGATTACCCTACTATCTCAACATTGCAGTTTTTGACCACAAAGTACTTGTCATTGTATCTTGTGTTTGAATAGTTTTTTGATTTGCTTCGTATGCACGATTTACTTCAATCATTTGAACCATTTCATTTACAACATTTACATTAGAAGATTCAACATAATTTTGAATTATTGTTGGACGTTGTTTGCCTTCTGCTATAAATGCAGGACCAGAAATATCAGTTGCACTATATAAACTTGAACCTTGCTTATTGATATATCTTTCGTTATCAAATCTTACAACTTTAATTCTATCAATTTCTTGCATATTTTCGCTTGTAAAAAGAATACCATCTTCGTTGATTGTAAATTTGTTATCACCAATTTGGATAGGTCCATGTTCACCCATTAATTGATATCCTTCTTTTGTTTCAAGATATCCTTCTTTACCGATGATAAAATTTCCGTTACGAGTATAGCGTTCACCATGTGGAGTCATCACTGCAAAGAAACCTTCACCACCTAATGCAAAATCAGTTTGATTTCCTGTTTCTTTAAATGAACCTTGTTCAAAAATTGTATATAGTTCATTTGTTTCTACACCTAAACCAATTTTTCCGATAATTGGTGCAACATCCGCAGAACCAAATGGAGTTTCATATTCACCATCATCACGCATTCTTCTAAGTAATAATTCTGGAAATGATTTACTTATGGCAACATCTTTTTTGTAACCAGTAGTGTCAACATTGGCTAAGTTATTTGAAATTGCATCTAAACGGTATTGTTGTGCATTCATTCCACTAGCACCAATATACCAACCTCGTACCATTATTTCCCCCTAAAAAATTTATTTGCCCACCAGCATTTAAATTATCGGAAGTTTAAAAATAATATTAAGAGAATATTAATTATTTTTATGAGGAAAATTAAAAAAAATATGACATTAAATTGACAGTAAATTGAGATAAAATATGACAATATATGACAAACTAATTAAATTATAAATTTAATTATGACAAAAATATGACAAAGTAAGAGTTATAATTTAACAAAATACTTTGTCATATTTTATCTGTCATATTATGTGTCTTATTTTAACACTCTTAAAAAAGCATCCTTGTAAGTTTGCTTAAATCTTGCTAGAACAAGAGCGTATTCATCATCATTTAATGGACCAATTAAAACTTGATACATATTATTTGATGAATTTTGTAGAACATATACTGGATATTTTTGTCCATGTACTTCTACCATTTTTGCAACATTTTCTTTTTTTGATACTGTTGCAATTTGAATATAATAAGTTTTGCTCTTTACCTGTTTTACTTTTGGTAAATCATTAAAACTTGAAACAGTATTTTTAAACTCATCTGCTTCTGTATATTCTTTTCCCAAAACTGAAGATAAAACCTTTGAATCTTCATTTTCTGGAATTACAACTTCTGAAATATTTGTTACAGGTTCCAATTCTGGTTGTTCGAGAACAATTTTCATATCTGCAACTTTATCATATTCAGGAAGTTTAGGTTCTGCTTCTTCCAAAATTACATCATGTAAAATTTCTTCATCTGGATTTTCACCAACAATCATACTGAAAATATCTTTTGGTGTTTCGTTTACATTGCTTTCAGTTTTTTCTAAATCATATAACATATTAGTAGAATCAGTAGGATCTTCTTCTAGCTGATCGTGATCGTGAAGTAAAACATCTATTAAAGTAACCTTACCTGAATTAATTTTCATAATGACATTTAAGGTTTTACTTTCGCTATATTTGTAACGACCAGGTTCTTGAACCTCTTGATTGTCTGGAAAGTATTGATCATATTCTTGTGAATAATCTTCTATAGTTATCTTTCCATTTAAACCT
>CALBXN010000240.1 GCA_937890485.1 uncultured Treponema sp.
GAAAATCTTCAGGTTTTAAAGACTTTGCCCAATCTTCTTTTTGATTGATTTTTTCTACAACAGGTAACAACTGTTTTACATCTCGGTCTCTTTTTGAGCCGAATAAAAAGGTCAAAATTGAATCTAACATAAATTAAATTTACTATCTTTTTCACGTATTGACAACTATTCTTAACAACTTTATTCTCTAATATATGAAACATTTTTTTAACTTTATACTTTTTTCGATAACTTTATTATTTATTTTTCAAAATTTTTCATGTTCAAGAAATCAAACTATAACAACCTTGAAAGAAGAAAAACTTTTTACTCTGAAATATGGAAAATACGAAAACGAACTTCAACTTTTTAATCTAGCAAATCTTGGAAATATAAATACTAAAATTTTCATGAAAGATGGATTTTTCTTTATTGCAGATGATAATGCAAAAAAAATTATGGAAATGACTTCCTATGGAGATTTACTTGGAATAATTTACAATCCAGAAACAAATCCAGAACCATCATTTGTTCGAAATATAAAAAATACAAAAGGTTCCTCAACTGCAACAACAGAAGAATTTTCACAAAACACAATAACACAAACAGCACAAAAACATCTTTTTAATCAAATATCAAATATTTCTGCAAATTCAGAAAAAAATATTTTTGTAGTAGACCAAATTTCACAAGAACGACAAGAACAAGATTTACAAACAAAAACAATTCTTAAAGAAGTTGTTTTACGATTTACAAATGACGGAAAATTCATCGACTATATTGGTCAAGAAGGACCTGGAGGAACACCTTTCCCTTTTATTAAAGATATTTTTGTCACAAAAAATAATGAACTAATTGTTACTTGCATTACAAATGAAGGATACTCAGTTCATTGGTTTAATTCCGTTGGATTTTTGAAATACACAATTCCTATAAAAACTGAATCAATTCCTCTTGTAAAAGATGAATACGACATGGATTCAACCGAATATTTTGTAACGATTGATAAAATAATTCCAGATTCTACAAAACAAAAACTTTACATAAAAACTGATTATCACAAAACTGTAATTGACACAGAATCAAATGTACAATCAGGAATTGAATATTACCAAACCTTACTACATCCTCTCAATGTAGAAAATGGACAATTTGAAGAATCCTTAGTTATTCCACCTTACGAAGATGTTGTAACAGATGGTTTTAGTAAATTAACTTATAATACAGCATTTGATTTCTTAGGTGTAACTGAATCAGGTTGGTTCTTTTTTATGATACCAGATAACACAGGTTATGTAATTCAAATGATTCAACCTAATGGGCAAAGAATTATAAAACGACATATCAACTATAACAGAGATAAAACTGTTTACCAGAATTTTACTTTGTCAGACAACGGAATTATTTCATCACTTCTTGCAACAAATGAAAACGCATCTGTTGTTTGGTGGCGAACAGATACTCTTATTGAATCAATTTATAGTAAATAATCAGGGAAGCAATTTTAGAGAAAATTTATGCAAGACGATATTTATACAGATAATCCTTCTGAAAATGAACTAAATTTTAGATACAGCCGTGAAGAACGATTAAAAAATGCTCCTGACACCGTAAAAAAATATTATGCAGGAGAAGGTCCTACTCCACCTAAAGGATTTTTTAAAGCTTTAGTTCACACAAAATCTTCACGATTTACTTTTATGGCATTGATTTTAGTTCTTGCCTTAGTTGTCTCTTTAATATTTTTTGGTCCAAAAGCAAATGAAAGTTCTTTGCAAAATACAAATTTTACATTATCAGCCTTTTCTTTTGAAGAAAAAATTTTTATAAGCATAAAAACAGAAACTCAAGAAACAGAGCAAATAAATCTTCCTTTGGAGATTACAATTTCTGGCTTTGATAATGAAAAACAACTTATAAATCAGCAAAAGGTTGAATCTCTTATTACACAAAAAGAAGAATTTATTAGGACAATTTTTACAGATTATGATATAATATCAGTAGAGGTTGAAGTAACAAATACCGATACTAAAGAAACTATATTACTTTCAACTTCTGTAACTCAAAATTAATTTTTTTTCAAGGAAAACTTATGTTACAATTTTATTTTTTATCAATATTATTAAACAGTCTTACAGGATTAACTCTTATTTTTAATAGTTATTCTGATAAGGCACAAGATTCACTAAAGAATGTTCCAGAATTTTTCACAAATAAAACTTTTAAATTAATAATTGGGATTTTATGTTGTTTTACTGCATTGATAAAATTGTTAACTTCATTTCCAGGTTCTATTCTAATTATGGGAGATTTACTTCCTGCTATTGTGGGAATTTTAGGTGGAATTGCACTTCTTATAGATTATTATTTAAACAATTCACCATCAGAAACAAAACTTAATCCAAAATTAGAATCAGTTTTTGTTACAAATAAGAAATACATCGGTATACTTTGTATACTCTCAGCTCTTTTGCACTTTTTATTCCCTAGAGTTATAATTCTTTAATTTTTGGGAGATATAAATGGGAAAAGAATCTGTAGCAGGAATTATAGTTGTTGACAACCTTGTTTTTATTGGGAAAAGATTACCACAAGGACAAATGGGAAATCGCTGGGAATTTCCAGGTGGAAAAGTTGAAAATGGAGAAAGTCATCAAGAAGCTCTTTTAAGAGAATTTGAAGAAGAGTTTATGATTGACATTGATGTTGGAGGATGTATCGCAACTGCTGAATTTAAACACAAAGATGAAACTGTTAACTTATTTGCTTACGAAGTTAAAATTAAAGATATAGATAATGTTTCATGGATTCTCAGTGAACATACGGATGTAAACTGGATTACTTTTGATAAAATTAACGAATTAGAATTTGTTGATTCGGATTTACTTCTACTTACACAAATAAGAAAATTTTATGGGTTATAAAATATGAAGCCTAAAATTTTACTATCTTTTTTTATATTCTTTATGATTTTTAGTTTTAATTCTTGTACAAAAAATAAAATTTCAAATATAAGTTTTGAACAAATACCTCAGATATCACTTGGAGAAAAATGGGCAGTTATTTCATCTCCTTACATCGCTTACAAAGAAATGCCTACAAGTTCAGCAAATATTATTTCTCATGGCAGACGAGGTGATATTCACAAAATCTCTGGTAAAAAAATTGAAGTATCAGAAAATTTAAAAGAAAAAACCATCTGGTACAAATTACCAGATGGTTGGATTGAAGAATCAAGTATTTATATTTACAATAATCAATTTCAAGCACAAAACGCTGCAAAAAAGATTATTGACAACAAATAATTTTTACAGCTTGTTCTACAGTACAATTTTCAAACTGCTCTCTTGTTTCAAGATTTTTTAGAACAAAAACTCCTTGTTTTGCGTTTTCTGCGTTCATCAAAATTCCCCATTTGATACCTTTTTTATCCGTAACATTGTACTGCTGACCAATCTTTTTGGCATCTGGAAAAACTTCACAAGAGATTCCTGCATTTCTTAGTTTTTGAGCAAGACCTTGATATTCAACAGCAAGAGAAGAATCCATACAGAAAATTTCTAAATCTACAAAACTTCCTTTTTTAGAAATTATTCCTAACTGTTCAAGACCTGCAATTAATCTATCTAATCCGATAGAAGAACCAACACCACTGATTTTTTCTTTCATGTACAAACCAGCTAAGTTATCGTATCTTCCACCAGAACAAACAGAACCAATTGAAGGTAAATCATTTAAGAAAGTTTCGTAAACAACGCCTGTATAATAATCTAAACCACGAGTAATTGAAGGATCTAAAACATAAGTAGAATCAATTCCACTGGCTTTCATCATTTGGCGAATATCCTTCATTCTTTCTACAAAAGGATTTGCTTTTTCACCAGCCATAGAACCAATCAATTCCAAAGTTGAATCAAAATCATCTTTTCCTGCAATAAAAGTTAAGATTTCTTTAGATTTATTTTCATCTTGAGTAATTTCATTTAATTGTAATGTAACTTGCTCTTCACCGATTTTTGCAAGTTTATCAACGATGCGTAAAACATCTTCTGATTTTTCTGATAAACCTAATTTTTCAAGGAAAGCATTAAAAATTCCACGATGATTTACTTTTATTGTTATGTTATCAACACCAATTTCACTTAAAGCACTTTTCATTAAAGAAAGAATTTCAAAATCACTTGAAGCACTATCAGAACCAACCATATCAAAATCGCACTGATAAAATTCTCGATAACGGCCTGCTTGTGGTTTTTCACCTCGCCAAACTTTTGCAATGTGATATCGCTTAAAGGGAAAATACAATTCATCTTTATGTTCTGCAACAAAACGAGCAAAAGGAACTGTTAAATCAAAACGCATTGCAACATCACGTTTTCCATTATCTTCAAATCTAAAAACTTGTTTTTCAGTTTCACCATTACTTTTTCTAAGCAAAATTTCTGAATATTCTAGTACAGGTGTATCAATTGGAACGAATCCATAAGAACGAAAAGTTTTTGTAAGTTTTTCAATCAACAAAGAACGTTGAATTTCTGATTCAGGTAAAAAATCTCTAAAACCTTTTAAAATTTTGGGTTGTATCAAAGTTTCCATATCTGATATACTACAAAATATGAGATAAAAATACAATTACTTTTATCCAGATTAAACAATACCTTTAATTTAAGGAAAGGAAGGATTTTGTGCTTTTAGCTATCGATATTGGAAATACAAATATTGTTGTTGCTCTTTTTCATGAAGATGAAATTACCCATGAATGGAGAATTCACTCAGATCCAAATAGAACAGCAGATGAATACAGTTCAATAATTCTTTCTTTTTTTAGAGATAACGGAATTTCACAATCTTACATAAAATCAGGAGTTTTAAGTTCTGTAGTTCCTTTATTGATTGGACCTTTTATTCGTTTGATGGAAAATATCATCGGAAGAAAACCTATCATTTTGGGACCAAGCATTTATGATAAACTTCCTGTAACAATTCCTAAATCCGCACTTCACGAAATTGGTACAGACTTGGTGGCAAATTCAGTTCAAGCCTTTGTGGAATACAAAAAACCTTGCATCATCGCAGATTTTGGAACAGCTTTAACTTTTACAGCTATTGATGACAAAGGAAATATTCAAGGTGTTGCAATTGCACCAGGAATTAAAACTGCTGTAAATTCTTTGTTTACAAATACAGCCCAGTTGCCTTCTGTTCCTTTGGAAGCCCCAGAAAATTCCCTTGGAACAAACACAATTCATTCGATTCAAGCAGGAATTATTTTAGGTTATAAAGGATTAGTAGAATCTCTCATCGATAAAATAAAAACAGATTTATCAAAAAAATGTAATCTCAAATATGAAGACATAAAAGTAATTGCTACAGGTGGATTAAATAGTGTTCTAAAACCAATTACAGATGTGTTTGAATTTGTAGATAAACAATTAACCCTAAAAGGCTTAAAACGAATTGCAGATTTGTTTTAGCAAATTTTATCTAATAGCAAGTTTTGCATAAACTGAAAAACTATTATCGTAGCCGTTGTTCCTTGGCATATTTTGCCAATAACAACCTATTGCGGGGCTATATTTTGAAGATTCCACAACAAAGATGTATTCAGCAAGAAGTCTAAAACCATTGCTCCAATCAGAAACAACTGTTGCAGATTTTATATTTTCATCTGAAGTAGAATAAACTTTTAAAAAATTTGATAAACCGCCACAAATATAGTCAATTCCAAAATTAAATCCATTTAAAAATGGATAAATTCTAATTCCTGCAAAAATATCGTATTTTAATAAAAATAAATTTGCATTTGTGTTTTTGAACCAATCAAAACCTAAAATTGAACCAATATTCAAAGATATATAATCATCTAAAAAAAGATGAGTTGAAACTTCCGTATTTAAAATAAAACGACTTGTATTTTCAGCAAAAAGCACAGTTTTATATTCTTTGATTTGCTCATCTCCGTAAACAATAGCTGAAGAACCTAATGCAATATTTAAAGCAAAGGGTTTAGAAGATAAGGCCGAAATAAATGAAGTACTAACAAATAAAACTAAAACAAAGGAAAAAAATCTTTTATTAAAATTCATCACAAAAAAAATTATAAGAGAATTAATAAAAAAAAACAATAAAAGTTTAAAAAATATATTGCTAATAAATTGTATTTGGAATATTCTAATAGACGGCGTTAAAAAATTGTAACTTGACAATAAAAATTTTTTCTCTAGGAGTAAAATATGAAAAACTCAAAGGTTTTCATGTTTTCTGTCTTTGCTCTTCTTTGTGTAGTATTTTTATTTAGTGGTTGCACAAAAAAAGATGCTGAAAACAAAAACGTGAAAAAAATCGGAATCTTACAACTTGTGGAACACGATGCATTAGATGCTTCATATCGTGGTTTTGTTGACGGACTTGCAGAAGCAGGTTTTGAAGATGGTAAAAACATCAAAATTGATTACCAAAACGCACAAGGTGAACAAGCAAATTGTCAAACAATCGCTCAAAAATTAATAAACGATAAAGACGATTTGATTCTTGCAATTGCAACTCCTGCTGCACAAGCAGTTGCAAATTTAACAAAGGATATTCCTGTTCTAGTTACAGCAGTAACTGATCCAGCATCAGCAAAATTGGTAAAATCAAATGAAGTTCCTGGTACAAATGTTTCTGGAACATCAGATTTAACACCAGTAGAAGCTCAAATCAACTTGATTAAAAAACTTGTTCCTGATGTAAAGAAAATCGGATTTTTGTATTGCTCAAGCGAACAAAACTCATACTTCCAAATTGATATTGCAAAAAAAGTTTGTGATGAATTAGGAATTGAGTATGTAGATGCAACTGTTTCAAATACAAATGAAGTTCAACAAGTAACACAAAATCTTGTTGGAAAAGTTGATGCAATTTACGCACCTACAGATAATATGATTGCTTCAAGTATGGCAACAGTAGCTATGGTTACAATTCCTGCAAAATTACCTGTAATTTGTGGTGAAGAAGGAATGACAATGGCTGGTGGTCTTGCAACTTATGGAATTAACTACTACGAACTTGGAAAACAAACTGCAAAACAAGCAGTTAAAATCCTAAATGGAGAAGCAGAACCTGCAACAATGCCTATTGAATATCTTGAAACTTGTACTTTAACAGTAAACGAAGATATGGCTCAAAAACTAGGAATAACAATTCCAGATAATCTTTAATAGAGAATTATAAACAATAACCGTATGGATGAGATACATCTAACCTTATTCATACGGTTTTTTTGTATTTTTCTCGTTGACTTTTTATAGGAGAGCAAATGAATATTTTACTAGCGATGTACGGAGCGGTTTCCCAAGGTGTTCTTTGGGGAATCATGTGTTTAGGACTATATATTACATACAAGGTACTAGATTTTGCAGACTTAACTGTAGACGGAAGTTTTGCTTTAGGAGGAGCTGTAAACGCAGCCCTCATCGTTTTGGATTGTAATCCTTTAGTAGCACTTTTTATTTCCTTTATTGCAGGAGGAATTTCAGGAATAGTAACAGGATTACTAAATACAAAATTAAAAATCCCTGGAATTTTAGCTGGAATTCTTACAATGATTGCTCTATATTCAATAAACATCAGAATTATGGGAAGAGCAAACATTTCTCTTTTAGGCGAAACAACTTTAATGACACAAATTTCTTCATTGATAAATACAAGTACAACTACAACTTCTTTTATCATTGGAACAACTTTTTCAGTTTCATTTTTTGGATCATCTTTACTTTCATCTTTTTTACACGAAGTAAAAACAAAAGTAAGTGATATAGTAAATAATAAAATTAATATTATTGCTAAGAAAATTTTCAATACTCTAAACTTTTTTTTCTTCTTTACTTGCTTTTTCTCTTGTTTTTCCAATTGTATTCACTCCTAATATTCTAATAATTCTTATCTAGTATAGCAAAAAACGAATTAAATATCAACCTATAAAATGTTATTTTTAAAATATTATATTTAACAATATATTGCTCTCATACATAAATTCCGTAAGCACAGAACTTTCTATTGTTTGTAGAATATTACTATTGCCAGATATTGATACTACTAAGAATACAATTGCAAGTATTGCATATATTAATAATAATCCTCTTATAATACCGTAAAGTA
>CALBXN010000241.1 GCA_937890485.1 uncultured Treponema sp.
TTATTTAATTTTATTTCGTGTGTTTTTGTTCTGCGCTAAATGACGCAGTCCCCCTGCTTTTTATTATGTATTTTCCTTTACAAAGCTTACCGATGTAAGAACAACATCGGTTTTCGGCTTCCCCTCTTCATCAATTTCAACACCTGCAAGTACATCAAGATGCTCTATTCCGTGAACGATATAGCCAAATGTTGTATAGTTACCGTCCAGATCTGTAGAATCAGCCTGACACATAAACAAATAGTTCATCGCTGTTTCGTAGCTGTTTGTACGCATAGCGGCTAAAACGCCTCTCTTATGGGAAAGATTATTTGTAAATCCGTTTTGAGTAAATTCACCGTTAATATATATATCTGTATCCTCTTCGGTCTCAGCGCCTTCTTCACTCTCGCTTTTTTCTTCCTTGCTTCCAAGCTGTACTACAGAATAGCTATATTCGACCTTTGCTATAAAAACTGCTTACTTGCATAATACCTTTCCTATAATGTTATTAACAGAAACAAATCCATAATTTCTAGAATCTACTGATTCTAAATAATTATCTCCAACTGCAAAAATCATTCCCTGAGGAACTCTATCACTATTTTTTATTCTATGAAATTGTTGCTCTGTTAAAGGAATGAGTTTCTCATTCACTTTTACACTATACTCGGAATTATTAGAATATTCCAGAGGTGTTAATTCTGTTGCAACACATCGTTTTACAACCATTTTATCATTATATAAATAAATTACAATATCATTTTGTTTTGGTGTTTCCCATTGAATAAAAAAAGAAGAAGAAAATGGTTTTACAATTCCGTATGCTAATTTATTAATAAATATAATTTGTCCATCTTTTATTGTTGGTGTCATAGATGTTCCAGATACTACAACAATGTCCAAAATAAATAATTTTACAAAAATTGCTAAGAGAAAAGTCAAACAAAATATTATTGGTATAGAAATTGTTTTTTTTTGTTTTTTCATATGATTTTATTCTAATATCTATAAAAAAATTTGTCGATAGTTATAGTATGCAGATATTCAGTTATGTAGATTCAAATATTTCAAATTCTCAAGCAAGTAGAATTACTTTAGATTCGTTGTTAAAATCTCAGCGTCCCCATAGAGTAAAACGTAACAATTACAAACCTGTTTTGGTAGGAACAAATTCTGTTGCTACATCTATAGCAAATCCTTTAGCATCTTTTTCTATTAATTCAAAAAATTTTATAGATGCATTATCATGTGTTATTTCAAAAGTAAAATATGTTTTTCTTATGATTTCTGTTTTATATGTTTTGGCTCTTTTTGTTCCATATTTTATGGCAAATATACAGTTTAGTATAAAACCTCTAGAAATGGATGTTATTTCAGAAACAGAATCAGTTTTATTAAATAAAGCAATGTATGATTTTGTTTTTGCAGATAAATCTGAACATGTGGATGATTCAGGAAATATTTCTCTTTCAAATTCTTCTCTTGCTTTTGCATTGAAACCTGTTGAATTTCAAAAATATACAGTAAAACCAGGTGAAAATATTACACGAATTTCTAAAAAATTTGGTTTGTCAAATATTTCAACATTGATTGCTGTTAATAATATTTCTAATGCAAAGAAACTTCAGGCTGGAGAAGTTATCAAAATTCCTTCAACAGATGGAATTGTTCATTCTGTAAAGAAAAATGAAAACTTAGCAGGGATTGCATCAAAGTATGGTGTTACTGTTGCAACTTTGCTTGATGTAAATGATTTATCAAGCGATAAATTGCAAATTGGGCAAAATATTTTTATTCCAGGTGCAAGACTTGATACAAATTCTTTGAAAATGGCTTTGGGAGAACTTTTTAAGTGCCCAATTACAGCAAAGTGGAGACTTTCATCACCTTATGGAAATAGAGCAGATCCTTTTACCGGTGTAAAGAAATTTCATACAGGTATGGATATGGCTGCTCCTACAGGAACACCTGTAAAAGCCGCTCTTGATGGAAAAGTTGTTGCAGTTTCTTACAATCAGGTGTATGGTAATTATGTAATTATCAGTCCCATAAATGGATATCAGTCATTGTATGCACACTTACATACTGCAACTTGTAAAGTTGGGCAGAGAATTGAACAAGGTCAAAAATTGGGACTTGTAGGAAGTACAGGTTATTCAACAGGACCACATCTTCATTTTACAGTTTACAAGAACGGAAAACTTGTAAATCCACAGGAATTGATAAAATAAGTTTATTTTAAGGAATAAATTACTATGAAATATAAGAACATTGTTTTATTATTCTATATTTTTGTTGTTTCAAATATTTTTGCACAGGTAAAATTTGTAAATTTTGATTTAAATAACCATAATAATTTACTTTTTTCAGTTGAGCATACTCCGATAGTTGAATCAGACTATGAAACTTTGTTCTATATGTCTTTGGATGAAAAAATAAATCAGTCTTCAATAAATACTGAAAAAAATAATCCAAAACTTTTAACTTGTTATCCAGAAAAAATTGAAATTTTGAAAGATGCAAGTATTTTCCAGTTTAGAAATCGCTATGGAACTGCACAATATGATGTTAATCAAGGTTCTTTAACTTGGGTAAAACGTGCCAAGGAAATAGAATCTTCATCTACAGCATTTATTCCTGTGTTTCATAATAGAATTGCACCTTTGTCAGTTAGTCCAAATGGAAAATATATTTTCTACATAGAACAAACATCATCTGCAAAAGGAAAACTTGTTTTAAAATCTGTAGAAACAAGTTCAATTTTTGTAGTTGCAAATGATATTGAATACGGATACGATTTTGTACCTGTAAAATGGAATTCAGATTCTTCGATTGCGATTTATGAAAATAAGGGACATTTATATTTTTATAATTTTAAAGAATCAAATTATTCAAAACAACTTCCAGAAAAATATCGAAGTATAGGACCTGGTTCTATAAACAATGTTTATTGGGCAGATGAAAATCTTTTAATGTATATAAATCATGACTTAGTTTATTTAATTGCTTCAACTGAACTTTACACAAGAGCCTTATATTCAGATTTAATTGGTACAGGAAAAATCGTAGGAAGACTTCCTTCTCCTTTTGTTCCTTCAGATGACAAATTCTGGACAAGTGTTGATGGAAAATCCATTGTTTTATTACAAGATAATCGCACCCTTTGGTACATGGAACTTTCTGGCACAGATTTTAATTTTGTAACTACTTTGTTTTCATATCCTTTTGTAACTGTTCCTGGAACAGCATTGAATTTTAATGTTTTTTGGGCAAATGCAAAATCTGGAAATGTTATTCAGTATCCCATTGTTTGGCTTGAAATGTTGCGTGATGGAAAATCCGAAAGTTATGTATACAAATTGATTCGCGATAACGAAGGAAAACAAGCTTATTTTGAATCATTACCAATATCTGTTCTAGCAAGAGATGTGAAACTTTCTTCTGATAAAAAATATATTTCTTTTATACAAGAAAAAACATTTAATATTTATGATTTATCAACTTGGACTTCAAAATATGTTTTTAATGAAGAAGAAATTTCTTCATATTCTTGGATAAACAATTCTTCTCTTTTGTTGGGAGGAAAAGAAACTGTTAGAACTTGGAATTGCGTTTCAAATAATTCAAATATTTTATTTTTGTCACAAGCAAAAAAATTTGGTTGGAACGGAGAGTCTAATACAGTTTTAGCTTCTAACTCAAATGGTGTTTTTGAATACGATTTTAATTCTGGTATTTGGAAGAAGGCTAGTAATAATACTTTTAGATTACAATCAACTAGAAATTCAAAGTGGCGTGTTTTTATAGACCATAGTTCAAATGATGCTTTTGAAAATACATTATACGGAAGAGAACTTAATGCTGAAAGTTACAACATTCCTTTGTTTGAACAATGTACCGAAATTTCTGCTTACAACAAACCAAAAGTGGCTTTAACTTTTGATGCTTTAGATAATGCTGACGGACTAACTCCGATACTTGCATCTCTTAATCGATATGGAATTAAATCAACATTCTTCATAAATGGTGAATTTGTTAGAAGATTTCCAACTGGAGTGAATGAAATAATTAAATCTGGTCATCAATGTGGTTCAATGTTTTTTTCT
Organism: uncultured Treponema sp.; assembly: GCA_937890485.1. GTDB lineage: Bacteria > Spirochaetota > Spirochaetia > Treponematales > Treponemataceae > RGIG9060. The sequence goes on from CALBXN010000241.1 coordinate 4,089, forward strand.
CCATACTCTTTAGAAGAGGATGCATATAAGTTTACAGAAAATTTTATTCGTCGTGGACTTGCAAGAAACGAAGATGATTTTTACGAACTTACAGGAAGTGAACTTTCTTTAGTTTGGCACATGCCAAGTTATTATCTAACAGATTCAATATTAAAAGCTGGCGAAAAATCTGGATACATCTGGATTGATAAAGGTCTTGCTCCTGAGGATTATATAACTTACGAAAAATCTTTAGAAGATGAAATTCAGTATATGAGTACATCTCAAATTATTGATTACTTGATGGAAAATCTGGAACCAGGTGCTATCATTCCAATTTCAGTTGGAATTGCTTCTGGAACTCGCGGAGATTACCTTTACGATAAACTTGATGTTCTTATCAGTGCAATTCTTTCTGAAGGTTATGAAATTGTTACGGTTTCAGAGTTGTTCAATTTAGAATAAATTGTAAATTTTTCCGTAGAGTTTTACAAAAATATTTCCTTCTGAAATTGTTCTATCTGCAACCAAGGGAACTGTCTGAAGTAAATAATCTCCCATGAAATAATCTATTTTGCCGTATTGTTTGCCTAAAGTGATTGGAGCTTCAATTTTTTCATCTACAGTGATGTTACGAGTTAAAGGCAAAAATTTTCCATTTGCATCTTTTAAATTTGGAACAGTTATAAAGTGATTATCCAAAATTGATTCTGTAAGGATAAAGGATTTTTCTGTTCCACCTGGGGCTTTTGTATTCGTTTTGTAACAATCTAAAATTCTTTCGCTTCTAAAAAGAGCAAAGCCCCAATTCATTATCGCAAGACTATCTTCTGTGCGGAATTTATTTCCTTCAATGCTTCCGTTTCCGGGACCACCCATTGTAACAGAAATTAATCTTGTTCCGTTCCGTAAAACTGTTAGTGAAAGATTAAATCCTGATTCATCAATGTAACCTGTTTTTAATCCATCTGCACCAGGAATCACATCTAAACTTCGGTTAGTTGCTTTTTGTGTAATTGGCATAGTTCCTTCTAGTGGAATTCCATTTACTTTTGCATCTTCATAATCTATGTAGGATGGAAGATTATGTTTTTTAGGATATGTAAAACTTTTTATAGAATGATATTTTTGTAATGATTCCGGAAACCTTGTAATGTAACTTCTTGAAAAAATTGCAAACTCTCTTGCAGTTGTAAGATTATTTTCGCTATATCCAGAAACTTCTACAAAGTGAGTTTTTGTAAGACCTAAATTTTTTACAACTTCATTCATTTTAGCGATGCAATTTTCTACAGTGCCAAACAGACACATGGCAACTGCAACTGCGGCATCGTTTCCAGAGACAACATTCATTCCAATTAAAATTTCTTCAAAAGTAACATTTTGGTCTTTTCCTAAAAACATCAAGGAAGAATGAGGCGGCGCATTTTTTGCCCAAGATTCTGGAGGTAAATCAATTTTATCTGTAAGTTTTATTTTTCCTTTTTCAAGAGCATCTAGGGCAAGATACATCAATACAACTTTTGTCATTGAAGCAGGAGGAATAACTTCGTCTGCATTTTTTTCGTATAAAATCCATCCCGTAGAAGCGTCCAATAAAATTGCTGACTTTGCGTGAATAAAAATATCATCAACTTTTACAGAGTAGGGCAAATTTTGAATCAGTGGTTCTGTATATAATTCTTTGATAACTGATTGATTTTGTTGTAAAACTTCGCTTGAAAGTTCCATAGGAATTGCTTTGTTTAACTTGTACGCATAAATTCCAAATCCTGTAAAAAATGAAATAATTGTTAAACTTATTATGCTGACACAAATTAAAATTATTTTTTTCTTTAACGAAAATTTCTTGTATGATTTTTTTTTCTTAGACATATTATTTCCCTATTTCTGAAAAATTATTTATATTTGAAATTTTATTTTGTAAATACAAATCTAAAAGAGTGATTGCTGTCATTGATTCTACAACAGGAATAATTCTTGGACACAAACAAATGTCGTGGCGACCTTCAATTAAAATTTCTGTTTCCTTTTCAAAAATATCAATTGTTTGTTGTTGCTTAAAAATGCTTGGAACCGGTTTTACAGCAACTCTAAAAATTATTTCGTTTTCGTTAGAAATTCCACCTAAAATTCCACCAGCGTGATTTGATAAAAAGTTTACATTTCCATCTTTCATGGACATATTATCATTCCAAGTGCTACCTGTCATTTTTGCACTTTCAAAACCACTTCCAAATTCAATGCCTTTTATAGCACCGATTGAAAGCATGGCTTTTGCAAGTTCTGCATCAAGTTTGTCAAAAACAGGTTCTCCAATTCCTGCAATCATACCAGAAACTCGACATTCTACAATGCCTCCGCAAGAATCTCCTTCTTTTCTGAATTGGCTGATTTTTTCTTCCATTTGAGAAGCAATTTTTGCATCTGCACATCTAACTGAATTTTTTTCTATTTGAGATTCATCGTATTCTGTAGCTTTAATTCCTGCAACTTCTGTTGTACTTGCAATTATTTTTATGGAAGGAAGTAATTGTTCTAAAACCATTTTTGCAATTTCACCACCAGCAACTCTAGCCAAAGTTTCTCTTCCTGAAGAACGACCTCCACCACGATAATCTCTAATTCCATATTTTTTATAGAAAGTATAATCTGCGTGTCCTGGTCTAAATTTATTCATTATGTTGGAATAATCAGCAGATTTTTGGCTTGTGTTTTTTACAACTATTGCAATAGGGCAACCTGTAGAAACTCCTTCAAAAACTCCACTTAAAATTTCAGCTTTGTCGGGTTCTTTTCTGGAAGTTACCGAAGAACTTAATTTTCCGTCAGGAGAACTTTGCCCTGGTTTTCGTCTATCAAGAGCTTTTTGTAATCTTTCAATATCAATTTCAATGCCACTTGGACATCCATCTATAATAACACCTAAAGCCTCTCCGTGACTTTCTCCAAAAGTTGTGATTTTAAATATTTTTCCAAAAGAATTTCCACTCATAGTTTCAAATCCTATCATAAATTTTATAAATAGTGTATACTGATAGAATGAAAAACTTAAAATCAATTTATCTTTCTGCTTCTTTATCATTTAAAATAAATCTTTTTAAATCTATGTTTGCATTTCTTCTTGCAAGTTTTTTAACTGGAATGGCAAATGTTTTATGTAGTTTCATCATGATTTTAACTTCTAAAACTTTGATTTTACCTTTTTGTTCAATGTTTGTTTTGTTAGTTGTTAATACAGCCTTAACTTTTGGGTTACAACTTTTAATTTATTTACTTTACAAAAGAGAAAATGCAATTTTAGGTCACTTATTTTATTTTTTCAAAGATATAAAACGAATTTTCATAATTACTTTGTTTCAACTTGCTTCATATTTTGTGTTGATTTTTTTAGCATTTATTCCTTATTTCTTTTTAGGAAATGCAAATCAAGATTTTAATTTTATACAAACACTTTTAAACTTATCTCTTTTAGAACCAAATTCCCCAGAACTTATTTTAGCAGAAGAAGTTTTAGCAAAGGGAATTTCATCTTGGTTTTTTATCAGTACACTTTTATCTGTAATATTGATTTTATTTTTTACAGTGATAACTTCATTCATTCCTTTTAAACTTTTTGAAAATTCTGAAAAATCTGTGTTAAAAATAATTGTTGAATCTGTAAAACTTTCAACTTCATCTTTAATAAAATTTTTGTATGTTTGTTTTATGAGCATAAGATGGATATTATTAGTTTTTGTACTTTGTTTAGTTGCAGTTTTCATTTTAAAAATAAATTTTATAACTACAATGCTTTCTTTTGTTTTAGGCTTACTGATGATTTGCTTTTATTTTGGATGTAGTGCTTTTTATTGTTACAAAGTAGGATTTGTTTTTTCCTCAAAGAACGAAGAAGAAGTTTTGAGTTTGCCAGAAAGTGAATTTCAAATAATTGAAGAAGACGAAAATCCTTCTAAAAAATTGGAGGATGAATAGTGAATTGTATCTTAGAACATTTTCAGACAGAAATTGTTATTAAGCACTCTCGATTTATTGCTGAAGTTTTTCCTGTAGAAAGTCAAAGTAAAGCAAGAGAACTTTTGAAAGAACAAAAGCAAAAATATTTTGACGCAACTCATGTTGTTCATGCCTTTGTTATTGGAAAAAATGCTGAAGTTCTTGGAATGTCTGATGATGGTGAACCTTCTGGAACGGCAGGGCGTCCTGTTTTGGATGTTCTAAAAGGAAGTGGCTGTACAAATATTATGCTAACTGTAACAAGATATTTTGGCGGAACTTTACTTGGAACAGGCGGTTTGGTAAAAGCATATTCAGATTCTGCAAAGGCTGTTTTAGAAATTACAAAGTTTGAACCTTTAATTGAAAAAACTGAATTTAAATTTTCTCTTCCTTACGATATGTATGAAAAAATAAAATATCATTTTAATCATTATCATATAGATTCCATAAAAGAAGATTTTACAGAAAATATTACAATTTCTGGAATTATTTACGCCGAGGAATTTTCTAATTTCAAAACGGAAATTGAAGAAATAAGTAATGCAAGAATAAAAATTCAAACTTGCTAAAAAAAATTAAGGTGAAATTTAGAATGAAAAAAAATTTGTTAAAAATAATTTGTTTACTGATTGTTTCTTGTTTTACAACTTCAATTTTTGCAGATATAAAAGTTCATTTTATAGATGTAGGACAAGCAGATTCAATTTTAATTCAATGTGATGGCGAAAATCTTTTGCTAGACGGTGGAAACAAAGCGGATTCTTCTTTAATTTATTCTTATCTAAAAAAGTATGAAATTACAAATTTAAAATATGTGATAAATTCTCATCCACACGAAGATCATGTTGGAGGACTTTCTGGAGCTTTGAATTTTGCAAAAGCAAATCAAGTTTTTTCTTCGTTTTCTGAATATAACAGCAAAGCCTTTAATGATTTTGTCAAAAACACAGAAAAGCAAAATCTTAAAGTTGAAGTTTTAAAAGCAGGAAGAGAACTTTCTTTAGGAAATGCAAAAATCAAAGTTCTTGGGCCAATTTATTATGATGACAAAATGAATAATAATTCTTTGGTTTTACATTTAGTTTATGATGAAATTTCCTTTTTGTTTACAGGTGATATGGAATTTGATGAAGAACGCAGTTTGCTAGATTTAGATTTGATTCCACAATGTACAGTTTTGAAAGTTGCTCACCACGGAAGTGAAAATGCTACAAGTTATCGACTTTTGCGTTCTGTTTTACCTAAAGTTGCAGTAATTTCAGTTGGAAAAAATAATCCTTACAATCATCCAAACGAAAGCGTTTTAAGTAAACTTGAAGATGCTCAAACTAAAGTTTTTAGAACCGATTTAAATGGCGACATCATTTTTTCTTCCGATGGAAAAAAATTAGAAATATTGTGTGAAAGATAAGTTTGTTTAAAATTACATAAACTCAATAATATTTGAACTTCCTTCAGAAATTAAATTTTCATTTAGTGTTTTTAATTTTCTTACAAAGTTAGGAACTTTTTTTTCAAAATTTTTGTAATTTATAAAAACAATTTTTGGAAAAGTAAATTCTGTTAGAATATCAAAAAGAGCATCTAAGTTATTTCCGTAGTATTTTGGAAATTTTAATTTTTTAGAAATTTTTTTGTGGAAACCTTTTTCAGAAAAAACAAAGCGTAAACTAATTTTTTTCATTTTTTATAAAATCCTTTTATTCAAAATTTATTTCTTCAAAAGATTCATAATGATTTTCTGTGTAAAAAATCAGACCGTCATTTGAAAAAACTATTCGTTTAGCCCCTCTAGAGTTTTTTCCTAAAGTATCAATGTCGCATTCTGTGTAAGTTCTTCCAGATTTTACAGGTAGAATTTCTTCATTGTTGTAAAATCTATCACCTCCAATACATTTACCTTGTGCAAATTTTTCAACACTACCGCCTTCCCAACCAAGGGAACGAGCTTCTTTTTTTGTAATAAAATTTTTTGGAAGTCTATTGTAAGTGTGTATATACAATGCAACATCATCTTTAGAATAATAATATTTGTTTTCTTCTAAAATATTATTTTTTGAATGTTGCGTTTTTTCAGTAGAAAAGTTGTCTTTTTGTTCATTTAAATTTTGATTAGAAATTTCTTCATTTTGTATTTCTGAAATTTGTTGAACAATAGCTCCTACATTACTTTCTTGTAAATTTACATCTTGATTATTAATTCCTAAATTGATACCAAAAATTGCACCTAGAATTACTACAAGACTAGGAATAATTGCTTTAAGTTTATTTTTTAACATAATTTCTCCAACTCGAACATTGTATCATAGATTTTGATAAATTGAAAATACAATAATAAAAATATTACACAAATATAATTCGTAAGGGATTTTGTTTTCGTTTAACTTAAATGAATCTGGGAAAATAAAATAAATTGTTATAAATTTCTTTTACTTTAATTTTAGTTTCATTTCACCAAAAGATTTTATTTTTGAATTATTAATATCGTAAGAGCGTTCTGAAACTCCATGAGCATATTCTGTTGAGTCAATAAAATAAATTGTGTTTCCAATTTTTTTTGTAAAAATTCCAATATGATTTATTTTTGAAGAATTTGCATCTCCCATAAAAACTAAATCTCCTGGTTCTGGTTCTGTTACATAGTTACTTGCAGATTCGTAAATGTAAGAACTTGACATATCGTTTCTTAACAATTCGTATTCTGTTCCTTCAAGTGCATATTGGTAGCATCGAATAATTAGGCCAGAACAATCGACTTTTATTGAACGCAATGGATCTTGTCCTCCATATTTATATTCTGTATCAGAATCTCTGTATAAAGTTGCGTAGTATACAACTCGTTCTTTTATAGACGTTGGAATTTTATCCGAAACCGGAGTTTTATAATCTGAAATTTCTTCGTTTTGTAAAATATCAATAATATCATCCACTACAAAAATAAAATCACAAGAAAAAAATAAAAGAGAAGTGATTATTAAAAACAAAACACTGAAATATTTTTTCAATTTGGTTCTCTCCATAAAAAATATGTATAATTATATCATAGGTAATTTGTGTTTTCAATGAAAATTAGTAAAGTTATAGCATTTCTCTCTTACTTAAAAATGTAACTGAGTAAAAAATAAAACCGCCATTGTCCTCGAAACATCTGGCGGTTTTTAACCTTAAATGTGGAGATGACCAAGTTGAATTTGGACACTTCCTTTTCTTCTAAAATACATCTACTTGCCACTTTTTGCAAGTGATTATTTTATAGCTTTTCGCATTTTTATAATGTATTTTATTGCTTCTAAATCTTCTTTTTCTAAATGATTTATTTCTTCTACAATTTCTGCAACTTCTGGCTTTAATGTTTTTGGAAATGATGAATCAACTCCATTTACCAAATATTCTACGCTAACACCTAAAACCTGTGCAATTTTTACAGCAGTTTCGGCAGAAGGAGTGCTTCCTAATTTTATTCCTTTTCCGATATTACCTAAATTAAAACCTACTTCCAATGCAAGAGATTTTCTTGTTTTTCCTAAAAATTCTAATTCTTTATCAACTCGTTCCCAAAAATTTGCCATAAACGCATTTTTACGGAAAAAAACTACTATTTCGATAAAAAGTTGGCAAAAAGCGTAAAGATGTGATATAGTAGGTAATTGCCGTATATTTTAAATATAATTGGTAAATAACAACTTGAGGAAATAAATCATGGCAAATAATGCGGCTTTACGAAAAGCAGATAAAAACAAAAATGACGAATTTTACACACAACTTTGTGATATAGAAAAAGAATTAAGTCACTACAAAGAACATTTCAAAGGAAAAACTGTTTTGTGTAATTGTGATGATCCCAGGGTTTCTAATTTCTTTAGATTTTTTGCGTTGAAATTTAATGAATGGGGAATAAAGCGTCTTATTACAACTTGTTACAAAAATCAGGATGTGGATTTATTTAGTCAAAACACTTCCGAAAAAGCAGTTTGGCTTGATTATTACGGAAATCCAAATGACAACACCAGCACAGATTTTTCTACTGTGGAAGTAAAAGAACTAAAAGGCGACGGAGATTTTAGAAGCAAAGAATGTATAGAACTTTTAAAACAGTCAGATATTGTGGTAACAAATCCACCTTTCAGTTTATTTCGTGAATATGTTGAATTGTTGTTAAGCTATGATAAAAAAATTTTAATTATTGGAAATGTTAATGCTTTATCATACAAGGAAATTTTTCCGTATATAAAAAATAATCAATTATGGCTTGGAGCAAGTATTCATAGTGGAGATAGAGAATTTGGAGTTCCTGATTCATATCCTTTGACTGCTGCTTCTTCAAGAGTGGATGCAGAAGGAAATAAATATATCCGAGTAAAAGGTGTAAGATGGTTTACAAATTTGGACTTTAAAGAACGCCACGAAGATTTAATTCTATATAAAAATTACACACCAGAAGAATATCCAAAATACGATAACTACGACGCAATAAATGTTGATAAAACATCTGACATTCCCTTGGATTATGAAGATAAAATGGGAGTTCCAATTACATTTTTAGATAAATATAATCCCGAACAGTTTGAAATAATTGATGGAATAGGGCGTTATAGTATTCTAAATAATGAAGAAACTAAAAAGGCAGGAAAATATTTATCAATGATAAATGGAAAAGCCTTGTATTTTAGAATAATAATCAAAAAGAAAAACTAAATACTTGCTACTTCGACTACGCTCCGTAACCTCAAAAAGACGGTTGCTGAGCGTAGTCGAAGCAATCCGTATGGCAATAAAAAAATGATTTTGCACAACAACAAAATAAATCAAAAGGAAATATTATGACAATCAATCTACATTCAATCACAGTTAGGGAATTAGTTCAAAATTACAAAGACGATCAAGAAGGTGGCGTTACAGGATATAACGGAAAAT
>CALBXN010000242.1 GCA_937890485.1 uncultured Treponema sp.
AACCTCCTCCATCCAGAAATGATTGGATGCGCCGGATACGAATGCCATAGGATATTTGGCGATGTCTTCTCTTGACAATTTTATGTCCACATGAGTCCATGCAGGTGCATTAGAAAACGCACTTGCTGCAGCAACCGTCTGATTGATTGGCTGACCTGCCGCGTTGTATGTCTGTACAGCGACACGACTTGTCATTGAGGCGTTATCTGGTCCGACAAACGGATCTTTACGTCCCCATTGATAGTTGAGTCCTTTTGACCAGTTTGTGCCGCTAGTCTTCCAATCTGATGACGAAAGGGCTCCTAGATTACGGTCCATAAGTTGTGGATCCTGATATGCTGAATATGCTGACAGACTGCTATTGACTTTCCATGTCTGGAGATTAGCATCAAGGTCAGCATCTGTAATCCATAAGTGCCAGCTCCAAAGAATATTATCAGAACCATCTACAACAGCGACAACAGCGTTTGCCTCATACATCACATAGTCATCATTCTCCTTGATGTATATATTCTTCCTTCTATCAGCTATTTCTGATTGTTATGGAGCCTTTAAATTTCAACTCACTATGTTCGTTGCACTAAATCATATAGAAGAGTGCTAACTACTTATTTTTAATTGCAGCCTGTACGACTGCACCCGGAGCATAGCGAACGTGTGTCCATGCTACCACTATAAAACTGAAAATTTCCGAATTGGGTGTATTATTTATTATTTTTCTCGCTTTCTAACATCGCATACATTATTTCTGCTTTATCATTATGGAAATTATATGGTTTAAATCTATAATAATTGTAATATCTTATATCTACCCAATTATGTATATATACTACCAAATCCCCCTTTATTGCATCAAAAGAACTCCAAAACTCATCTTTATCATGATTTCTTTCTAATGTTAATTTTGCTGCATGGAATTCAAAACTATAATCTTCAAGGATACCTTTTAAGTTTTCATCATATATTCCACTAATATTTAGAATATATTGTTGACTTTCTATCTGTTTGAGAGCTTTTTCAATCCCTTCTATGCTCATCAACAATTGTTCATTAAAGAAATTCATTAATTCTTCTTGTCTATTAGGCTCGCATTCCATAAATTTGCACTTTGTTATTTCATACCATTCAATCCACGTATGTTTCTCCTGACGATAATCTTTATCTTTAAATGCAATGCTGCACAAACGTGCCCACGTTTCCACATACCATATTATTTGATATTTCAAATCAATATACACTGAATCATATACACTATTTGCTTTTTCATTTTTTTCTGGCATAATCATATCAACAATTGTTTCAATGGTTGTGTTAAATAATTCTCCAGAAATAACTAGTCCAAATAAAATTATACAAATCATCCATTCCATCTTTGTAATTTTTAATACACATCCTGCTATTGTTACTAATATCATTATTAATATGTGTATTTTCATATTTCTTTCTGCTTTAAAAGAACTTATTATTCCTTCGCATGCATATTTAAAACTTTTTATTATTTTCATGTTTATTTCTCCTTTAATTATAATTTATTATTAGTATATATATGTTTTTTGAGTGAGCTTCGTGGAGACCGACAAATTATAGACTGTTATGCAGTTGGGATAACGAAAAAAAATATATATATGTTCATTATAGATTAGATGGAATAAGTCAAACCAAATATGTTGGCGAGTATAGTGAACAATTACATTCATTAATATTAGAAAATAATAATTTACAAAATGATGAAAAAGATAAAATATTAAATTATGAGTTGCAAGTTTATTTTTGTGAAGGAACACCTAGCGAAAAATTAGAATGGTTCAAAACCATAAATATTGCAGGAGAAAAATTAACTACACAAGAAATTCGGAATGCAGTTTATGCTGGAAGTTGGACAGCGGAAGCAAAAAAGATTTTTTCTAAGTCTAATTGTGCGGCAAAACTTTTAAGTGAAAAATATGTAAATGGTTCTCCAATTCGTCAAGAACTTTTAGAAAAAGCGATTAGTTGGTTTGTTGGAAAAGAAGATTCTTTGATTTGTAATTATATGGCAACTCATCAAAACGATAATGATGCAACAGAACTTTGGTTATATTTTCAAAATGTTATTAATTGGATAAAAACTTTATTTCCAATTTATCGCAAAGAAATGAAAGGTATTGAATGGGGAGAAATTTATAATTCCTACCATGATACTCAAAATGGACTTGGAAAAAATCGAAAAGACTTAAATTCAAAAGATTTAGAATCAAAAGTTTCCAAGTTGATGGCTGATGAAGATGTTACAAAAAAATCTGGAATTTATTATTATGTTTTTGATGGAAACGAAAAACATTTGAGTATTCGTGCATTTTTAGACCGCGATAAAAGAACTGTTTACACAAAGCAAGGCGGAATTTGTCCTTATTGTAAAAAACATTTTGAATTTAACGAAATGCAAGGAGACCACATTGTGCCTTGGAGTAAAGGTGGAAAATCTGTTTTAGAAAATCTTCAAATGCTTTGCACTGAATGTAATCTGAAAAAAGGGAATAATTAAGTATAAAAATAAAGCAGTTTTCTTATACATAAAAAAAAAGCCATCGAAATAAAATCTTTTTAGTAAAGACCAATATTTCAATGGCTTATTTATTTAACAAAGAGTTACATTTTGCTAAAAATATCTATGTAGCCTTTTACAAATATAAAAATAATGATGAGTGGTAAAATCCATTTAAAATAAAACTTTAATGCTTTAGGAAATTTTATTCCGTTACCAGTATCTGCTTCGTTAATAAAGTTTTTCCAGCCCCATCCTTTTTTGTGACAACAGAAAATCAAAATCAATAAAGAACCTAAAGGAAGTAGAGTAGAACTTACGATAAAATCTTCTAAGTCAAGAACTCCTGTTCCTGCTCCCAATGGTTGAAAATTTTTCCAAAGGTTAAATCCTAAAATACATGGAATTGATAATGTAACTACGATAACACAGTTTATGATACAAGATTTTTTTCTTGACCAACCATGAACATCCATCCAGTAACTTACGATGTTTTCAAAAACTGCAATTAAAGTTGAAATTGCTGCAAAACTCATAAAAATAAAGAACAAAGTTCCCCATAGACGACTTGCTGCCATATTGTTAAAAATATTTGGCATTGTAATAAACAATAACTGAGGACCTGCTCCAGGATTTACTCCATAAGCAAAACAAGCTGGAAAGATAATCAAGCCACTTGCAATTGCAACAAAGGTGTCAAGAATGATAATTCTTAAAGATTCCCCTGTTAACGAATATTTTTTATCGATGTAAGAACCAAAAATTTCCATACTTCCGATTCCTAAACTCAATGTAAAAAATGCTTGTCCCATGGCTGCAAAAATTACTTCGCTAAAACCAGATTCAGTTACTTTACTAAAATCTGGTAAAAGATAAAATTTTAATCCTTCAGAACTTCCTTTAAGTGTAATTGAGTGAATTGCTAAAATTACAATCAAAACAAGAAGAAGTGACATCATAACCTTTGTAATTTTTTCAACACCGTTTTTTAATCCAATTCCAACTATTACAAATGAAAGAATTGTAACTAGTGCCATCCAGAAAATTTGTTGTCCTGGATTTGCTGTTAAAGCACCAAAAAAGTTTTCTACACCCTTTGCGTCTAAACCTGAAAAAGCACCTGTTATATTTGAAAAACAATAGTACAAAAGCCAACCTGCAATTGTTGTGTAAAAAAACATTAAAATGTAATTACCAATTATTGCTACAGGCCCATATAAGTGCCACTTTGTTTCTTTGGGCTCTAAAGTTTTTAATGCTTTCCCGATATTTTGTCTTGAAGCTCTTCCTATTGAAAATTCCATTACCATAATAGGAAGTCCTAACGCTACAAGAAAAAATAAGTAAATTAATACAAATAAAGCTCCACCGTATTTACCTGCGATATAAGGAAATCTCCACACATTTCCCAATCCAATGGCACATCCTGCAGAAAGTAGGATAAATCCTAATCTTGAAGAAAGTGATTCTCGTTGTTCTGCCATAATATTCATCCTTTATTTTTTATGAGTGTTTTATACAAAAAAAAACTGTCCCATGAAATTAAATTTTCAGTTAGGACAGCTTTCTTTATTACTGTTTAGAATTCGGCTTGTTTTGGAGCTCTTGGGAAAGGAATTACATCACGCAAGTTTCCAAGCCCTGTAACGTAACGAAGTAATCGTTCAAAACCAAGTCCAAAGCCTGAGTGAGGAACTGTACCGAATTTTCGTAGTTCCAAATACCACCAGTAATCTTCTGGCTTCATTCCTAGTTCTTGGATTCTTGCTACAAGTTTATCGTAATCAGCTTCTCGTTCTGAGCCTCCGATAAGTTCTCCGATTCCAGGAACAAGAACATCAACTGCACGAACTGTTTTTCCGTCGGGATTTTGCTTCATATAGAAAGCCTTAATTTCCTTTGGATAATCGTATACCATAACAGGTTTTTTATAAATTTCTTCTGTTAGATAGCGTTCATGTTCTGTTTGTAAATCACAACCCCAATAGGCTTTAAATTCAAACTTATCGTTATTTTTTTCAAGTTGAGTAATTGCATCAGTGTAACTAACTCTAGCAAAATCTGAATTTGCAACATGAGTTAATGTGTCGATTAAGCCTTTTTGAACTCTTTCGTTAAAGAATTTCATATCTTCTGAACATTTTGTTAATGCCCAATTCAAAAGGTAACGAACAAATTCTTCTGCTAAATCCATGTTGTCTTCTAGTTCAAAGAATGCCATTTCAGGTTCAATCATCCAGAATTCAGCTAAGTGACGAGGTGTGTTTGAATTTTCTGCTCTAAAAGTTGGTCCAAAAGTGTAAACTCTAGAAAGGGCTGTTGCATAAGTTTCGGCCTGTAACTGACCTGAAACAGTAAGACTTGCTTTTTTCCCAAAGAAATCTTTGCTGTAATCAACTAGGTTTGCAGCTTTTTCTTCTGCCATTCCTCTTGCACCTGCTTTAATTCCTGTAGCAGCAATTTTTTCTAAATCAAGTGTTGTAACTTGGAACATTTCTCCTGCACCTTCGCAGTCACTTGTGGTGATAATTGGTGCGTTAAAATATTGAAATCCTCTTTCATTAAAGAAAGTGTGAATTGCATAAGCCATTTGACTTCGCATACGAGCAGCAGCCCCAATGATATTTGTTCTTGGTCTAAGATGCCCAATTTCACGCAAAAATTCGATAGAGTGTCCTTTTTTCTGTAAAGGATAAGAATCTACAGGAGCTTCTCCTAGAACTTCGATGTTTTCAAGAGAAACTTCCACAGCTTGTCCAGAAGCAGGAGATGGAATTAATTTTCCTGTTGCTTTTACAGAGGCACCAGTTGTTATTTTTTTCAACTGTTCTTCGATATTATCATTATTTGGATTATTAGAATCTCTATCAAAAGTTAATTGAATCGATGCAAAGCATGAACCATCATTTACCTGAATAAAACATAGATTTTTTGAATCACGTTTTGTGCGTACCCAACCTAAAATTTGAACTTCATGTCCGTCGGGATTTGATACTAAAATGTCTTTAATTAATATTGCTTTCATAAAGTTCATTCTACTACTTTTTTTGCAAAGTGTACATATAGAAAACAAAAACCCTTGAAAGAAATTTTATAAATTTGTATAATTAATATGTAATATAGTATAATGTTGAATAAATATACAAATGGAGAGTAAATGTCTGATAATTTTGAAAATTCGCTTATTGAAAAGATTACAACTATCGCCAAAAATAATGATCCGATAAACCAAGATTTATACCAAAAATATGATGTATGTCGAGGTTTACGCTATCCTGATGGTCGTGGTGTAGTTGTAGATCTTACTCGTGTTGGTGATGTTGTTGGATATGATGTGATTGATGGCAAGAAAGTTGCAATTCCTGGAAAATTGATTTATCGTGGATATGATATAGAAGATTTAATAAAAGATGCTGAAGCTACTGATCAATTTGGATATGAACAAACTGCTTACTTGTTACTTTTTGGTGAACTTCCAACTCAATCTCAATTAGATGAATTTAGAGAATTTTTAGGTTCAAAAAGAAGTTTACCAGAAAACTTTACAGAAGATATGATTATGAAAGCACCTTCTTCTGATATCATGAATAAATTGGCTCGTGGAGTTTTGGCAAGTTATTCTTATGATAAAAATCCAGAAGATGTTTCTGTAGCAAATAATCTTAGACAATGTATTGAATTGATTGCTCGTTTTTCAACTTTAACTGCTTACGCTTATCAGGCAAAACGCCGTTATTACGACGGAAAGAGTATGTATATTCATAATCCAAAACCAGAGCTTTCTACTGCCGAAAATCTTTTGCGTCTTATTCGTCCAGATAAAGAATATACTAAGTTAGAAGCAGAAATTTTGGACTTATCTTTAATTCTTCATGCTGAACATGGTGGTGGAAATAACTCATCCTTGTCTGTTCATGTTATTTCTTCTGCTGATACAGATACTTATTCTGCTATTGCTGCAGCTGTTGGTTCTTTGAAAGGTCGTCGTCATGGTGGTGCCAATAAGCAAGTAATGGATATGATGGATAACATCAAAGAAAATGTTAAAGATTGGTCAAATGAATCTGAAATAAAAGAATATCTTAGAAAGATTATCCGTAAAGAAGTTTTTGACAAAAAAGGATTAATTTACGGACAAGGTCATGCAGTTTATACAATTTCAGATCCACGTGCAATTTTACTTAGAGATAAGGCAGAATCTTTAGCAAAAGAGAAGGGATGCACTGAAGAATTTAATCTTTATCGCACAATAGAAAAATTGGCTCCTATAGTTTTTGCTGAAGAAAAAAATAGTGATAAGCAAATTTGTACAAATGTGGATTTTTACTCAGGATTTGTTTATACAATGTTGAATATTCCACGAGAATTATTTACTCCAATTTTTGCTATTTCTCGAATTGCTGGATGGTCTGCACACCGAATTGAAGAAATCGTTTCTGGTGGAAGAATTTATCGTCCTGCTTACAAAAATGTTCTTGAAAGAAGGGATTATATTCCTATTGATAAACGCTAATCGAAAGATTTAGGTACTTTTATGAAAAGAGAACGACTTGATAAAATACTTTCTCATCATGGATTTGGTTCAAGAAAAGATGTTAAAAAATTGTTGCATTCTGGTAGAGTAAATGTAAACGGAAAAATTTGTACTTTGCCAGATGTTTCAATTGATTTAGATATCGATGTTATTTCTATTGATGATGAAGTTTTGAAAGTTCGTAAACACGTTTATTTAATGATGAACAAATGTGAAGATGTGGTTTGTTCAAATAAGGATGGAATTCATAGTACTGTTTTTGATTTAGTTCCAGAAGAATATAAAACATCTTCAATGGGTGGTGAACTTCATTGTGTAGGGCGATTAGATATTGATACTGAAGGTTTGTTGCTTTTAACAACTGACGGAAGTTTAACTCATAAATTAATTTCTCCAAAAACTCATATTCCAAAAACATATCATGTAAAATTACAAAAAGGCTTAAGTCTAAGAGAGCAAACTAAATACACAGAAGTTTTTCAAAAAGGAATGTTTGTTCCTGCTGAAGGAAACGAAAGTGAATTTACAGCTCTTCCTGCACAATTGATTTGGCCCTCTGAAGAAAACGGAAGCTATCTTACAGAAAATGGTCCAGAATCTTGTGAGGTTTTAATTACAATTTACGAAGGAAAATATCATCAAGTAAAACGAATGTTTGCAGCCTGTGGAAATCAGGTGATAAAACTAAAACGACTTTCTATCGGTGGTTTATATTTAGATTCAGGTCTTGCTTTAGGGCAGTGTAGAGAATTAACTCAAGAAGAATTAAAATTTTTAATATAAAGTGATGCTCATATAAAACTAATATTTCAAATTCTACTTGACGGGTGGAGATTAAGAAATAATTATTTTAAAATATTTTTGTAAGGAAAAAAAATGATTAAGGTTGAAAATCTATCAAAAGTTTTTAAAACATCAAAAAAATTTCCAGGATTATTTGGTTCTATAAAAGGACTTTTTACAAGAGAATATACTGAAAAAAAAGCTGTAAATAATATTTCTTTTGAAATTGCTTCTGGGGATATTGTTGGATATATCGGTTCTAATGGGGCTGGAAAATCCACAACTATAAAAATTATGACAGGAATTTTAACTCCAACTTCTGGCAGAGTTTTAGTTGACGGAATTGAGCCGTATAAAAATCGACAACTTAATGCAAAAAAGATTGGAGTTGTGTTTGGCCAAAGAACTCAACTTTGGTGGGATTTGCCTTTGAATGAATCTTTTTCACTTTTAAAAGATATTTACGAAGTTTCAGAAGATGATTATAAAGAACGAATGAAATTTTTTACTGATGTTCTTGGCTTAGATGAATTTATAATGCAACCTGTTAGAACTTTATCTCTTGGTCAAAGAATGAAAGCAGATTTAGCTGCGTCTTTGTTACATAATCCCAAAATATTATTTCTTGATGAACCAACAATCGGACTTGATGTTGTTGTAAAAGAAAAAGTTCGAAAAGCAATTAAGGAAATTCATGCAAAATACGGAACTACAATTATTTTAACAACTCATGATTTACAAGATATAGAAGAACTTTGTTCAAAAATCATTATTATTGATGAAGGTCGAGTTGTTTACAATGGAAATCGTGAAGATTTGCAAAAAAATTTTGGTAATGGAATAGTTTTAAATTTAAGATTTTCTCAAAATGAAAAAATTGATGAAACTTCATTGAAAAATCTTTTTTTAGAAGATAAATCTTTTTCTGAAAAAGGTGAATTATCCTTTGCTTTTTCTGATGGAATGTATTCTATTGGTTTTAGTAAAGATGAATTTTCTTCTTCTGAAATTCTAAAAAAGATTTTGCAAAAATATCAAATAGAAGATTTTTCTGTAGAATCAACTTCAATAGAAGATATTGTAAAGAAGATTTACAACACAGCCTCTCTTGAAAGAACGAGGTTGTAGTGTGAAAACTAAATGGTATTCTTTAAAATTATATCTTCCCTTTACAAAAAATATTTTTCAGCAATATCTTGCATATCGGTCTAACTTTTTTATGTATTTGCTTGGTGCTTTTATGCGGGTTTTCTGTTTGATTTTCTTATGGAAGGCAATTTTTGTTGGAAGTGGTAAAGAAATTCTAAATGGATTTAGTTTTCCTGTAATGGTAAGTTATTTGATTCTTTCAACTTGCATTAGTGAATGTATTGGTGGTAGTGTTGTAAATCTAGTTCACTCGGAAGTAAAAAAAGGAACGATTGCAATGCAATTAATAAAACCAATTTCATATAGATTGCGTTTGTATTTTTCATCTCTTGGGGATTCATTATATGTTTTTATTTTTTTAATGATTCCAGGTTTTATCGGAATGATTATTATAAATGCAATTTATGGTTCATTATCAGTTTTTACTCCATTAAACATTTTGTTTTTTGTAATTTCTTTTTGTTTTTCGATAATGATAAATCTTTCACTTTCTTTTGTTTTAGGAATGATAACTTTTATCACAACAAATATGTGGGGAATTTTGCAAATTTATCAAGCGGTTTTTAGATTGCTTTCTGGTGCTTTAATTCCTTTGAGTTTTTTTCCTCCAATATTTGAAAAAATTTTAACCTATTTACCATTTTCTTCTTTGATTTCTGCACCTGCAAATATTCTTTTAGGTGTTATGAATTTAAATGAAATTTTCAAAGTGTTAATTATTCAATTTGTGTGGTTAATTTTATTTTTTCTGTTAACAAATTTAATTTGGAAAAAAGTTGTTCATCGTTTGGTTGTTAATGGAGGCTAATTTTTAGGAAATTTATATGAAACTAAAAAAATATGTTAATTTATATTTCAAATATATTGCTCAATATTTAAAATCTTTAATGGCTTATCGTGTAGATTTTTTTACGGGGCTTATTGGTTTTTCATTTTTGCAAATTACAGGTGTAATTTTTATTACTTTGGTTTTTAATTCAATTCCTTCTTTGCAAGGTTGGAATTTTTACGAAATTTTGTTTATTTACGGATTTGCTCAACTTCCTCGTGGTTTGGATCACATTTTTTCTGACAATTTGTGGCTTATTTCAAGTTGGCTAATTGCAGATGGTGATTTTGATAGATATTTACTTAGACCAATAAATCCACTTTTTCAAGTTATTTCTGAACGATTTCAACCTGATGGTTTTGGGGAATTTGTAACTGGTGTGATTCTTGTAATTATTGCTTCTATAAAACTTTCCCTAACTTTTACAGTTGATAAAATTATAGTTTTAATAATTACATCTATTTCTGGAGCTTTTATTATTACAAGTTTGAAAATGTTTGTTGCTTCAATAGCCTTCTGGACAAAACGTTCAGGAGGTCTTTTGCAAACAATATATAGTTTTAATGAATTTTGTTATTATCCTGTAACAATTTATAATAAAGCTTTGCAATTTGTTTTGACTTTCATTTTGCCTTTTGCTTTAACTTCATACTTTCCTGCAACTTATATTTTAGGAAAACAAAATTTAATTTGGGCATTAGCAATTCCTGTGGGATTTTCAGTTATTTTTACTTTATTGTCATATAAAACTTGGTGTTCTGGAATCAATCATTACGAAAGTGCTGGAAGTTAATATTTTTTTGTTGATGATTTTTTCTTTTGTGTGTAATATTAACTTATGGATATTTATTATTTAATACTTGTTGTTCCTGCTTTGCTTTTAAGTTTTATAGCACAAGGAATGGTAAAAAGCACTTTTTCAAAGTATTCTTCTGTAAAAATTGAAAGAAATATTACAGGAGCTCAGGCTGCAAATTATTTGCTTCAAAAAAATGATGTAACTGGTGTTACAGTAAAACCAATTTCTGGTTCTTTAACAGATAATTTTAATCCTACTGATATGACATTAAATCTTTCTGAACCTGTTTACAATGTTAGTTCAATTGCCGCTGTTGGTGTTGCAGCCCACGAAACAGGTCATGCAATTCAACATGATAAAGGGTATCTTCCTATTAAATTTAGAAGTATGTTAGTTCCTGTTGCAAATTTAGGCTCTGCTGCAGGTCCTTTACTTGCTATTCTAGGATTGTCTTTAAGTTTTTCATTTTTAGTTGATATTGGATTGATTTTATTTTTTGGTTCTGTTTTATTTTATCTTGTAACGTTGCCTGTTGAATTTAACGCTTCTTCTCGTGCTTTAAAAACATTAAAAGAAGCAGGTGTTATGAATGATAAAGAGTTGAAAGGTGTAAAAAAAGTTTTGGGCGCTGCTGCTATGACTTATGTTGCTTCTGCTTTAGTTTCTTTAGGAAACTTTATAAGATTCTTTTTGTTGACAAAGCGTAGAGACTAAAAATATTTTGCAAAATATATTTGTACCAGAACTTGCTATAAATCAATTTATATAATCAGTTTATATAAAAATGCTCTCGACCTAAATTGCCACTTGCTTGCTAGTGCTGCGCTTCGCTTGCAAGGCTTCGCTGTGTCAATTTCGGTCTACGCATTTTTTACATAATGTGTTTATGCAATTTTTTTTAGCAAGTTCTGCACAATTCGTGATTTTGCAAACTGTTTTTAGTTTGGGTAGAAAGATGGGCTGTTTGCGAGATGAAAAGAAATTTATTTTTTTTGTAAGGTACTAAGACTAAAAATAGTTGGGGAAATTTTAAAATGAATAAACATGTATTGTTAATTGATATGTATGGCGTTATTTTAGAAGAAAGTAAAGGTAATTTTATTCCATATACCTTGAGTTGTTTCAATAAAATAGAACATGAAAGATTACTTAGACAGATAAAAACAGAAAAATTATTTACAAAAGCTGGAATTGGAGAAATTTCATCCAATATATTTTTCTCTATGCTGGGATTTGATAATCCTGAATTTCATATGAAAAATTACATCGAAAATTATTTGACACTAGATAAAGGATTCGTTCCTTTTGCAGAAAAATTTTACAAAGACTATGATTTTGTTCTTTTATCCAATGATGTTCTGGAATGGAGTTTATACATTACGGAATATTATCAACTAAATAAGTATTTCAAATACAAAATTGTAAGTGGAGACGTAAAATGCCGTAAACCAGAAAGAAAGATTTATGAGATTACTCTTGAAAGAATTAAGAAGCATGCATCTGAATGTTACTTTATCGATAATAGCGTAAAGAATCTTGAAGTTGCACAAGAAGTAGGTATTTCTCCAATATTGTTTAATAGAGATAAGGAACAGTACGCAGGAACGATTGTAAATTCTTTTGAGGAACTTGCGGATATAATAGAATAGCAAATAGCAATTATACTGCCGTAAAAGAAATTAAGCAAGCAGTTGAAAAAAGTCGTTATAGAGTCGCTAAAGCGGGAAATGCTGAATTACTTTCTCTGTATTATGGTATTGGTAAATATGTTTCGGAAAATACAAGAAATGGTACTTGGGGAACCGATGCGATAAAAGCAATTTCGGATAGATTAAAAGCAGAGTTGGTAGGTGTAAGAGGTTTTTCAGAAACGAATATTAAAAATATGCGTCTTTTTTATGAAGAATGGAAGGGGTATGTAAATCGTCAGCCAATAGCTGACGATTTGGAATTCAATGAAGAGAGTTTTCTTTTAGCAATTCGTCAGCCATTGGCTGGCGAAATAAACTGGAATTAATTTATATCCTTAGGTTTTTCACACCATATGGAAATATTATCCAAAACAACAGAAATAAAGGAAAGGACGGAACGATGGAAAAGATCGGTTTCGGTGTGTTGGGCGCAGGGATGATCTCCGGTATCCATGCGGATGCCTTGCGTAAGTCTGAAAAAGGGAAACTTGTGGCGATCTGCGACGTCCGCACGGAAAATGCGCAGAAACTGGCGGACGAATATGCGCCGGATGCCAAAGTCTATTCTGACTTTGACCAGATGCTGGCGGATCCCGCCGTTCAGGTGGTGAATATTGTTACGCCGAACCACTTGCATACGCAGTTTGTGCTCAAAGCCGCTGCGGCGGGCAAGCATGTTCTG
>CALBXN010000243.1 GCA_937890485.1 uncultured Treponema sp.
TGTGATAAAATGTTTTTCATAGATTGAAATGAATTTACATTTCGATATTTTTTCAAAATAAGGAATTTATTATGGTAATTTTAACACTTAACTGCGGTAGTTCTTCCGCAAAATATCAGGTTTACGACTGGGACAATAAAGATGTTCTTGCTTCAGGTGTTGTAGAAAGAGTTACTCAAGATGGCTCTGTTATTACACACAATGCAAAAGGGAAAGATGAATTTGTAAGAGAATTTCCATGTCCAACTCACAAAGAAGCTGTTGAACTTATTATCGATACAATTACAAACAAAGATGTTGGTGTTATTCCAGATATGTCTGTTATTGGAGCTGTAGGTCACAGAGTTTTGCACGGTGGAGATAAATTTACAAAATCAGTAATCGTTACTCCAGAAGTTATCGAAACTTTCCGTTCTGTACAAGATTTAGGTCCTCTTCACAACCCAGCAAACATTCTTGGAATTGAAGCAGCTCAAAAAGTATTACCAGATGTTCCTCATTGTGCAGTTATGGATACTGCTTGGCATCAAACTATGCCAGAAACTTCATTTAGATATGCAGTTCCAAAAGAATGGTACGAAAAATACGCTGCTCGCCGTTACGGATTCCATGGAACATCTTTCCTTTACACAGCAAAACGAGCAAGTGTACTTTTAGGAAAAAAACCAGAAGATACAAATATTATTATCGCCCATATCGGAAACGGTGCATCAATGTGTGCTGTTAAAAACGGAAAATGTTTTGATACATCAATGGGAATCACACCACTTGAAGGTCTTGTAATGGGAACTCGTAGTGGAGATTGCGATCCTGCCCTCGCCTTTTATATCATGAGAAAAACAGGAATGACTGCTGCCGAAATGGACACTGCATTAAATAAAAAGTCAGGACTTCTTGGGGTTACAGGAAATTTAATCGACCGTCGTGATGTTATCAAAGCAATGGAAGAAGGCAACAAAGACGCAAAACTTGCATTCGAAATGGAATGTTACAGATTACGCAAATATTTTGGTTCATATCTTGCTGCTATTGGACCAGTTGATGCAATCGTATTTACAGCTGGTGTTGGAGAATTTTCTACTCCAGTTCGTGAAGAATGTATGAAAGGTCTTGAATGGATGGGCGTAAAACTTGATCCTAAGAAAAACGCAATCGCAAGAACACGAAATGCTGAAACTTGTATCAGTGCTGATGATTCAAAAGTAAAAATCTTTGTTATTCCAACTGATGAAGAATTAGTTATGACAGAAGATGCTTACGCTTTAATGAAAGGCACTTACGACGTTCACACAAATTTCACATATTCATTCCAAAGCAAAGATTATGTAAACAAAGCTCGTGCAGAAGGATTAAAACGGGATTTACAAAAAAATCCAGATTTAGCTTCTATTCTTGCAATAAAATAATTATCACAATCTAAGTTGTAATTTATAAACTTTCAAAGGTCATTCTATGAATTATCAAGTTTGCCCTTTGAAAGTTTTTTTTATTATTCTAAATATTTTTCTTGTAAAATCATAAATCCAGTGTTACACTTTTTAATATAGTTTAAAGTATTAGAAGTAGTTATTCAAAATTATTTTGGTAAAACTACTTTCGGGGAGTTATTATGCCTACATTTTACGGAGTTGGAAGAACCGCTGTAGATATTTTTATCCCAGTGAAAAAAATTCCTCTTAAATTTTTAGATCAAAACCTAACACGGCTTTCACAAGATGATATGGAGTCCATGTATCCTCATCTTGAAAAATTAAAATCTGGAGAAATAAAAAAAGTTTCTGGTGGAATTGCATCTAACATCGTAAAGACAGCCTCTTTTCTTGGAGCAAAATCTTTTTTTACAAGTACTGTTGGTAACGACGAAAACGGAAAATTATTTGAAAAAGAACTTATAAAATATGGAGTTTGTGCTTTCTTTGATAAAAGAAAAAAAACAACAGGAACTTTCGTTGTTCTTCATCAAAAAACTCCTGAAGATATTCACGGAAAATCCGTTTGTTTTGCATCCCCTGCTGATTCAGTTGATATTGATCCAATTCAAATACGAACTCACTATTTATCAAACTCTGATTGCTTTGTTACAGAAGCAGGTTTAATGGAAGATGCTCCTTTATGGGAAAAAATTGTTTCTGATTGTATCGAATACAAAAAGCCTCTTCTGATAAACATTGGTACTTTAAGCATGACAGAATATGTGGGCAGGCAATTATTAGATTTACACAAAAAAATTCCTTTGATTATCACCGGAAAAGCAACTGAAATAAAATCCATTGATGATTTTTTAAAACAAAATTCAACTGATTTATTCAAAATTACAGAATACGACGGAAGTTATGATAGTCCATTAATAATCGAATTAGGCACTGATTGCGAATCTAAAGCTTGGTTTGAAGGAAGTTGTTATTCAACTTCTGCAACATCAACAAATTACATGGACGAAATTGGCTCTTGCGATTGTTTTACCGGAAGTTTTATTACTCGTTGGTTTTCAATTACAAAAGCCTTCCACGATAGAAGAAAAAATGCCGAAGCCATAATTGACTGTCTTGACTTTGCAAACGAAATGGCACAGAAAGTTAGAGAAACTTACGGTTGCGACCTTTTATCAAAATAAAAAATTAAGCTACGATAGAATTTTTTACTTTCTCTTTAATTTCACTTCCGCAGAGTTTTTCTATAATTGCAAAAGAAAAATCCAAGGCAGTTCCCGCACCACGAGATGTAATTAAGTTTTCATCAATTACAACATTATCTGTATGATGAATTGCTCCAGAAACTTTTTCTTGCCAGTTTTCACCTGCAAATTCGGCAAAATCATTTTCCATGGTTGGATAACAAGTGTAATTCTTATTCCTCAAAATTCCCAAAGGAGAAAGAACTATAACAGGAGCTGCACAAATTGCACAAACTATCTTTTTTTCTTGCCACATTTCCAATAAAAGATTTTGTGCTTTTTTACAATTAGCAAGATTTTTTGTTCCATTAAGTCCACCCGGAACAATTATTGCATCTGGTAATCCATTTTTTTTACAATCTTCTAAAAAATCGTTAACAGAAATATCACTTGCTACATTTATATTTTCAAATCCTGTAACATTCGTCCAAATTCCAAGAACGACCATGTCTCTAATAAACATATCAGCTTTTTTATTCCCATAACCAGCATTGCATGCAATCATAGCATTTCGTAAGGAGTACACATTTCTATTGTATTTATCTATGATTTCGTATGGTGAACAGTCATGTGCTAATAAGAAGTCCGATATATTTTTGGCATAATTAATACGCTTATCGTTCTGCGACAATGTTCCCACTTCTATTGCTCTCAAAAAATCTAAAGGCTCTTCTTTAATGTTGTTTTCGTCAAAAATACTATTATCACTTTCAAAAACTCGTGCTAAATCAGAAAAGTTTCTTGAACCTCTAAAATCTTGATTAGCTGTCAAAAATCGAACACGACAGATTTGCTCATTTGTGAGTCCACACTTATCCCATACTGATTTGAACGCATTACCATTTGTAGTAAAATAAACGCCATGGAGAGAATCTGCGACTTTTTCACAATTTACTTCGTCAATAGTACAACCTATAATTTCTTTATGATTATCATGCCAAAATTTATGGAAATCTGAGAAAAAGTCAAATGTCATCCCAAACTCTTCAATTGTACCTATTTGAGCATGAGTTGTGTAAAGATATTCGTTTATAATACTTATAATTTTTCTTGCGCCATCAATATCCATCTGTGGATATGACTCTATCAATTCTTTTATCGAATTACAAAAAGTTACAAATTCTCGCATAAAAAATAGCTACTTTATCATTTTAATAAAATCAGTAATATTTTCAAGATTGTAAATATTTGGAATGATAGAATAAGCTTCCTGTAATTTATTCTTAGCACT
>CALBXN010000244.1 GCA_937890485.1 uncultured Treponema sp.
ATGTTACTTCCAACAATGTTACCAACAGCAATATCTGAATTTTTCTTCATTGCAGCAGTTACAGAAGTAAACAATTCAGGAAGTGAAGTTCCTAAAGCAACAATTGTTAAACCAATAAATCTTTGACTTAAACCTGCTTTTTCTGCAATAAAGGTTGCACTTTCTACAACACAATTACTTCCTGCAACAATTAAAACTAAACCTATAACTGTAAAAAGCAATGCCTTTGGTAAAGAAACATTTTTTGTTTCAACAATTTCTTCTGCAACTTCAGTTGATGAATCTAATTTTTTTGGTCGTTTTGCATCCCAGAATAAATATACTAAATATGCAACAAAAATTATCAACATAATAATTCCGTCTAAACGACTAATATTTCCGTCCCAACCTAAAATAAGTAACAAAACAGAAGCAAAAAAAGCAACTGGAATATCAATTACTTGTGATGATTTTTGAACTTTAATTGGATTTACTAAAGCAGTAATTCCTAAAATAATTAAGATGTTTAAAATATTACTACCAACAACATTTCCGATTGTGATACCTGCATTGTCATCAAAAGCAGCCGTAATACTAACAGCAGCTTCTGGAGCCGAAGTTCCCATTGCAACAATTGTTAAACCAATCACTAATTGAGGAATACCAAATTTTGTAGCAATTCCAGCAGCACCATCAACAAACCAGTCTGCACCTTTCACAAGGAAAGCAAAACCAACTACCAAAATGATAACTTGTAAAATAATTTGCCAAACTGTACCAAAGTTTGCAAATCCAATCAAATTTAAAATAGAATCCATAAATACTCCATTTTCTAGATTTTTTTTGAGACAAGTTATATTTTCTTATTGATTTTTGATAAGGATACGACTTGCCCGCTAAAATATTGCGACAAGTCTCGCTACTTAATTACAAAACCGGATTTTTTGCAAATCGTACTGACGGCATTGTAAACACAATTTATTGTGCTAGCTACTCCCTTGTGGATAATGTTATTTTACTTCATTTTTTTAGTTTACGCAAGTAGTTTTTTGTATCAGCCGAAATTCGATAACTTTCAATTGCTTTTTGAATTGTTTTATTATGAGTCCATAAATCTAAAATGTTATTTTCTATAATCGGCAAAGTTGCTTCACATTGTTTTGTTAAAGCTGTTGCAAAAAACCAAGCTCTCATCATATTGATGTAATATTCGTTAGAATTTATAGAAGAAACTAAATCCAAATAAGATGAATCAAATTTTTCATCAAGAAAAAATCTCATTAAAATTCCAATTCCAAATCTTACAGTATAAATTTCATTTGAAGAAATCCATTTTTTTATCAAAGGTAAAAGAATTTCCTCTGGATTTTTCTTTGCAACTTTTTTGAAAACCTTAGGAAAAAACATATCACAAGTTGCCCAGTTATCAATGAATGGCAAAAAATTTTCTAATTCAAAAAGACAAAGTTCAAAATCATTTATTTGTTCAATCAAAAAAGCATGAATATTATTTTCTTCATAATATTTGTGTGGAAGATTTTTCAAAAACGGTTTTAAATCTTCAATAGAATATTCATTAAAAACTTCTTTTGCAAATTTTCGTAAAACAGGAACTCTAACACCAATTATTGACTTTTGATTTATGGTTGGCATTAACTTAGAATGAAATTCTTTATATTTTAAATCCTGAAACTCAAAAAGTTTTTTCTGAATAAATTCTATCATATTTCTTCCATTAATAATTTTTCTAAAACTAAAGTTTCTCGTTCAACCCAAAAATTTACACATTCTTTATCAGAAAATTTTAACAAGGATTTATTTTTTTCTAACGCATCTTGCACTAAAACAAATTCATATTTAAAATTTAATTCTTTTTCATAATCATCTAAATCTTGACCAACATTTTTTATTTTACAAAATTCTTCTTCAGAAATTTTTACTAGATAATATCTACTTTCCATAATAAAAAATTCATTTTCGTTTTCTGTATCAATATTTTGAGTAAAAGTTTTTCCAATCAATTCTATTTGACTTTCATCATTTATTAAATTTGCAAAACCAGTTTCTTCTTCATACTCACGATTTAAAGTTTGAAAATCCTCTTCGTTTTTTTCTTTTCCACCACCTGGAAATTTATAATCGCCTTTTGAAGTTTTAATCATTAATAATTTATTTTTGAAAAATAAAACTCCTCTTATTGCAAGACGATTTTTTATTTTCATTTTTCCATCAATTACTTCTTGTGGAATTTTTTCGCCAACTGTAAATTCAAAATATTTTTTTTGCATAATTATCCTTTTAGTCCACCGCGAGAAACACCACTTACAATATATTTTCTTGCAAAGATAAATAAAATTATCATCGGAAGAACAATAACTGTAGATGCAGCCATTAACAATTCTGGATAAGAACCAGCTTCAGTTGTAAAAACTTGTAATCCATAAGGAAGAGTTCTTGAAGTTGAATCCGAAGTGATATAAAGCGGCCACATAAAAGAATTCCAACTTGCCAAAGCATTTAACAAAATAATTGTGTACAAAGAAGGTTTTGCCATTGGAACTAAAATTCGCCAAAGGTATTTCCAGTTTGTTGCACCATCTATTCTTGCAGAGTTATATAAATTATCTGGTACTGTATCAAAAAAGTTTTTTAAAATGTATGTATAAAAAATACTACTTACAAAAGGTAAAACTAAAGCAGGCAGAGTATTGTACAATCCCATTTTTACAATGGTTGTATAATTTGTAATAATAAGCATTTCAAAAGGAATCATCATTAAAGAAAGTAAAGCAGAAAAAATAATTTCTCTTCCTGGAAATTTTAATCGTGAAAAAGCAAAGGCTCCAAGAATTGTAGTTATGGTTGTACAAACAACAGAAGCAATCATTACAATTACTGAATTAAAAAAATATTTTCCAAAAGGCGCCATTGAAAATGCTTTAATAAAATTTTTAAAAGAAAATTCTGACGGAAAAAATTTTGGAGGAAACTGAATAATCTCTGCATGATTTTTAAATGCACTAAGAATCATCCACAAAAAAGGAAAGACCATCATTAAAGCACCACAAATGAGAAACAAATAAATAAAACTTTGTTTAATAATTTTTTTTGCTTTCATTATTGCAATCCTCTTTTTTTCATTCCTCGTTTTATGGCAAGTTGAATAAAAGTAAAAATCATTACACAGAAAAATAAAATTACAGCAGCGGCAGCAGCATATCCATATTCTCGTTTTTCCATCATCGCATCTCTAATGTAATAAACTACTGTGTACAAATTATAATATGGTCCAGGCTTTCCATTAAACAAGGGATACAATTCTGAAAAAACTTTAAAACTAGAAATTGTATTTACAATACAAACTAAAAAAATTGTAGGAGACAACATTGGAACTGTGATTCTAAAAAATATTTTTGTTGGCTTTGCTCCATCAACTTTTGCAGCAGTATAATAAACTTCATTAATATTTTGTAATCCAGAAATTAATAAAATAATTGTGAAAGGCATTATATTCCAAATCCCAAAAATGATTAAAGCAACTAATGACCACTTAGAATCTACAACCCAACCAATTTTTTCAATTCCAAATTTTGACAAAATAAAATTTATAATTCCATATTGTTTATTGTACATCAATCTCCAAATCAAACCCACAGCAGTAATTGATGTTACCATTGGCATAAAATAGGCTGTTTGAAAAATTGCATTTCCTTTTATTTTTTGATTTAAAAAATTTGCAATTATAATTGCTAAAGCTGTACTAATTGGAACTACAAATAAAACATACAAAGTTGTGTTAATTATACTTTGAATAAATTTAGGATCAGTTAAAACTGTTTTATAATTTTCTAAATTCCAACCTGAAAAACTGTTTCTTAAATAATTATAATCATCTTTAAAAGAAAGTAAAAATACATTTATAACTGGATAAAGTGTAAAAATCAAAATACCAATTATAAAAGGAAGAAGATACAAAAATGGTTCTATCTTTGTCATATTTTGTTTTGTCATAATTAATTTTGTCTTATTTAAATCTGACATCTTGTTCACTTTAACCGTTCCCCAGTTTGTGCATTAAAAATAAAACATCCTTTTTGCTTTATTGATAATATGACTTTGTCATCTTTTTTTACATCACTATCATCTGGTAAAAAAATTGAAAGTTCTTTTGTTCCAATTTTGATATGTGCAAGTTCTTCTCTTGTTTGTTTAAAAACTGACAAAACCTGAAATAGATTTTTGCCATATTTATCTGTGTCATCTTTAGAAATTATTTTGTCAAGAATAAAACTTTCTGGTCTAATGGCAAGTGTAAGCTTTTTGTTTTCAAAAAGTTTTGTCATATTTGGCATATTTAAATCTGTCATATTTTCTAAAAAAATACTTCCAGAATTATCATCAAAAATAAATTTATTTTTTTCTAAATATCCTTCAATTACATTGATAGGAGGATTTCCTAAAAAGTCTGCTACGAATTTTGAATTAGGTTGATTATATAATTCAGTACATAAACCTTCTTGTGCAAGAACTCCATCCTTCATTAAAATTATACTATCTGAAATTGACATTGCTTCATCTTGGTCATGAGTTACAAAAATTGTAGTAACTCCAGTTTCAATTTGAATTCGACGAATTTCTTCTCGCATTTCAAGTCGTAATCTTGCGTCAAGATTTGAAAGAGGTTCATCCATTAAAAGTAACTTTGGATTTTTAATCAATGCTCGTGCGATTGCAACTCGTTGTTGTTGACCACCAGAAAGTTCTCCAGGGAAGCGATGTAATAAATTTTCTACATGTACAAGTTCTGCAATCTCTTTTGCTTTTTCAATTCTAATTTTTTTATTTACTTTTTGAACTTCCAAAGGGAATGCTATATTTTCTAAAACAGTTAAGTGAGGATACAAAGCATAATTTTGAAATACCATTCCGATATTTCTTTGCTCTGGTGAAAGAGATGTAACATCATCGTCATCAAAAAAAACTTGCCCAGATGTTACATCTAAAATTCCACAAAGGATATTTAGCACAGTTGATTTTCCACAACCAGATGGGCCTAACAAACAAATTAAATGTCCATCAGGAAAGGTTGCAGAAAAATCATTAACGGCTACAGTAGAACCAAATTTTTTTGTTACGTTTTTTAATGTAACCTTCATGTGCTAAACCTTCTCTTATTTTTATTTGTTCAATGCGTTATTACATGCAACTTCAAGTTGACTAACTGCTTCTTGTGCAGTTAATTTTCCGTCAACAACATTGTTCATGTATTCTTCAATTAATCTTCTTACTTGTGAACTTCCAGGAATGTTAGGGAAAGAACCAGACAAAGCTAAATTTTTTCTTACACAGGCAAGAGCTGAATTTTCAGGAAGTGTATTAATGTATTCTTGATAATCTTCATCTGCTTCAGTTGTTCCGTAAGGAGCTATTGCAGAATTTATTTTTGCCCATTTTCCATTATTTTTTGGTGACATAAAAAATTTAATAAATTCGTAAGCACCCTTATCAGCTTTAGCATTTCTCTTTAAGAAGATAGGACCACGATTCCATGCAGTATAAAATGATTCACTTGCCTTTGCAATCCAAGGAGCCATTCCAAGTTCACCATTAACCATTGAAATATATTGGTCATTTACACAAGAACCAGCGAAAGAAGCAACATCACCGTTTCCTAAATCGTCAGAGGAATAACTTCCAACTGTGTTAAAAGCAAAATATCCTTTTTTACAACAATCTTTGTACCATTCAAAAATTTCTACAAGTTTATCATTACAGAAAGTAACTTTTTTTGCACCAACATCAATGTAACCTAAACCGTTTTGCATAATCAATGCTTGTAATGTATCGATGATACTGTCAGACAAAAATCCTGGGATTCCTTTTTTTTCTTTGATTGTTTTACTTACGCTTTCAAGTTCTTCCCATGTAGTAGGAGGATTTAATTTTAGTTCATCAAAGATTGTTTTATTATAGAAGAAAACTGGACCTGTAGTACATCCAGGAAGATAATAAATTCCTCCATCTGCAAATCCCATAACATCAACTTTCATTGCTTCTGGAAGGGAATCAATTACATCTTGCATTGTTGTATCACCAGACTTTACATCTTCTTTGATGTAGTCAGTAATATCCACTGCTAAATCTGCTTGAATATAATCGACAGCAGTAGAAGCAAAATTAAAAATGATACTAGGTCCAATTCCGTTTGCAACAGCATTGTAAACTGTATCATTAAATCCAGAGTAGTCTTGAGAAAGAATAACAACTTCATAATCTTTTTGTGAAGCATTAAATTCTTTTGCCATCATCTCAAGAAATTCAGCTTGTGCTCCGTTATAAGTATGCCAAATTTCTACTCTACCAACATCACCATCTGCTTTATTACAACCAATTATTGCAAAAACAGATAAAACAAAAAATAAAATACAGATAATCTTTTTCATACTTTACATAGTAACATCATACAGTGAAATATGCAACAAAACAAATTTTGTCAAAGACCAAGCAAGATGAAATTTTGTAAATGCAGAAATTGATACAAAAATCGCATAGGAATTATGTATTTAGCAGATTCGTACAAAAAATGCTCTCAGCCAAAATTGCCCCGCCTCGCTAGTGCGGCGCTTACGCTTGCAAGGCTTCGGCGTTTCAATTTTTGCTTACGCATTTTTTCAACAAATTTGCTAAGTCACAGTTTCGTGCGATTTTTCATAGAATTATACGTTTGCAACATTGTTTCTTGCTTTGTTTTGAGCAAGTGGATAGATGGGGCGAAATTTAGATATAAGCGAAAATATCAAAGGCATTTGTGGACAGGTTGCACTTCTTCTTGTCATCCTGAACTTGATTCAGGATCTATAAACGCAAAAAAATTTCAAAATTTTTTCACAGTTTTGTGCGATTTTTGCATGAATTATGCGTTTGCGACATTGGTTCTTGCTTTGTTTTAGGCGTTGCGTAAAAATGGGCGGAGTTGAGAAAAAGGCGTAATTTCAAAAACAGATTGCCATTCCGAACCACTTGCGTAGCATGTGATGGTTCGGAATCTTTGTAGTGAGATGCTGAAACGAGTTCAGCCTGACGGTATAATTTTTACAAAAAAAATCCCCGACGAAGATTTTTTTACAACTCCGTCAGGGATAAAAATTTTATGACAAGAGTAAATTATTCTGTTGGTGCAGGACGCACAACACGGAAACCAAGGTAGTTGCCGCGGTCGTAATGGTAGTTGTAGTTACGGCAAGAAACAGCACAGCCGTCCGAATTGAAGGTCCAACTACCACCGCGGTAGACGCGGCTAGACCCAGCCGAAGAACCGGTTGGGTTGTTGCCACCTTCTGTATTTTCATCATACTCTCTTGTAAACCTGTTCCAGCACCATTCCCATACATTTCCACTCATATCATATAAGCCAAAGGCATTTGGTAACTTTGTACCTACCTCATGTGTTGCATCATTTGAATTACTATCGTACCAAGCATATTCGTCTAATTTATTTACATCACTTGTTCCACTGTATGTTAAACTATCTACAGTATTGTCTCCGACACGGGCAGCATATTCCCACTCAGCTTCTGTTGGTAAGCGGTAACCGTTTGCATTCCAATCACATACTACTGCATCCCATGTATTATTGTTTGAAGTTGGCACTGTGCCCCATTCACTTGGGTATGTGTTACCACTTATGCTATAACATGGGTTAAGTCCTTCTGCTATTGAGCGCTTATTACAATATACAAGGGCATCATTCCAACTTACATAATATGCTGGGTAATTGTCTCCATATCCATAACTTGAACTTGGCTTATCTTCTCCGTAGTTACAGTATTTTTCATATTCTGCTTGGGTTACTTCGTATTTTCCCATGTAAAATGGTTTCGTTATTGTTACTTCGTGTACTGGTTTGTTATAATCACTACCTTTTTCACTTCCCATTTTGAAAGTGCCTGCTGGGATTAATACAAAGTCTTCTGGGATTCGTGAATACTCACAAATAGTGCAAACTTCATTAACAAAACTATGTTCTGCTTTGCTGTCTGTAACGTCGTGTCCACATGTTGCGGCATGCCAGTGGTTTGTTTCGTCTTTTGTCCAATCTGTTGCAAACTCATGTGTATGTGCTAGTTTTTCAATTACTTCTGTTGCTGTATATCCACATACTGTACAACTTCTTTCTCTAGAACCTTCGGCTTCTTCTGTGGCTTCCTTTGTTGTTGTCCAGTTGCCAAAACTGTGTGCTGCTTTGCCACTTACTTCTGTTGTGTGTTCGCAAGTTGCGGCATGCCAGTGGTTTGTTTCGTCTTTTGTCCAATCTGTTGCAAACTTATGTGTATGGTCAATTACTTCTGTTGCTGTACGCACAACACGGAAACCAAGGAAGTCGTCGCGGCCGTTAGGGCCGTAGTTGAGACGGCAAGAAACTGCACAGTAGTCAGAATCGCCGTTCCAACCACCACAGCGAATGACGCGGTAAGACCCAGCCGAAGTACCAGTTGGGTCGCTGCCTCCTTCTGTTTCTGTGTCATAACTATCAGTAAACCAGTTCCAGCACCATTCATATACATTTCCAGTCATATCATATAAGCCAAAGGCATTTGCCTTCTTTGTACCGACAATGTGTGCTTTATAACCTGAATTATCAAAATACCATGCGTATTCGCCTAAGTTACTTTCACTATTTGTACCAGCCCATGTTAGTGATGATACAGTATTGTCTCCGGCTCGGGCCGCATATTCCCACTCTGCTTCTGTTGGTAAGCGATATCCGTTTGCATTCCAATCACACACTACTGCATCCCATGTGCTATTCTTTGTTGTTGGTACTGTTCCCCATTTACTTGGGTCTGTGTTACCACTTATGCTATAACATGGGGAAAGTCCTTCTGCCACAGAGCGTTTATTACAATATACAAGGGCATCATACCAACTTACATAATATGCTGGATAATTATCTCCATCTCCATCACTTGAACTTGGACTACTACTTCCTATATAAATGCAGTATTTTTCATATTCTGCTTGGGTTACTTCGTATTTTCCCATGTAAAATGATTTTGTTATTGTTACTTGGTGTACTGGTTTGTTATCGCTATCACCTTTCTCACTTCCCATCTGGAAAGTGCCTGCTGGGATTAATACAAAGCCCTCTAGGATTTTAGCAATACCAACAACTTCTTTATAGTTACAAACAGTACAAACACGTTCTTTGCTACCTTCTGCTTCTTCTGTGGCTGCTTTTGTTACAGTCCAATCACAAAAACTGTGTGCTTCTTTACCACTTACTTCTGTTGTGTGTTCGCAAGTTGCGGCATGCCAGTGGTTTGTTTCGT
>CALBXN010000245.1 GCA_937890485.1 uncultured Treponema sp.
TCTATCGGTGGAAAAGATAGTATGTCAGGAACTTTCGAAGATTTATCTGTTCCTCCAACACTTGTTTCTTTTGCTGTAACAACAGAAAATGCAAACAATATTCAAAGTGGCGAATTTAAAAAGGCTGGTTCTTACATTTATGCTGCCTTACAACCTTATACAGAAAATCTTGCTCCTGATTTTGATGTTTTCAAAGCAAATGCAAGTGCTATTTACAACTTAAACAAAGAAGGAAAAATTCTTTCAATGTATACAGTTGGAGCAGGTGGAATTGCAGAAGCTGTTTCAAAAATGTCATTTGGTAATGGAATTGGTTGTAAGTTAAATACAAATGCACAAGAACTTCTATTTATTCCACAATATGGAACTATTCTTTTAGAAACAAGCGAAAAACTTGATACAAAGCAATGGTTATATATTGGAGATACAATTGCTGAAAAAGAAATTAGAGTTGATTATGTTGATTCAAAAACTTCTTCAACTAATACACTTGTAATTTCTATAGAAGAAGCTCAATGTTCATGGGAAAACAAACTTGAAAAAGTATTCCCATCAGTTTCAGGTAAAGATGCAATAAAAGCAGTTCTTGGTAAAAACAATGAAATGCCAGAATTTGCAAAAAATCAACATTCTTCTGTGGCTGAAAAACGAAGTGAAATTTCTTCTTTCAATACAACAAGTTCTGCAAAACCAAAAGTTGTTCTTCCTGTTTTCCCTGGAACAAACTGTGAATTTGATATGTCTAGAGCTTTCAATTTGGCTGGAGCAGAAACAAAAATTGTTGTGTTTAGAAATCATACAAAAGAAGCACTATCAGAATCTTTGGAAAGTTTAGAAAAAGAAATTTCGACTTCTCAGATTTTGGCTCTTTCTGGAGGATTCTCAGCAGGTGATGAGCCTGATGGTTCTGGAAAATTCATTGCAAATGTTTTAAGAGAAAACCGAATTGCAGATTCAGTAATGAATTTAATCAAAAATCGCGATGGTCTAGTTTTAGGTATTTGTAATGGTTTCCAAGCTCTTATAAAAGTAGGTCTTGTTCCTTACGGAGAAATTAGAACAGTTACCGAAGATATGCCAACTCTTACATTTAACACAATTGGTCGACATATTTCTCGTGTGGCAAGAACTCGACTTACTGCTGCAACTTCTCCTTGGGCTTTCCATTCTTCAGTGTTGCAAGAAGGAACTCATCTTGTTCCAATTTCACATGGTGAAGGTCGAATCATCATTAGTGATGAACTTGCTAAAGAATTGTTTGCAAAAGGACAAGTCTTTACTCAATATACAGATTTTGACGGAAATCCAGCAATTCAAGAACCAGATAATCCAAACGGTTCAGCCTTTGCTATCGAAGGTCTTACAAGTCCAGATGGTAGAGTTCTTGGAAAAATGGGACACAGTGAAAGAACTGTTGGTATGGGAAAAGATGGTTCAAGTGATACATTGATAAAAAATATCGATGGAAATCGTTGTCAAAATATTTTTGCTGCGGGTGTAAACTATTTTAAAAAATAAAAATAGTTTGAATTTATACTATAATTTTAATATTATTATATAAGAATATTTATATAATATGATAAGGAAAGAGAAATGAAAAAATTTTCAAAGTTTTTAGGATTAGCAATAATCAGTTTAATGATGGTAACTTTTGTGTTTACAAGTTGTAGCAAAGAAGTTGCTGTTTGGGGTACAAATTATGAAGAAGCATGCAAAAAAGCAGAAAGCACAGGTACAAATGTTTTCTTGTTTTTTTCAAATCTTGAATCTGACCCAATTAGTCAACAATTAAATCAACTTTTTGCAGAACCTAAATTTCAATCAAAAGTTGGAAAATACTATCAATTAGTAAATATTGATTTTCCTGCAACAGAAGGTGCAATGGATTACGACCAAATGGTAGCCAATTATGAACTTGCAAACAACTTTGCAGTTCAAGCAGTTCCTACAATAATTCTTTGTTCTCCAGAAGGTTGGGTAATTGGTGCTGTTTATGGTGACCAAATGTTCAATCCTATAACAGAAGAAAATCCAACTCCAGTTGTTAATGAAGGAAAAGTTCTAAAAGAATTAGCTGCATTTAACAAAAATGGAAAAAATTTAATTTCTCTAAAAAAAGAACTTGAAACAAAAGAAGGTATTGAAAGATTAGCAACTATCGATAAAATGGCTGATAATTTAGATACTTCTTACAGATATTTGTTAAGAGATTTATTGGCAGAAATTCCTGAACTTGATCCAGAAAATACAACAGGATTAAATACAAAATACAAAATGAATTTTGCTTATGAACAAGCCTTAGATGAATTTGCAAAAGGAAATGTTCAAGGAGCTATCGAAATTTTTGTAGAAACAGCACAAACAGAAGGTATTCCTGCTATTGATGCACAAGAAGCATATCAAACAGCAGCATATCTTGCTGCAAATTCAGGTGCTTCAGAGGAATTGATTGTTGCTTATTTAGAAAAAGCAATCCAAGCAATGCCAGATTCAGATGCAGTTCCTGGAATTAAACAAACAATCGAAATGATTATGGCTTCTGTAGAAGCAAGTGAAACAGAAAGTAATGAAGTTGAGGATGCCGAATAAAAATGGAATCTGATTCGTCGTCTATTACGGGGCTACTGATTTTAGCAGTAGTCCTGATTTTACTTTCAATGATTTTTTCAGCTTCGGAAACAGCTTTTCTTTCGATAAATAAGTTGAGGTTAAGACTTTTAAGAAACAAAAAGAATAAAAAAGCAATCCGAGCTGGAAAACTTTTAGATAAAAAAGAAAAACTATTAAATACGATTCTTGTTGGAAATAACATTGTAAATATATCTTTGTCTGCAATTATTACTTCTATTGCTTTAGATCTTTTTGGTCCTGCTGGAGTAGGACTTGCAACGGCCATTGTTACTGTTCTTTTGTTAGTCTTTGGAGAAATAACACCTAAATCAATTGGAACTCATCATCCAGAAGGAATTGCATTTCTTTTTGCTCCTTTATTGAGATTTTTTACTTGGATTTTTTCTCCTATTGTATTTATTTTAACAAAAATTACTCGTTTTATTGCAAGACTTTTTGGTGTAAAGTTTTCTGAAAAAAAAGTTTCTTTTACAGAAGAAGAAATCAAACAGTTTATTCAAGTTGGTGAAGAAGAAGGAGTTCTTGAATCAGGCGAAAAAACTATGATGCAAAGAGTTTTTAAGTTTACCGATTTGTCTGCAAAAGAAATTATGGTACCACGAACAAAGATAACTGCAATACCAATGGACATAACTTATCGCAAATTGATTGAACTTTCTCAAAAATCTCATCTTTCACGATTTCCTGTTTACGATAAAGATTTAGATGATATAAAAGGTATTCTGTATCTAAAAGATGTTTTTTGTAAAAGTTTTAATGAGAAAAATTTTAATATAAAAGAAGTTTTGCGCCCACCTCTGTATATTTTAGAAACAAAAAAAATGTCGTCAATTAGGCAGATGTTAGAAGAAAACCATGAAAGTATGGCAGTTGTTTTAGATGAATATTCTGGAACAGCAGGAATTTTAACAACTGAAGATATTACAGAAGAAATTTTTGGTAGCATTTATGATGAATATGATTCTATTGATGTACCAGAAATAGAAAAGATTTCTTCAACAGAAGCAACTTTGTCGGGAAGTGCAAGACTGATTGATGTAAATGAAATTCTTGGAATAAATCTTGAATCAGAAAATTATGAAACAATAAATGGATATTTAACAGAACTTTATGATGGATTTCCTGAAAATGAAACAGAAATCCAAGACGATTTATGTGTTTTTACAATTCTAGATTCTACAGACAGAAAAATAAATAAGGTAAAAATTACAAAGCGAGGTGAACTATAATGGACATAATGATAATTGTTTATTTAATAGGAATTATAGTTCTTGTTGCTTTTTCTGCATTTTTTTCTTCTTCAGAAACTTCGTTTTTATCAATTAGTAAAATTCAAATGCGACAATATGTAATTGAAAAACGACCAAGAGCAAATTTAATCAGTAAACTAAAATCCAATATTGATTCACTTTTAAGCACAATTCTTGTTGGGAACAATTTTGTAAATACTTATTCTTCAGCTTTGGCAACTTCTCTTGCTATTTCATTGTTTGGAGATAGTGGAGCAGGAATTGCAACTGGAATAATGACTGTTATCATCATAATTTTTGGTGAAATTTTACCAAAAACAATAGCAACTAATCATCCTTACAATACTGCAAAAAATTTTGCTATTCCATTAAAAATAATTAAAACTTTATTGTTTCCAATTGTTTGGATTTTTTCTTTGTTGTCAAAACTTATAAATAAAATTGAAACAAAAATTGCACCTCATAAGGCTCCTTTAATTACTGAAGAAGAATTAAAAACCTTAATTGATGTTGGAAACAAAGAAGGAACTCTTGAAGCAAAAGAAAAAACAATGCTTAACAAAATTTTTGAATTTTCTGATTTGCGTGTAAGAGATATTTTAAAACCTAGAACTTTAGTAGCTTCATTATCAGTTGATTCTTCTTATGAAGAAGTGGTAGAAAAATTTTCTACATCTGGATATTCTCGATTACCAGTTTATCAAGATAGCTTTGATAATATTTTAGGAATTTTACATTTTAAAGAAGTGATGTTTTCAGGAACAAAAGCAAAATCATCTTTTAATTTGAAAAAATTATTAAAAAAAGCCACTTATGTTCCTGAAACGATTTCTGCAATTTCACTTTTAAGATTGCTTAAAAAAGAAAAACAAAATATGGCTATTGTTGTTGATGAACATGGATGTAATTGTGGTTTAATTACAATGGACGATATTTTACGTTCTGTATTTGGTAGAATTACAGAAAATTTTGATGATGCAGAAGGAAATCCTGTAAATAGGATTCATGTTATAAATGCTTCAAAGTTTAGTGTTCCTGGAGAAATTCGCCTTGAGGATTTAAATAGCGTTTTTCCTGTAAATTTAGATTCTGAAGAATTTGATACTTTAGGTGGCTGGCTTTTAGAACAATTTGGTTCTTTGCCAAGTACTGGCGAAGCATTAAAACGAGGAAATGTAATTTATCTTGTAGAAGACCAGGCTCAACGTAGAATAAAATCGGTACTGATGACTTTTGTGTAAATTATTCTGATAATGGGTCAGTCTTAAAAAGTTTTGCTAATTGTTTTCTTACAGAATCCATATCTTTGAAGTATGGTGCAACAAATTCAACTTTTTCGTTTGTTGTAGGATGTAAGAAAGCAATTTTGTAAGCATGTAGAGCAAGTCTATTTAACAAAGGTCGTTCTTCAAAAACATCACCTTTCCAAGAACGTTTAATTTCTGAAAGACGAACAGGTTTTTGATTTCCACCATAGAGAGGGTCGCAAACAATGCTTAGTTTACAATTTGCAAGATGGGCTCTAATTTGATGAGTTCTTCCTGTAAGTGGTTTTGCTTCTACCCATGAATATGGACCACAAGTTCCAATCAATCTAAAATCAGTGATAGAAGGTTTTCCAAAACGTTTGTTTACTACAGTTCTGTGTCTATCATCTCCATCTGGTTGTAGATTTTGGTCTGCTCTAAATTCTGTCCAACTTGGTCTTCCATAAATTAGCGCGTGATAAGTTTTTTCTACTTTGCGTTGTTCAAATTGCATTGAAAGATTTTTATGACTTTCAGGATTTTTTGCATAAACAATTAAACCAGAAGTATCTTTATCAATTCTATGTACAGCTAAAAGTTCTCCAAATTCTTTTTGAGCTAAAACATCTAATCTTGGTGCATCTTTATCATATCTATCTGCTGCAACAAGCAATCCAGATTTTTTATTGAAAACTATAATATCGTTATCTGAGTAAATTACTGAAAAAGGTTGTATTTGTTTCATCTAGAAAAGTATATCAAAAAATCTTTGTTTTGACAAATCGTAAGTTTATCGTGTAGAATGTAAATAAGCAAACTTTGCAAAGTCAGAGGATTTTGGCATGAGCCACGTATATCATTTGAAAATTTGCAAAACGAATTTGTATTTATAGGGGATTTTCAAAATGAAAGGAAGATTCGATTTTACCGTAGATAATCTTGGACCATGTAAGGTTCCTTCTCCAATTCAACTTTCAAAAAAACATGGAGATTTTAAGGCAAACTATGTTAAAGACGATGAGTTTGTTCGTTATAACGTAGATGTCTATGAAGATGTTTTAGAAAAAGAAGCAGATGCTTATAATAATAATTTAATAGAAAAAGCAGGTCCTAGAGAATTTATTTATTTTAATCCAAAACATGTAAACGCTGGAATTTGTACTTGTGGTGGATTATGTCCAGGATTAAATGATGTTATTCGTGCTGTAGTTCGATGTTTGTATAATCGATACGGAGTTCGTCGTATCCGTGGAATTCGTTTTGGATTTAAGGGGCTTTTTCCAGAAAATCAATTTGACACAATAGATTTAACTCCAGATATTGTTGACGATATTCACAAAACAGGAGGTTCTTTTTTAGGAACAAGCCGTGGTGGTGGAAATCGTGTACTGGAAATTGTAGATGCAATTGAAGCCTTGAATATGAATATGATTTTCATTGTTGGAGGTGATGGAACTCAAAGAGGTGCTTTGGAAGTTGCTGAAGAAATTGAAAAACGAGGATTAAAAATTTCTGTAATTGGTATTCCAAAGACAGTTGATAACGATTTAGTGTTTATACAACGTTCTTTTGGTTTTGATACTGCTGTTGAAAAAGCAACTGAAGCCGTTAGTGCTGCTCACATGGAAGCTCATTCTCATGTTAACGGAATTGGTCTTATCAAATTGATGGGACGAGAATCAGGATTTATTGCAACTGCAACTGTTCTTGCAAGTCATGAAGCAAACTTCTGTTTGATTCCAGAAATTCCATTTGATTTGGAAGGGGAAAAAGGTTTCTTAGCAGAACTTGAACGAAGAATTTTAAGTAGATATCACGCCGTTGTAGTTGTTGCAGAAGGTGCAGGTCAAGAACTTTTGCAAACAACAGGTGAACACGATGCTTCTGGAAATATAAAATTAGGTGATATTGGATTGTTCTTAAAAGATAAAATTACAGAATATTTTGATAAAAAGAAAATTCATATCAATTTGAAATACATTGACCCTAGTTATCAAATTCGTTCTGCTCCTGCTTCTCCAACAGACTCAATTTACTGTGAACGATTAGGAAATAATGCAGTTCATGCAGCCATGGCAGGAAAAACAAAAATCGTTATTGGACTTGTGCATAACAAATATGTTCACCTTCCAACTCGTCTTGTAACTGCAAAACGAAATAAAGTTAATCCTGAAGGTTCATTGTGGCGTGATGCAATTGATGCTACAGGTCAACCAATTTTAATGGTAAATGATCCTGATAAATACACAAACGCAGAATAGAACATTTTGAGTGTTTCTGAGGGAAGTCTAAGGACTTACAAAAAACGGGAAGTGGGTATATTTTAAATAAAGAGGCATCCGTTAACAAACGGGCTTTCTCCACAGATTGTGAAAGTCGCCAATAAGTGGGTTCAGCACATTGGCGACTATTTTTTTACTCTCATAATTTACTCAAGGTCGTAGGTTTCGCCATATTTTACTATGTCGACATTTGGGTATCCGTTATCTTTTAAGTAGTTATAGAAAAATTCTTGGGCTTTCTTTTCACCGTGTACCATAAAGATTCGTTTTAAGCGAGAAGTATCAAAAGAATTTAGCCATTCTACCATTTCTTCGTAGTCTGCGTGGGCAGAAAAAGCATTTATTTGTTCGATAGAAGCATTTACTTTGAACCAGTCTCCCATGATTTTAACTTCGGTTTCGCGATTTCTAAGACGACGACCTAAAGTGTTTTCTGCCATGTATCCAACAAGAAGAATTGTGTTTCTGCTATCACTAATGTTATTAGCTAAGTGATGCAAAATTCGTCCTGCTTCACACATTCCATCGGCACTAATAATTACCATTGGACCTTCTTTTTGGTTCAATGATTTTGATTCGTCAACACTTGTAACAAATTGTAAAGAGTTAAAACCAAATGGATTTTTATGATGTTTAAGGAATGCTTCGTGAGTTGATTCATCGTAACATTCAGGATGTACTTGGAAAATACTTGTTGCATTGGTTGCCATTGGAGAATCCACATAAATTGGAATTTGTGGAATTTTCTTTTGGTCAACAAGCAAATGGAAGTAATAAACTAATTCTTGAGTTCTTTCAATAGCAAAGGCTGGAATAATGATTTTTCCTTTTTGTGCAACTGCTCTATTTACAATGTCTGCAAGTTCGTCCATTGCAATTTTTACATCTTCGTGTTTTCTATCACCGTAAGTACTTTCTAACACAATGTAATCTGGGGCTGGAACATTTGTTGATGGATTTCTGATAATTGGTTTGTTTTTACGTCCAATATCACCTGTAAAAAGTATGTTTACATCTTCGCCTTTTCGTTGGCCACTTATTGTAAGAGAAGCAAAGGCTGAGCCTAAAATATGTCCTGCATCAAAAAATTTTAGCTGAACATCTGGTGAGATAAACATATTTCTTTCGTAGGAAAGTGTTACTATTTGATTTGCTGCATTGATAACATCTTTTTCATTAAAAAGTGGTGTCCAAGTAAATTTTTCACCTTTTCGAGCCGCTTGTTTACGTAAATATTCTGCATCCCGTGCTTGAATGTGAGCACTATCCATCATAATTAAATCTGCTAATGCTCTTGTGGCAGGTGTTGCGTAAATGTTTCCTTTAAAACCTTTTTTTGTAAGTAATGGTAAAAGTCCACAATGGTCATAATGGGCATGTGTTAAAATTACAGATTCAAGTTTATCAGCGGCAACTTTTAAATTACGATTTTTGCTGTCTGCTTCATCACGTTTTCCTTGAAATGCTCCACAATCAATCATAATTTGTCTACCATTGATTTCTAAAATATGTTTAGAGCCAGTAACTTCTTGAGCTGCTCCTAAAGAATAAAATGTCATTGCCATATTTTCACCTCACAAAAAAAAGATTTATCTTACAAAAATATTTTATATCTGAATGTTTGATTTTGCAAATT
The DNA here is from genome assembly GCA_937890485.1 of uncultured Treponema sp. Classification (GTDB taxonomy): domain Bacteria; phylum Spirochaetota; class Spirochaetia; order Treponematales; family Treponemataceae; genus RGIG9060. Next base: position 9,047 of record CALBXN010000245.1, read on the forward strand.
GTTTTTAGAAGTAATTTAGAAAGCTTATTTAGACATTTAACATTTTTTTGTAAAAATAGTTTACAAGAAAAAAATTCTGTGGTAGCGTTTAAATGTTAGCCAATTTAGATATTTTGGAGAATTATATGTCTTTAACTGATAAATCATTCTTTAATGAAAACATTGTAAATGTAAATAAAAAAGTAAATATAATTCTATTTTGTACAATTCCAGTTCCAATTATTTTTGCAGTTTTAAGTGCAGTTGGACTTTGGATTGTTCCTCCCATGTATTCTTTATCAGTTTTTTTATATTCAACAATTTTATCTCTTTTATATCTTTTTTTGATGAAAAAGAATTTTAATCAAGTATTGTTGATGTATATAGGAATCTTAGCAACTTCTGGTTTTGTTTTTTTGCTTGGTTATGAAGGAATTATTACAATTACAATTTCATTTGCTTTTCCTCCTTTTATAACTTGTCTTTACTATAATCGTAGAGCAACAAGATATACAACTATTGCTTGTTTCATCTTATCCTGTATTTGTTATTGGTTTAGATCTTATCGGGTTCCTTTGGTTTTAAGTGGAGTTGAAACTCCGTTTTATTGGTTTGTAAAAAATATTCCAGGTATTGTAATTGAATATATTTTCTTGTTTATTCTTACAGACTATATGTCAAATAGAACCCATAATACTTTAAAATCTTTGGTAAAAACCATGAAAAAAGCCGAAGATGCTTATACAAAATTGAAAGAAACAAATAATGAAGTAAAAATTATTAATGACAAATTACAAGAAAAAAATCATCAGTTGGCGGATACTCAGTTTAAAATTATTAAGTTTATTGCAGAAGTTTTAGGTAGTCATGATTTGTTTACGGGGCGACATGTAATTCACACTCAAAAATATGTTGAAATTATTTGTAATGAGATGGTAAAACTAGGATTTTACGCAAAAGAATTAACTCCAGGGTATATTTCGCTTTTTAGTAATGCTGCTTTTTTACATGACATTGGAAAAATCCATGTTCCTGAAGGAATTTTGAATAAAATTGGAAAGTTCACAGAAGAAGAATTTGAAAAAATGAAATGTCATACAACTGAAGGAAAAAATCTTCTTGAATTTTTGCCAATGATAAATGATGGCCGATTCAACGAAATTGCAAAGCAGATGGCTTTTTATCATCATGAAAAATGGGATGGTTCTGGCTATCCAAACAAAATTTCTGGAGTTGAAATTCCTCTTTGTGCAAGAATTATGGCAGCCGCTGATGTTATGGATGCTCTTTTAAGTAAACGTTTGTATAAAGAACCAAAAACTATAGAAGAAGCTATCGAAATTTTTGAAAATTCAAGAAATTCACACTTTGAATCTTGTATCGTAGATGCAGTTATCAGTGCGAAAGATGAAATTGCAAAAATTGATAGAGAATTCAAACTTAAAGAAACAGAATCTAACGAAGCAGAACAAGAGTGGTGGCAGCGCTATCATGAAAATAAAACAAATTAAGAAAATTTTAACAATCTAAAAACCTTTTACTTACATCTGTAATAGTTTTTGATAATTCTTCAGTAATTGTTTTTATAAATACTTCATTATTTATATTCTTGTTAGATTCCTCTTCTATATCATTTTGGAAAAAATATGAAACTGGAACATCAAAAAAAGTTGAAAACCTTGCTAATGTCTCTGGAGAAACCCATTTTTTACAATTTTCTATATCATTAATAAACGTAAAAGCCATCTGAATTTCATTTGATAGCCGTAATTGAGAAAGCCCCTTTTGCTTTCGTATTTTTTTCAGATTATTTGCTAAAATCTGGCGAATTTCTAACTCATCCATATATACCACTCTATTAGATTATAATTTAATTACACTAATAGATTGACTTTTTAACAAAAATCTAATAGAGTATAATTATATATCGCTATTGGATTATAGGAGAGTAATATGGCTAGATATCAACTTACAGTTCAACGAATTTCAAATGGAAAAATTGTTTCTACATCAGGAACTAGTGTGGAAGCTAATTCTGTAATGGAAGCCAAAAATAAATTTATGGCAAATCATCCACCATCAAATTTATCTAAATATAAAATTATTGCTTGTGTAAAAAAATAGGAATAAGAGTCAATATGATATTCACAATTATTTCAGGGATCATTTTACTTTTTTTTATTCATTCAATAAAGAAATTTACAACAACATTTCAAGGGAAAGTTTTTTGCTTAGTGATGTGGGTTGTAGAAATAATCCAATGCTTATTGAGAAAATCAATCAACTTATTTTGCAAAAATGGATTCTTCTCAATTATTTTAATGATTTTATTTCCAATACTTCTTCTAAGTATATATCACTTATTCAAATCTTATCTCGAAACAAAAAAGAAAGAGGACTAAACTATGTATTTTTCAGAAATCATCGAACAAATAGGAAAAGGAAATTATATTTTTGATAAAAATAATCAAGTTATTTTAGAAATAGTTGAAGGAAAAATTAAAGTACAATTCTATCCAGAAAATGCAAAAGTTATTTGTAACTCTGAAGAAGTTGAAATTTCTTTAGAACAATTTTCTGATTTTACATTCGAAGAAAGAGAGTCTGAAGTTGATGGTGAAGAAAATCAAGTGGCATTATTATTTAATAATGACGAGATTTTAGTTTGCACAGAATCAAAAAGTTCTACAATACAAACTTTATTTGAATTACTCAGTGATTTATTTGACGATAATGTTATATGTTCGCCTAAATATCAAGTGGAAAAATTAATTAATAAATTTTCAATCGATTGTGACAAAAAATTTAATCCAATAATTTGGAAATTATTATTGCAATATAAGAAAAAAATTGAAATGGCTTTTGAAGAAGGAGATTTTAAACCAAATTCACAAATAATTTTTTTCTTAGAAGAAGAATCTGGTAAAATAGCAAGTAATTTAGGAGAAACAGCTAAAAAAGGTTTTTCAAATCTAGTAAAAAACTTTAATGGTCTTGGTAGTCTCGTTCAAGCTGGTATCGGGATTGCAAAAGCAGCAGGAACAAGAATCGCTAAAGGTATGGTAAATAATTTATTCTCTGAAAAAAATATTATGCTTTTAACAAATCAAAATGTTGTTCTAATAAAAAAAGATGAAATTTGTTCTTTTGATTTTGATGAAGTTGGTGAAATATTTGAGGCTCGTCAAGATGCAACTCTAGCAGGAGTTGTAGATATTTTTGACGAAACTGATGAACTAATTTTAAGCAATATTAGTCAAAATGATTGGAATCTTTTTAAAAAAGAATTAAGAAACTTAAAAAAAAGTTCAGTACAAAATATTTCTATGGAATCCTCTGAGGAAGAAGATGAATTTACCATTGCACAAAAGAAAATTCTCAAATTAAAAATGATGCTTGATAATGGAATTATTACTCAAGAAGATTTTGATACTAAAAAAGCAGAAATATTATCCACAATTTAGGAGGGATTTATTATGGAAACTTGGAGCGAAGTACGTAAATATATTTTAGATTACTATTCAGCTGAATATGATGAAAAAAAAGATGTGATAAATATTACACTCAGATTTAAAAATTTACGAAGTCAGCTTGTTTTTGTAACAAGAATAGATGATTATATTATGATTTTTTCACCAATAGGAGAAATAAATCGAAATGATTTATTGGATATTTTAACTGATGACGACTTACTTTACTGTTTAAAACGACATGAAGATGGGGATTATTTTTTAGCCCAATTTTTTTCTATAAATGTAATTTCGGAAGAATTAATTGATGAAATAATACCCAGTATAGCTAGATCCGCAGATGATATAGAAAGAAAATATATTGGCGAAGATGAGTTTTGATTAAGCATATAAAGTATTCTTTTTTTTTGAGGCTACCTAAAAAAAATTGTCATTCCGAACTTGATTTTGAATCTACACTAGATACTGTGTTAAGATCCTAAATCAAGTTCAGGATAATACTAAGGTTTAAACTTTTTAGTCATCCCCAAAGTTTCTATCGGCTACTATTTTTTATACCCACATTTTGGGCAAACTCCATTTTCGTTTAATGCAATTCCACACAGAGGACAGCGTTCAATATTGTTTCTTGTTGTAAATTCTTGGCTAGCAGCATTATCACCACTGTAAAAAGTTAACTTTGAAATATTTAATTTATCTTTGAGTAAATCGTAAACGATTTTTATCATACCTTCAACAGTCATGGTTTCTTTTGTTACAACTAAACGACACTCTGGATAAGCTGTAGCAAGTTCAGTTTTAAATGCTGGACCTTTCATTTTGTTTGTAGGAGTTCCATTTTTTATTCCTTGAGTTTCGTACACTTTTAAAATCGCAGGAAGAAGTGGATCGTCTTCTCTTAAAATTAATGCGTGATCAAAATTTTGTAAAATATTCCAGGCAGTTTTTTTAATTTCATTGCAAGGAAAAACCATATTAACGCCTTTGTTTATTGAATCTTCAACTTCAATAATCAATTTTCCAGTATGCCCATGTAAATATTGAGCTTCACCTTTAAAATTATAAAATCGATGTGCATACTGTAAATCCAATTCTGTAAAACTAATCATAAACCCTCCAAAAATATTGAAAAGTAAATACTATTTTATGTATTACTTTTCTTGGTTACTATAAAATATAGTTTACAAAATTTTACTTTGCTAAATGTTTACATAAAATTTTTTCAGTTCAAAAAATCACTAGTTATTTTTTTATTTGCGGATATTTAATTATTGGTGTATTCTATAAATATAGAAAAATTTTTTTGAGGTGAACATTTGAAAACTATTACGGTATGTATGGGAAGTTCTTGCTTTAGTAGAGGAAACTCCATAAATGCAGAGGTTATACAAAGATTTTTAGCTGAAAATAATCTAACAGACAAAGTTAATGTTAGAGGCTGTTTGTGTGAAGGTGAATGTAAAAACGGTCCTAACATCCGTATTGATGATAAACTTTTTACAGATGTTTCTCCTGAAGGTTTGGCAGATTTACTTCTACATGAATTGGAGAATGAAAAATGAATTATTTATCACCGATTTATACAGAATTAACTGAATGTCAAGATTGCTACAAATGTATTCGACAATGTCCTGTAAAAGCAATTCGTGTTGAAAATGGTCATGCCACAATTCTTAGCCAAATGTGTATTCTATGTGGTAATTGTGTAATTCATTGTCCAGCAAATGCAAAGCATATTCGTGATGATTTAGGCAAAGCAAAGCAACTTCTCACTTTAAAAGAAAAAGTGATTGTATCAATTGCACCTTCTTTTTCCGCAGAATTTTCAGATTTTACACCAAAACAATTTGTTGCAGCTTTAAGAAAACTTGGGTTTTGGGGAGTTTCTGAAACTGCTTTAGGTGCAGATTTAGTTTCTTCTGAACTTGCAAAATACCTTTCAGATAAAACAAAAGATACTGCAAATCAGCAAAAACTTTTTATTTCTTCTGCTTGTCCTGCGGTAGTTGAATATATAAAACAATATAAAAAAGACCTTACTCCATATATAACAGATTTAGCATCTCCTCTTTTGGCACATGTTCGTTATCTTAAAAAACTTTATGGCGAAGATATCGGGGTTGTTTTTATTGGACCATGTATTGCAAAAAAACGAGAAAGTGATGTATGGAACACAATCGATACTGTATTAACTTTTTCAGATTTACGAAGATGGTTTGAATCAGAAGGTATTAGAAGTGATGCTCTAGTTTCTCCAAAGAAAAATGAAACTTTTATTCCAGAACGTTCTGCAAAAGGAACTTTATATCCTGTAGACGGAGGAATGATTGCTGCTACAAAAAAATATAACAACTTAAAGGGAATTAGAACCATGTGTATTTCTGGGATTCATGAAATTCAAGATGCACTTGCTGGTTTAAATCCTGAACAGTTGAAAACTCCTTTGTTTATGGAATTGCTTTCTTGTTCCGGTGGATGTGTAAATGGTCCTGGAACTTACTCTGTAGATTCTTTGGCAATGAAACGTTTAAGAGTTTTAGATTACGCTGATTCTGCCAAAGCAACAATTTCAGATGATGTAGTAGAAGATTCACCTGTTTTATCAGGAACTTTGCCTGTTGAAATTGCAGATAAGGTTCTTCACTCTGAAGAAGAAATTCGAAGTGCTTTGCGTTCTGTTGGAAAGTTCACTCCAGCAGATGAATTAAATTGTTCTAGTTGTGGATATGATTCTTGTCGTCACTTTGCAACTGCGATGCTTGATAATCGTGCAGAAAAAACAATGTGTGTTTCATATATGCGAAAATTAGCACAAAAACAAGCAAACAGTTTGATAAAATCAATTCCAAGTGGAGTTGTTATTGCTGATAGAAATTTAAACATCGTTGAGTGTAACCTAAACTTTGCAAAAATGATGGGTTCCGAGGCAGTAGAACTTTTTGAGGCAAAACCTGGTCTTGAAGGTGCTTCATTAGAAAAAATAGCAGATTTTTCAAGGTTCTTTTCTGATGTTCTAGAAATTAACGGACCTGATGTAATTGAACGAGAAGTACGTTTTGGTAAAAAGATTTTTCATGTTTCAGTCTTTTCTATCGAAAAAGAATCTATTGCAGGTGGTGTAATCGAAGATATAACTGCTCCTCAAGTTCAAAAACACAGGATTGTTTCTCAAGCAAGAAAGGTTATCGACAAAAACTTATCTGTTGTACAAAAAATCGCATATCTTTTGGGAGAAAATGCTGCTGAAACTGAATCAATTCTTAATTCAATAATTCAGTCATTCTCAGAAGATGAAGAAGATGAAGATTGAGGCATCTATGAGTGAGTCAAAAAAAACTTTTATAGAAGTTGGTCATTATCAAGTTTGTAAACATAAACAACACGCAGAAGGAGATGTGTTTTTATCTCAAAAAAATCCCACTGATGGTCGTGTAATAACCGCTTTGTCGGATGGACTTGGTTCTGGGATTAAGGCAGGCGTTTTAGCAACTTTAACAGCAACAATGGCAACTCGCTTTATTGCTGCGGATATTCCAATGCGACGAGCAGCCGAAATCATTATGAACACTTTGCCAGTGTGTAAAGATAGAGGAATAAGTTATGCAACTTTTACACTGGTGGATATTGAACCAAACAATACCGTTAGAATCATGGAATACGATAATCCTCCCTATGTTTTAATTCGTCAGGAAACTATCGTTGAACCTATAAAAGATATAAAAAAATTAGAGCGTAAAAATAAAGCTACTGCACCAAAACGAGAAGCCGAACTTCAATATTCAAGATATTTGGCTCGTCCTGGGGATAGATTGGTTTTCTTTTCTGACGGTGTAACTCAATCTGGAATGGGTTCTCCAAATCACCCTTTTGGTTGGGGATATGAAAATGTACAAACTTTTATTCTAGAAAAAATCCTAGAAAATCCAGATATAAGTGCAAGAAATTTAGCAAAGGCTGTTGTAAAAGAAGCCTTAATGTACGATGGTTATAAATCTAAAGATGATATAACCTGCGGTGTTAGTTACGGAAGAAATCCACGAGATTTACTTGTTCTTACTGGACCTCCTCTACGAAAAGAAAGTGACGGAGATTATGCTCGTTTATTTGATTCTTTTGACGGAAAGCGAATTATTTGTGGAGGAACTACTGCAAATATTATTTCTAGGGAATTAAATAGACAGATAAAAGTTCAACTTAAAGATTTTGATGTAAAAATTCCACCTTATTCAGAGATGGATGGAGCCGAAATGGTTACAGAAGGTATCATTACCATGGGTGCTGTTGCAGAACTTTTAGAAAATGGTGCAAAAACTGAGGGCTTAAAACCAAATGCTGCTACAAAGATGGTAGATTTGTTTTTAGATAGTGATAGAATCAAATTTGTTGTGGGAACAAAAATTAACGAAGCTCATCAAGACCCAAATATGCCAGTGGAATTGGAAATTCGTAGAAATGTTGTAAAAAAGATAGCGTCTTTGCTTCAAGATGTTTATCTAAAAGAAGTAAGTATTCAATATTTTTAAAATATCTAGTATAATTACTATATAAAAGGGGAATTTTATGGAAAATACAAAAAAAATCAAAGTTTCAATTTGTACAGGAACTGCTTGTTTTGTTATGGGTGCTTCTGAAATTCTTGTATTAGAAGATTCTCTTCCTGATGAACTTAAAGGAATTGTAGAAATTGAAGGTCTTACATGTTTAGAAAAATGCAAAAATACTGAATGTGGAAAAGCTCCTTTTGTTCTTGTAAATGATGAAATCATTACTGAAGCAACTTTGGCAAAAGTTTTAGATAAAATCAACGAAATTGCTGAAAATTCAAAATAAAAAAAATTAAATATTGGAGAAATTTTAATGCTTAACATTAATAACAATGCGGCTCATTTAAAAAGAGAAATTCTTGTAAAAATTGCAAAACTTCAACTTGAAGGCAAATTGGAAGACGGAGTTCACTATATTCCAAGAGAACTTGCTCCAAAAGATAGTCAAAGTATTAGATGTTGTATCTATCATGATAGAGAAATTTTACGACAAAGAGTAATGGCTCGTTTAGGTCATAGTGTAGAAGATTATGATGATGAAAAAAAATTATCTGAGTTTGCATCCGAAGCACTTGCTCGGGAAAAACCTACTTGGCCAATGCTAACTGTTTTAAATGATGCTTGTAATGCTTGTGTTCGTAGTCATTATATGGTAACAAATGCTTGTCAGGCTTGTCTTGCTCGTCCTTGTATGATGAACTGTGGAAAAAAAGCAATTTCTATTAAAGATGGAAGAGCTCATATTGATGAAGGTTTATGTGTAAACTGTGGACTTTGTATGCAAAACTGTCCATATCACGCAATTATTAAAATTCCAGTTCCTTGCGAAGAGGCTTGTCCTGTAGGAGCAATTTCTAAGGGTGAAGATGGAAAAGAACATATCGACTACGATAAATGTATTTTCTGTGGAAATTGTATGCGTGAATGTCCTTTCGGGGCAATGATGGATAAAAGTCAACTTGTTGATGTTATTAAACATATAATGAATGGAAAAAAAGTTGTTGCCATGTATGCACCTGCAATCGCTGCTCAATTTAGAGCACATCCTGGACAATTAGAATCAGCATTGTTAAAATGTGGATTTTCTCGTGTTTGGGAAGTTGCAATCGGAGCAGATTTAACAGCCGATATGGAAGCTGAAGAGTTTGAAGAAAGAATGAACGAAGGTCATAAATTGATGACAACTTCTTGCTGTCCTGCTTATGTTAGAGCCGTTCACATTCATGTTCCAGAACTTTCTCCTTGTATTTCTGATACTCGTAGTCCAATGCATTACACAGCAGAAATTGCAAAAATGAAAGACCCAGATTGTATAACAGTTTTTATTGGGCCTTGTTTAGCAAAACGCCGTGAAGGAATGGATGATGAACTTGTGGATTATGTTCTTTCTGTAGAAGAAATGGGTGCTTTATTGATTGCAAAGCAAATTGATGTTGCAAAACAAGAAGCAATGCCTGATACAATTATTCCAACTGCTTCAGGAAGAAACTTTGCTGTAAGTGGTGGAGTTGCAGAATCTGTAAGAATCCGTCTAAAAAATCCTGAAATTCTAAAAGCAGCAGTAATCAATGGACTTTCTAAGGCAGGAATGAAGCAACTTGCTACCTATGGAAAAATTCAATCTGGGGAACTTCCTGTTACAGATACTACACCAAATCTTGTAGAAGTTATGGCTTGTGAAGGCGGTTGTATTGCAGGACCTTCAGTTATTACAAATCCTAGAGTTGCAGCTATTCAATTAAAAAAATATGTTGAAGACGGTGCAGAAGATTTAGATGAATTAAAAAACTAATTTTTTCATTGTAGTATATTTACTTGTAAATTACAGATTTTCGTAGTATGCTATAAGGAAGAAATTTTATTGTCTTTGAATTATATTTGTAAAAGACAAAATATATATTTTACGAGGGAGGACATATGTCCAGAAAGAAACAGTCAATGGATGGTAATCAGGCTGCAGCACACGTTGCTTATGCTTACACAGAAGTTGCAGGAATTTATCCTATTACACCATCATCACCAATGGCAGACTTTGTTGATCAATGGTCAGCAAATGGATTAAAAAATATTTTTGGTACAAAAACAAAAGTAGTGGAAATGGAATCTGAAGCAGGTGCTGCAGGAACAGTACACGGTTCTTTAGCTGCAGGTGCTTTAACAACAACATTTACAGCATCTCAAGGACTTCTTTTGATGATTCCTAACATGTATAAGATTGCTGGTGAACAGTTGCCTGGTGTTTTCCATGTTTCTGCTCGTACAGTTGCAGCTCAGTCATTGAACATTTTTGGTGACCACTCTGACGTTTATGCATGTCGTCAAACAGGTTTTGCAATGCTAGCTGAATCAAATCCACAAGAAGTTATGGATCTTGCTCCTGTAGCTCACCTTGCTGCAATCGAAGGAAAAGTTCCTTTCTTAAATTTCTTTGATGGATTTAGAACATCACATGAAATTCAAAAAATCGAAACTTGGGATTATGAAGATTTAAAAGAAATGTGCAATATGGATGCAGTAAAAGCATTCCGCGACCACTCATTAAATCCAAATAATCCTGCAATGCGTGGTTCACACGAAAACGGTGACGTTTTCTTCCAACACAGAGAAGCATGTAACTCAGTTTATGATGCACTTCCAGAAGTTGTTTGTAAATATCTTGCAAAAGTAAATGCAAAACTTGGAACAAATTATGACTTGTTCAATTATTACGGGGCTGCTGATGCTGATAGAGTAATTATTGCAATGGGTTCAGTTTGTGATGTTGCAGAAGAAGTTGTGGATTACCTCAATGCTCACGGAGAAAAAGTTGGACTTATCAAAGTTCGCTTGTATCGTCCTTGGGTTTCAGAAAAATTCTTAAGCGTTCTTCCAAAAACTGTTAAGAAAATTGCAGTTCTTGATAGAACAAAAGAACCAGGTTCTCTTGGTGAACCACTTTATCTTGATGTTGCAACAACTTTAAGAGAAGCAGGTCTTAACGATATTATTTTAACTGGTGGACGATATGGTCTTGGTTCAAAAGATACACCTCCATCAAGTATTTTTGCAGTTTATAAAGAACTAGAAAATGCAAGTCCAAAACCACGTTTTACAATCGGAATTGTAGATGATGTTACAAATCTTTCATTGCCAGAAGTAAAACCAGCTCCTATTACAGCTGCTGCAGGTACAGTAGAATGTAAATTCTGGGGAATCGGTGGTGACGGTACTGTTGGTGCTAACAAAGACTCAACAAAAATCATTGGTGACCACACAGACAAATACATCCAAGCATATTTCCAATATGACTCAAAGAAAACTGGTGGTATTACAATTTCTCACCTACGCTTTGGTGACAAACCTATCAGAAGTCCATATTACATCAACCAAGCTGACTTAGTTGCATGTCATAACCAATCTTACATCATCAAAGGATATAAGATGGTTCAAGACGTTAAAAAAGGTGGAACATTCCTTATTAACTGTCAATGGTCTGATGAAGAATTAAGTCAACACTTAAATGCAGAAGCAAAACGTTATATTGCTAACAACAATGTAAAAGTTTACACAGTAGACGCTGTTAAAATTGCTGGCGAAATCGGTCTTGGCAAACGTACATCAACAGTTCTTCAATCTGCATTCTTCAAACTAGCAAATGTTCTTCCAGCAGAAGAAGCAATTAAATACATGAAAGAAAAAGCTGAAGCAAAATTCAGCAAAAAAGGACAAGAAATTGTTGACATGAACTGGAAAGCAATCGATGCAGGTTGTAACGCACTTCATGAAGTTGCAATTCCAGCTGACTGGGCAAATGCAGTTGACAACACTGAAAAAGTAAAACTTGAAGGTGAAGCAAAAACTGTTGCAATGGTAGAAAAATTAATGAATCCTATCGCTCTTATGGACGGAGATTCTTTACCAGTTTCTGCTTTCAAAGATTGTGCAGACGGTCAATTTGAACTTGGAGCTTCTGCTTACGAAAAACGCGGAACAGCTGTTATGGTTCCAAAATGGGATGCTGCAAAATGTATTCAATGTAGCAAATGTGCATTTGTTTGTTCACATGCTACAATTCGTCCATTCTTGTTAAGCGAAGAAGAAGTTAAAAATGCACCTGCAGGTCTTGTTGCAGTGGACACAAAACCAAAACCATCACAATACAAATTCACAATGAGTGTAACACCACTTGACTGTATGGGTTGTGGAGAATGTATTACAGTTTGTCCTACAAAAGCAATCGAAATGGTACCACAAGAAACAAGAATTGAAGAACAACCAGTGTTCAATTATCTTGTTAAAAATGTTTCTAAGAAAACAGATTCAGGTTATGCTGATAACACAGTTAAAGGTTCACAATTTAACCAACCATTACTTGAATTCTCTGGTTCATGTGCAGGTTGTGCAGAAACATCTTATGCTCGCCTTATCACACAATTGTTCGGTGAAAACATGTACCTCTCTAATGCAACAGGTTGTTCATCAATCTGGGGTGGACCAGCTGCAACATGTCCATACACAATTAACAAAGATTCTAAGAAAGGTCCAGCATGGGCAAACTCATTATTTGAAGACAACGCTGAACACGGTCTTGGTATGTACATCGGACAGAAATTTATCCGTGATAGCTTAATTGCAAAACTTGAAGAAATTGCAACAAGCGATAAAGTTTCAGCTTCGCTAAAAGATGCTATCGCTAAATTTATTGAAACAAAAGATTCTACAATCGACAATGCAGAACCTACAAAAGTTCTTATTGCTGAATTAGAAAAACTAGATTGTTCTTGCAAAGACGAAATCCTAGAAAAGAAAGCTTACCTAAACAAAAAATCTGTATGGATTATGGGTGGTGACGGATGGGCTTATGACATCGGTTTCGGTGGATTAGACCATGTTCTAGCAAGTGGCGAAAATGTAAATGTTATGGTATTCGATACAGAAATGTACTCAAATACTGGTGGACAAGCATCAAAAGCATCTAACATTGGTGAAGTTTGTCAATTCGCAGCAGCTGGTAAAGACATCAGCAAAAAATCACTTGCAGAAATTGCAATGAGTTACGGATATGTTTATGTTGCACAAATTGCTTTAGGTGCAAACCCTGAACAAGCATTAAAAGCAATCCAAGAAGCAGAAGCATACAACGGACCTTCATTGATTATTGGATACGCACCATGTGAATTACACGGTGTTAAAGGTGGTATGAACCACTGCCAAGACGAAATGAAGAAAGCTGTTGCTTGTGGTTACTGGAACTTGTTCAGTTTCAACCCTGCTCTAAAAGCAGAAGGAAAAAATCCATTCACATTGACATCAAAAGCAGGTGATGGAACATATCAACAATTCCTTGCAAATGAAACACGATATTCATCTCTTACTAGAAAATTCCCAGAAAGAGCTGAACTCTTGTTCAAGAAAAACGAGGATGCTGCAAAAGCAAGATTTGAACACTTACAAAAACTTGTGGAATTGTACAAATAAGCTTGATACAAGAAAACTTGTTTTAAGTAAACTTGCTTAAAAAATTTAGCCCCGCTAGAATTATTCTGGTGGGGCTTGTTTTTTTAGTTAGAAGAATTTTTTTCTTTTAATAAAATGCTAACAATTACTGTAGCAATCCCAACTACTAAATATGTGATTTTTGGATTTGTATCCATTAGTAAGCCAGACAATGGATAAAAAATTGCGGTTATAATTCTACTAAACATAGAAACTCCAGATAAAACTGTAGCTCTATTTTTATCTTCAATTTGGGTATTCATCTGGGTAATCATGATTGGTTCTCTAAAAAGTTTTGACATAGTTATTCCAAATATTCCAATTAAAATTACAACTAGATTATTATAGAAAGCAAAAATCAAAATATACAAAAGACCTGGAATTAAAGCTGATAAAAATATTGTTCGTTTGGTACCGATTTTCTTTTGAATAAATCCACTTGCAAAAAGTAAAAGACTTGCACCAAGATTAAATCCTGCAGCAACAAAACCATTCCAGCCGATATCTACATTGTTTTCAAATAATAAAGATTGGTAAAACCAAAACATCAAAAATGTAAAAGCAGAAATTATCGAATAGTTTAAACTGATTTTTCGTAAACTAGGATTTATAAAGGCTTGTAAACATCCTTTTGCATTTTCTAAAAGTGAAGATTTTGTTTTATGAAAAGATTTTTCTATGCAAGTAGGTTCTTTTACGAAAGAAATAAAAAATGCAGCTACAAAAAGACCAATGCCTGTTAACGTAAACACAAATCCCAAAGCCGCTTTGTATTCCATAATTCCACTAGAAACAAAAAGACTACCTACAGGAAAAGCAATAAGTAAAGCAAGAGTTTTGAATCCTGAATAACGACTTGCAATTTCTGAAATTTCTTCTTGAGATTTTCCTACGGAATTTGCATTTTCGTAAATTAAACTTGAATCTGCTCCGCTAATCAAACTTATTCCCACAGCACCTATAATTTGTGAAAAAATTAAAAGTGGAATTGTTTTGAAAAATCCAAGAATCAAAAAAGAAAAACCAAAAAGTAAAGAGCCTAAAATGAGAGAAATTTTTCTGCCAAATTTGTCAGCAATAATTCCTGTTGGAATTTCAAAAATAAAAACACAAACAGAAAAAATAGTTTCAATGGCAAACATCCAAGTATAAGAAAGTTCCAATCGGATTAAATAAAATGGAACACAAAGAGAGCCAAAAAATTGAAGACTTTTAAAAAAGCCAAAAACGTAAAGAAAAAAATTATTTATTTTATATCGTGTTTTAAATTCTATTTGCATTTTTAGATATTAGTAAATTTTGTAAAAAATAAAAAGTATATTAAAGAACAAGTTTAATTTAAGTATTTTTAATAAAAATATTACAACATGAAATTTAAATATCGTGTTACAATAGAAAGTGAATAAATAAATTTTTGGAGGAAACATGAAGAATTTTAGAAAAATCTTTTTTTTGTTATTAGCATTGTGTTTGGTAACAAATGTTTTTGCACAAGGAAAATTACTAAAAAATTTTACGGCAGAACTAAAAGCAGCTGGTAAAGAAAATCAAGGTGAAGATTTATTAAATGTACAAAAATCTATATTTGATAAATTTGTTAAAGAAAACGGAAGTCCTGTCATTGTTGATAAAGGGGAAGGAAATTATGAAATAACTTTTTTGTATTTTGATAAAGACTTTGATGCAAAAAATCCTTCTGTAATTACAATTTCTTGTGATAATCATCCTGAACTTTCTGGAACAGAATTAAAGAATATTAAGAAAACTCCTATTTTTTATAAAACTGTAAAACTAAAAACAGACAAGGCATTTTTAACTTATATGATAAAAGAAAATGATGGATACCAAGAAAACGATCCTGCAAATCCTTTAAAACATTGTGATAGAAAAAAATCAAGTTTAGCTCGTCTTTCTGATAAAGTTGGAGGCTTAGAAATTTTTAGATTTGAAAGTAAATATGAATGGATGGGAGCAAGAGATATTTATGTTTATCTTCCAGCTGAATATTTGAACAATATCGATAATGAAAAGAAATTTCCAGTTTTGTATATGTTAGATGGTCAAAATGTTTGGGACGAAAAAAGTTTGCCATGGAGAGGTTGGAAAGTTGAAACTTCAATGGAACGCATTGTTTAAGAAGGAAAAATTCAAAGTACAATCATTGTTGGAATTTCAAATAATCGTAATCGAACAAAAGAGTATGCTGGTTGGTGCGATGAACTTCCTGATGAGCCAGTTACAGATTCTGTTGAATTTAAACGATATGCAAATGAACATCGTTTGATGATTGTAGAAGAAATTATTCCTTTAATCGAAAAAAATTATAATACAATTTCAGATAGAAATGGTCGTGTAATTGCAGGAAGTAGTTATGGAGCTTTCTGTTCTGCATATATTGCTAGCCAAAATCCAGATGTATTTAGTGGTGCAGGTTTATTCTCTGGCGGAAGTACTGGTTTTGAACAAATTATTAAAGAAGACGGATTTAATTTTTCTAGCGATAAAAAAGTTAAATTCTACATTGACTGTGGAACAGGGGACGCATTAGAAATGATTTTGCTTCCTGGAACACAACATTTGAAAGAATACATTTTAAGTAAAGGATATAAACAAGCTGAAAAACCATCAGATGAGGGCGATTTATTCTATCAAGAAAGTGTAGGTCATTCTCATAATGAACAAGCTTGGTCAAAAAGAATTCCTGATTTCTTAGAATTTATGTATTAATAAGCAGTGGTTTCATATAAAAGGAGGAAAGGAATATGAAAAAAATTGCTATCATTTGTATGATTATTGGAATTGTACTTTTGTTAGGTGGTGTTGGATGTCGTTTGGCAGTTGATTTGAACAAGGATGTTAAAGAAGTTAATGAATCATTAAATTTTTTCCTTGGAGAAAAACTTTCTCCATCATTAGTTTCTAAAGTAATGAATGGTGAAATGAAAATTTTTGGTGAAACAATAACACTTGATGACATTCTTGATATGTCAGATGATGCAGATGTTACAAAATTAAAAGTAGGATTAAAGTTATACGCAAGTTCTACACTAATGATAATATGTGGTAGCGTTTTAACTGTTCTTAGTGTGATTGCATTTTTTATTCTAAAAAAGAAACGCTAAGATAAAATTTTTTCATTTCATAAAAAGGCAAGGAAATCTTTTTTCAAACACTTTGAAATTAGAACTCCTTGTCTTTTTTTATTTTGTGATATATCCTAAAAATATGCAAACTTTCAATAAAACTATGTCCACTTCTGTGGCTGTACAAAAATGCGATGAATATCAATTTGATTCTGTTTATCAGAGTGTAAAAAAACTTTTAGAATTAGTTCCTCCACCAGATGTAAAAGGAAAAACTGTTCTTTTAAAACCAAATATTCTTTATCCAAAAAAAGTTGAAGATGCAGTTTGTACTCATCCTGTTGTTGTGGGCGCTTGTGTAAAAGCCTTTGTTGAACTTGGTGCAAAAGAAGTTTTAGTTGGGGAATCTCCTGCAATCGCAAATTCCACAAATGCAGCAAAATCAATTGGTCTTTATGATATTGTAGAACAAAACGGAGGAAAATGGACAGATTTTAATGGAAGTTTGATAGTTCCTTGTCCAGAAGGAAAAATTGTAAAGCAATTTAGTTTTGCAACTGCTTTTGAAAAAGCAGATATTGTTGTTTCTCTTTCAAAATTGAAAACACATCAGTTTATGTCTTATACAGGAGCGATGAAAAATCTTTTTGGATTGATGGTTGGTCTTGATAAAGCACAAAGTCATTATCGCTTTCCAAAAAAAGAAGATTTTGGAGCATTCTTAACTGATTTGAATATTTGTGCAAAACCTTGTTATGCTGTGATGGATGCAATTGTTGGAATGGAAGGTCCTGGTGGGCCTGGAAGTGGCGATCCTGTAAAGTTAGGATTTTTAGCAAGTTCTGATAATATTCTTGCATTAGATTGGTTTTGTGCAGAAATCGTTGGTTATAATCCTTATGAAGTAGTAAATTTAAAGGATGCTTTAGAAAGAAAAATTTGGCTAGAAAATCCAGAGCAAATTAAAGTATTAGGGGAATCAATAGAGGAAATCAGAGAACAAACTCGTAATTTCAAAATTGTAAAAGAGCCTTCTCAAACTTTAGGAAAAATGCTTCCAGGTTGGTTAGATTTTCTTGCCACAAAGATTTTAACTCGCAATGTTCATTTTAAGCAAAGTAAATGTTTAAAGTGCCAACGATGTAAACAGATTTGTCCTGCACAGATAATAAAAATGACGGGCAAAAATGGAACAGCACAGTTAAGCGATACAACTAAATGTTTGCATTGTTTTTGCTGTCACGAAATTTGCCCAGCCGATGCAATTAAGTTACGAAGATTTTTTTAAGAAATTTTTATGGAGTTGTACTTCCGTCAATTACAGAAAATTCTGTTTCTTCTAAAATAATCTTCCAATTTGAATCAAGTGAAATTTTGTAATATTTTTCTTCTGTTGTGTTGTTTGTGAAAGTTCTTTTAACTTCAGCAGAAGATTCAATTTCATTTAAAATATCTAAAGATTCTGGAAATTTACAATTATTAGAAAATTCACAAATCCTACTAAAATTTTCCCAATTAATTTCTGTGGAGTTTATTTTTGAAAAAGCCATGTCAAAAGTAAAACTTCCACCAGATGGAATTTGTGCGATGGTGTAAGGTGTTTCTTTTGTGATTTCGCCATATTTATCATTTATTTTTACAAACAAGTCTATGTCTTGAGGCATTGCAGTAACTTCAGAAACTTTTACATCCGTAATTGTTACTGAATTGTTTGTTGGTGTATTAACTTCAAGTGTTCCAAATCTATTTTTTTCTGTGCCACGAATAGCTCCTACAACATACATTTTGATTGGGATTGGCTTAATTCCAATTGATGTTGTAATCCATGAATGAGAATATTGATGATTTATTGGATGTACACCTGCTCTTAAAGTAACATCTTTTGCATTTGCACTTGCATTAAAAGTTACTTCATATAGTTTATTATCTTCTAAAGAAAAACCACTTACAGCAGGAAAACTTAGATTTTCATCTTCTCCTGTTGTAAAAGTGAATTTTACACCATTATCAACTTTTTCAACTTCAACTTTATCAGTTTTAGATGCTAAATAAATTCCAATTGGTAATGAGGTCTTTTCTGTTTTTTCAATTTTAAGATTTTTTATAGATATTTTTCCTTCAAAAAATCCTAGGGCTATTTGTAAATGTCCATTCCATTCTCTATCATAGGATCCTGTTTCAAAAGAAAATGTTTGATATTCTTCTGTAAGTTTTGGACAGATATTTGCCCCTCGTAATGTTTTGGTACTATCTTTTAATTCTGCAAGTACGATAGAATCTGCCACAGAAGATTTTGCTTCAAAACTTACATTGTAATTTGCGTTAGCTTCAAATTTCCAATTATCTTTTGAATCCACCCAAAAATCCCAAATGGAAGTGTCTATTCCAGTTTTTTCTATTTCTGTATATTCTTTTGTTGTAGAAATAACTATATTGGAAAAAGTTTCTTCTGTATTAGGTACTCCGTAAATCATAGGTCGAATATCAAGAAGGGTTGTTGGGTCTTTGCCTTCAGGAGGAACTGCATACGAATAATAAAGTTTCATTGTTTCTGCATTCATACTTGTTCCACTATAACTAGAAATATAGAAATCTGGTGCTTCTACTATCACTGATGTAAGTGAATCTTCCCCATTAGGAACAGAATCATTAGGGCATGATAAAAACAACAAAGAAAAACTAAGAACTAAAACTAATAAAATAAATTTTTTCACAAAAAATCCTCCAAAGGAAAATTTAAACATCTATGTTTTATTATCGGCAGATTTATGCATTTTCTGTATTCTTTTCTACTACGGATTTTCCACGCCATGAGCCCACAATCCAGCGAATAAAAACTACAATGCCTCTAAAAATTTCGTCAGCTGCCATTGCAATCCAAGCTCCCACAATTCCAAGGTGAAAGAAAATTCCTAAAATCCAAGTGAAAACTACAGAAATTCCCCACATAGAACCAATTCCTAAAACTGTTGGAAAAACTACGTCCCCTGCAGAACGCATACTTCGGATAACAATTAAGTTAATACATCTTCCTATTTCTAAGAAAATTGCAACAAACATTACTTTTCTACCAATTTCGATAATCGTAGAGTTTTCTGTAAAAAATCCCAATGTCCATCTTGAAAGTAAGAAGTTTGCAATTGAAACAATGATAGAAATTGCCATTGCACTATTTAAACTTTTTAAAACTCGCTTATAAGCATAATCATAATCGTTTGCACCAACACTTTGTCCAACTATGATTGATGTTGCACCTGCCATTGCATTTGAATAAATCAATGAAAATAAAGTTAGCATATTACAAAAGATTTTTGCGTTAATTGCTTCTGGTCCCATTGTGTTTACAAAAGCGGTAATAATAATTTGAGCAATGTTATATGAAATATTTTCGCCAGCAGTTGGAATTCCAAGTTTTATCAATTTAAAAAGTAAATCTTTTGGGAAAGGTTTTAAAAGTTTAAAAGATAGTTTTCCTTTAATAATTTTTCTGAATAGAATATATGAAATAATCATTCCTAAAGAACTACTTACAGATGTAGAAATTGCAACTCCTTTTACTCCAAGATTAAGATGAGAAAGTGGTCCATAAAGGAAAGTGTAATTTCCGATGATATTCATAACATTCATTCCAAAAAAGATGAACATTCCTACACTTGTTTTTCCGTGACAATTAAATACTTGTGAAAAAATCATTACGATTGCATCTGTAAAAAGGAAAAATCCTACAATTTTCATGTAAGCATTTGCATCTTCCATCATTATTGAAGGAATTTGAATTGCTGTTAAAAGTGGTCTACTAAAAGTTGTAATTATAAAACAAACTGCTACACTTAAAACTAAGTTAAACAAAACAGAAACCGTGTAAATCTGATTCATTTTTTCAGTTTGTTTTGCACCGATATATTGAGCAACAATTACTCCTGTTGCACTTGTAATTATAGAAAAAGCAAGTCGTAAAAATCCCATAATTTGATTTGCATTTCCGATTGCACCAACAGCTGTTTCCGAATAATGACTTATCATGATTGTATCGATATAACCTAAAGTCATTGATAAAATCATTTGAATAAAAATTGGCCAAGCTAATTTAAAAAGAGATATTTTTCTTGCTTCATAATTTCTGATTGAATTGTTTTCCATAATTACGTTATATCCTTTTTCTTATTGTTAGTAAAGAATAAATAGTATATAATAAAAATATGAAGGGAAGAAAAACAAAGATTGTCTGTTCTATGGGACCAACAACAGAAAATTTAGAAGTTGTTTGTGATTTACTTCGTTCTGGAATGAATGTTGCAAGATTTAATTTTTCTCATGGAACACATGAATATCATAAAAAAAATATAGAAACAGTTCGAGAAGCTAGTAGAATTACAAAAATTCCTTGTGCAATTTTGCTTGATACAAAAGGACCTGAAATTAGAACAGGAACTGTCGTTGATGACGGAAAAAATGGTGGAAAAATAAAAATCAATTCAGGCGACATTTTTTTAATGACAAATGATGATTGTTTATGCGTTGAACCTGTTTATGATGGCGAAACTTTAGTAACTCCTGGAAAAATATCTTTAAGTTGGAAAAAACTTCCTGAAGAAATTGAAAAAGATTGTAAAATTCTAATTGCCGATGGCTTAATTGAAATGTTAGTTTTAGAAACAGATAAAACTTCAACTATAACTTGTAAAGCATTGAACAGTGGTTCTATCGGAAGTAAAAAAAATGTAAATGTTATCGGAATTCATCCAGATATTCCAGTTTTAAGTGAACAAGATAAAAAAGATATTGAGTTTGGTATAAAAATCGGTGTGGATTTTATTGCAGCAAGTTTTATTAGTTCTGCATCTGATGTGGTTTCAATTTTACGATTTATTGAACCATTTAATTCAAAGGTTAGAGTTATTGCAAAAATTGAAAATGAAGAAGGTCTTGATGATATAGAAGATATTATCGAAGTTGCTTCTGGTGTTATGGTTGCTAGAGGTGATTTAGGTGTTCAGCTTGCAACAGAAAGAATTCCTCTTGCACAGAAAAAAATAATTCAAGCTTGTAATCGGGCAGGAAAACCTGTAATTACTGCAACTCAAATGTTAGATTCAATGATTACAAATCCTCGTCCTACTCGTGCAGAACTTACTGATGTTGCCAACGCAATTTTTGACGGAACTGACGCAGTTATGCTTTCTGGCGAAACTGCAAATGGTGCTTATCCTGTGGAATCTGTAAAAACAATGGATAAAATTGCCCGAACAGTTGAAGGCTCTGAAACTTATAAAGAAAAAATGAGAAACTTTAATCAAAATTCTGCAAACTGGACAGGTTCTAATCCTTCTGATATTGGAAGTGTTATGGCTCATGCTGCTTATGCAACTGCAACAGATATTCAAGCAACATCTTTGCTTGTTCCAACGATTAGTGGAAATACACCTCGTTTAATCAGCCGTTTTAGACC
>CALBXN010000246.1 GCA_937890485.1 uncultured Treponema sp.
AGGAGTGAAAAGAGATGAAAAAAATTATTTTTGCAGCACTTTCAGTGTTGATGATGTTAAGTCTCGTAGGATGTGGTGAACACCTTGTAGACTTCAAAGTAATTGATTTAAGTGGTGGTGCAGTACCTGGTGACTGGGCAATTCCTGCTAACTGGGATAATACAACACCATTTACAAGTATTGATAAAGACAACAGTACTTATACTTTTGAATTTACTGTTAAAGATGATTTAGCAGCAGGTGCAGAAGTTGGTTTCAAAATTCTTTCAAAGAATGGCGAATGGAACGTTGATGGATACACAGAATTTAATGTAGATGTAGACGGAGCAAGTGTTGATGTACCACTTAAACTTGCAGCAGATATGGGTGGAGCAGGTAACGCTTTTGTAAAAGGTTGTGAAGCTGGAAAAACATACAAAATGACTATTGTATGTAACTCAGATTCTTCAGCTACAGTAAGCGTTGTAAGCATGGCTGACCCTGTTTATCCTACACCATACTGGCTTGATGGATACTATGCATTAGGTCTTGGTGGAAACTGGGATGCTGGTCCTAATACACTTTTGTGTAATGGTGATTACGATGTAACAACAGGTGTTATTGTTTATACATTTGATTTTAAAGCTACTGATATAAGTTCTGATTTAGGAATTGCAACAAATGGTTGGTCTACAAAATACACAGGTGCTACATTCACTGTAGGAACAGATACTGATTATGTAGTTACAACAAAGGGAGCAGATGCTAACTCAAAAATCAATGGTTTAAAAGCTGGTTTCCCATATAGATTGTTTGTAAAAGTAACTCCAGAAAAAGAAATTTCTATCAAAGTAGAAGAAATCTGTGAAGTAAGTTTAACATTCAAAATTACAGGACTTACAGAAGGAGATGCTGCTTGGATTAGTGGTACAGTATGGGGCTGGGGTCCAGGTTGGCCTTTTAATGATTGGGGTGGTCTCGGAGCTGGTTATGAATTAACAGATGCTCCTGTAGCTGACGCTGATGGTGTTGTTACTTTCGGTTCAAAATGGGAATACACAACAATTGCTAAACCTGGTGATACTTTGAGTTATGAAGTAAAATTCCTTGCTTCTGATGATGATTGGGCTACAACAAAGTATGACAATCCTAATATCAAGTTTGATATTAATGTTGAAGGTGCAGCATCATATATAGTTACTGTTGATGCAACAACTAACACTGTTTCTATTACAGAATAATAGTATTTTTTGTGTATGTTGCTTAATTAACAACCTTATTTTGGGATTGTTAATTACCTAAAAAACAGTTGGCGAGAAATCGCCAGCTGTTTTTTTTTAATATATTTTTATTAGGAGTGTTTTATGATAATTAACAAACCTCATGAACCAAAAAATGTATCCATTTCAGTAGAAGATAAAGAGAAAATAAAAATATTCTTACAAGGAATGGTTTACTGTTGGTGCAAAAATGTAAGAGATGAAAACAACAGCTCTAAATGGTTTTATGCACGAGATTTAGTTGGTGGAAAAAGTTTTTCTTGGGATGATACTCCATTAAAAGTTTTAAATGAAAAATATGATACTGAGAAAACTGCAAGTCAAGCATTAGGCAAACTTCTTTATGAAGTACTTGATGAAGATACAAAACACTTTGAATTCTATAAAGACCAAGATGCTAAATATCGTTTAGTTGAATAGATAAATTTTACCAATTTGCCCACTTCTGTACGGGTTACAGAGGTGGGCATTTTTTAAGTAAATGGAATTTAAGCAAATTTTTATTGATAATTTTGACTTACAAAGTGTAGTAAACAGTTTTTTAGGAGGATTTGTAGTACATATTTTAAATTGTATAAAAAATTTTATATTTAGTCCTGAAATTAGGATATCAACAGATTTAAACGACGAAAATTTATTTAAAACAATTCCTTCCGGGATAGATATATTACATTCTCTAAAATTACAAGTAAGAAATGAGGGAAGAAAAACTGCAAATAATATACAAACAAAGAAGTATAAAATAACATTTTCTTATGATTGTAATTCAATTGAAAAAAGATTAATTATTTCAAAATTTAACATCAATAAGGAAATATTCTAGGAATGGATTATCAAGCATATTTTTTATGTATGGGAATATGTTGTGAATATAATAATTTACAACAGTTCCTAATTAAAATTTTTGAATTAGTAAAAGAGCAAAAAAGGGAACTAATCCAATCATTAAATAAAGAAATTAATAACTTAGAAAATTTTGATTTTGACGATAGTAAACTATGTGAATTTAATTTCTTATCTGAAAATATATATAATTGTCTTGCTGTTTTTCTTTACAGTTTTACCGAAAAATCTTTGAAGAAACTATTATGTTTGGATCTGAATAAAAATGTTAATATTAAAAATATAAACAAACAGTTTGAATCAACTTATCACTTTAATATAACAGAAATTCAGAAATATAATATTTTTACTACTAGCCTTCGGTTTGGAATTTTTATTGAGCGAAGTTTTTTTCTCCCTCTAAAACCAAAACACCTAAGGTCGTAATAAGGTCGTAATAAGGTCGTAATAAATTGACTTTTGGGTCGTAATAAAATACAATAGAAATATGAACTTAGAACAAATCAAATCTCTATTAAAAACTGGCGAAAACATTGGCGTTGAATTTAAGCGATGTGGGAATGGAATTGAAAGCGACACTTACGAAACTGTATGCTCTTTTGCAAATCGTTTTGGAGGTGATATTTTCTGTGGAGTTCTTGATGATGGTTCTATCCAAGGACTAAATGAAAATTCATTGCAATCAACTATAAAAAATTTTATTTCTATAATTTCTGATGCAACGATGTTTAATCCCACTTTGTTTTTAATTCCAGAAGTTATTGAAATTGAAGGAAAAAAAATACTTCATATTCATGTTCCAGTTTCTTCTGAAGTTCATACTTATAAGCGAGTAATTTATGATAGAATTAACGAATCTGATGTAAAAGTAACTTCAACAAGTAGAATTGCTTCTTTATACATTCGTAAGCAAAATATTTTTACAGAACAAAAAGTTTATAAATATGTTCAAATTGATGATTTACGTTCTGATATCATTTCATTATGTCGACAAAGAGCTATAAATAAACGAAGCGACCATCCATGGAGAAATCTTTCTGATATGGAACTTTTAAAAAGTGCAAAACTATATACAGAAGATTATGAAACAGGTGAAAAGGGGTTTAATCTAGCTGCAATTCTTCTTTTGGGAAAGGATGAAGTTATTGGTTCTGTTTGTCCAGCGTATAAAACTGATGCTCTTGTAAGAAAAGTTAATTTAGATAGATATGATGATCGTGAAATAATTCAAACAAATTTAATTGAAAGTTATGATTTACTAATTAATTTTGCCCGTAAACATTTAAATGATAAATTTTTTATGGAAGAAACTCAAACGGTAAGTCTAAGAGATAAAATTGTTAGAGAAATGATTTCAAATATTCTTATGCACAGAGAATTTACAAGTTCGTACATTGCAAAATTTGTAATTGAAGAAAATAAAATGTACACAGAAAATGCATGTCGTGCTTCAAAACAAGAAAAACTTACCCCAGAAAATTTTATTCCAATTTCTAAAAATCCGATAATAGCTTCATTTTTTACAAACATCGGAAATGCAGATGAACTTGGTTCTGGAACTAGAAATATTTTTAAATACACAAAATTGTACTCAGGAACAATTCCTGAAATTTTGGAAGATGATATTTTTAAAATAATTGTTCCGTTAAATAACAACTATTCTTTTGATGCTAACACAAAAAAAGAATCTGAAACTAAAATTCATCTTTCTGTAAATCAAGAAAAAATACTTCAAGAAATAAAAAATGATTCCTCTGTAACTGGAAAAATTCTCTCTGAAAAAATTGGAATTTCAGAAAGAAAAATTCAAGATAATTTAAAATTCTTAAAAGAAAAAAATTTAATTAGTAGAATTGGTGGTAACAAAAACGGAAAATGGATATGTAATTAAAGACTTTATCAATGAAAGTCCTTTCGATACATTGAGTTTTCATTGTAAAATCTGATAATCCAAATGTTTCGATAAAATCAGGAGATTCAGTTTTCATCATATTTCCGATAAAACTTGAAACTATTTTATTTTCAGTTGGAAAAGATATTGTAATATACGAAGTTTCTAAAATAACTCCGGATTTCAAAAATGTATTTTCACTTTCTAAAACAGATTTATACGCAAAAATATATTTGTTGTAATTATTTCTACTTCTTGTTTCATCAATATTGGTAATTTCTAATTCTAAAAAATTTGCAACTTCAATAATTGATTGCTTTATATTTTTCTTTTGACTTTTTGAAATTTCCGTATCGATTGCAATATCAATATCTTCCGAAAATCTTTTAATAATGTTATGACATTTTGAAAGTGAAGTTCCACCTTTAAAAACAATAAATGGAATTTTTTCTGAAAGAAATTTTAATATCAATGTAACATAATAATCTTTTTCAATTATTTCTGGTAATATATTTTTTTCTTGGGACACAATATTTATAGCTTGTAAAAACAATTCTGAATTTTTATGCAGAAATTCCATTTAAGACTCCAACTTGATATAAGTTTTTATAAATCTTATCTGGATAAAATTCAAGTAGCTTTTGCAATTTTTCAAATGAGATTTTTGCAGTATTCATATAATTTAGAACGATTTTTTTATTTTCGTCTTTATCTAAGATAGATATATTATCGATTTCCTTTATCATATCTAAAAATTGTAATTCAAGATAATTTTCTTTTGTAACCAATGTTCGAGGTTTTCTAAGGATAATTTTTGTTGAGCAAATTTTTAATTCGCGATAATCGCAAGTTGCTTTGTTTGAAACAACTTCATACAAATTTGGAACTTGAGTTGTAATACCTATTCTATTGGCAAAATTCAAACCAGAAAAATATCCTACAATTTCATCATTTGTTGAGATATATTTTTTTTCAATAATTTTATTTTTGTTTAACGTTTTAGAATTTTTAAAGATTGAATTTCCAGGAATAAAATAAATACCTGTATCATATCGAATCAGCAAATTTTTGTTTGTAAGATTTAATATTTGCTGTCTTATTGCATTCATATTCAAATTTTTATATTGAAGTTCAGAGATAAAAATTGGTTCATTTTCTTTGTAATTTTCTTTTAAGTAATCATAAAACATAATATCTACCTATAAAATAAATAATAAAATTAAAATAAACATCTACAAATATATTATATTTCATATCACCTACTTGTCAACCCATACTACTTAAAACTTCTTATAAAACAAGACCTTTCTAGTAAGTGAATTTCAGTAAATTTTACAAATATGCAATGTTGATGGCACAAATGTTGAAATCGTTTTTACATTTAAAGACGACAGCGCAACAGA
>CALBXN010000247.1 GCA_937890485.1 uncultured Treponema sp.
CCTCAACAATAAATATAGGTTTACCCTCTGATATGTTTTCCTTTAACGTTTCTAAATCACCATAAAACGCCTTAAAATCTTTTCTTGATGTACCTTTTGGCAGTCCATAAGTGAAGCGTTCATTGGCTAGTACACCATATAAAATTTTCTTTCCTTCTAATCTAACCTTGGTAAAACAATATGAGCCGTCAACTGAAGAAACGTAGTTGTAGACTGCTTCTATTTTCTTTTTCTCTCTACTTTCTACGTATCGCTTCCAGTTCGTTTTTGGCTTTTCTGGTTCTGCATCATAAAAAGTATCTTTCTTATCAAGTCCTACTGCTCCTAGAATGTCCTCAAAATTACAACCTGCAAAACACTTGAACAATGTACATCTATCACCTTTTGAAATGGTAAGTGAAGCCTGTTTATCATTGTGACATGGACAAATACATTGTGCTCTGTCTGCATACCTTTTTACTACCTTAAAATACGTCAAATTTCTCTCAAATATTTCATTCATTAACTGCCACCTTCCAATTTGAAACGGATTTTTTCCATTTCGTTATCTAATGCATCCATTCTTTGCTGACAATATCTGTAGCAATCAAGGTCATAACTATAATCTGTTTGCATTTGTTCGTATTGTCTATATTCTCGTATTAATCTTCTTTTGATGCCATTTAATATTTCTTTAATCATCTAAATCTGTCCTTGTTCTGCTGCCAATTCGTCAATAATTTGTCTAATTTTTGCTTTTTCATCTTCTGAAAGTTCCATACGCAATCTTCGACTAAAATTCCCATCATTTATATGTAACTTAGATGCAATTTGCCATAGCTTAACATTATGCTTTTTTGCGTATTCTCGTATATTCTCATTGCACATAGTCATTACCTCTCCTTTTTAAATAAAAATGTTGTTGTTTGTATTTTACACTAATGCATATCTCAATTCGCTTAGAGTTTATAGCAAAGTTTGCTTATGTATCTTCGTAGGATTTTGTTTCTAAGTAGTTGATTTTTAGATGATTTCGTGTTACAATATAGAAAATCAATTTTAGTTTTTTT
The DNA here is from genome assembly GCA_937890485.1 of uncultured Treponema sp. Lineage (GTDB taxonomy): Bacteria > Spirochaetota > Spirochaetia > Treponematales > Treponemataceae > RGIG9060. The sequence continues at coordinate 1,050 of CALBXN010000247.1, forward strand.
CTTTGTCTGTTTTATATAATAAATCATGTTGTTGTAATAGTCAAATCCACTAAAAGATGATAAAAATAACTATTTTATTGTGTCTAAGAAAGGAGAATAAAAAATGACTCATGAAGAAATATGTCAAGAAGCTGATAGACTTTCAGGTGGGAATCCTGAAACATGGAATGTAATATTTCGAGGATTGAAAGACAAAGAACATTCAAAACTTATTTATAACAAAGTATATAAAGATGACGAAAATTCAATGTGGTACATCGAACTAGCAGATAACGAAAAAGATACTTTTTATTTTCCATTTGGCTCTTATGTTACTGATTACCTAAATCAGATTATGAGCCTTAAAAGCAAAGAATTATTTATTGCGTATGAGAAAAGAATACGTTCTGGTTTTAGTTGTGAAGAAAAAATTGAACCAGCTTTTAATAAACCATCTCGTTTCTTTCTTTGGAATTATGATGGTTTTGCAGCATTTGATCCAGCAAACCAACTTTCTGATAAGCAACTTGAAGAAATGTATAATGAAGTAAGCTGGATTTGGAAGTATATACGAAATGATTTAGAAACACTTATAGATATCTTAAAACGACTTCTTTATGCTGATAAGGATACAAGAAAAAGATTTGCAACACCAACTTACTGTTGCATTCGACAACTTGTTATCAAAATATGGAGAATTCAAAAAGACCTAAAACCTGTAGATAAAAAATATAATAGAATGTATACTCGTTTTGACGAAGAAAAGTTTGTCAAAGAAACTCTTGAAGAAATTGAAGATTTCTCTACTCGTCAAGAAGCCTTAGAAGGATTTACAGCATCGCAAATTCGGTTTATGGGATTTGAAGATAAAATTATAGATAATAAACCTACCCCTTGCGAAAAATATGATATTCCAAATTTATTATTTTTGATTCCTGAAGATTTTATGTTATTATTACTTGACAAGACTAAATTCAGTTTTGATTTTTGTTCCGAATGCAATTGTTTGTATGTTCGTACACATGAAAATCAAAAGTATTGCCCTGCTTGTTCTCCAAATGTAGCTAATCGGCATCGAAAAAACAACGAAGAAAGATATTTGCACAAAAAGATACTTGATAGATTGCTTAATAGTAATCACCTCGAGAAGACAGATGCTGTATACGTTAATTTCAAAGCCGAATCCAATTATTATTGGGCTATAGTTCAAGGGAAAAAGCCCGAACGAATAAAAGAATATTCAACAAAAATCAAAACAAAAGCTGATTATAAGAATTGGCTTGAAATAAAATTAAATGAATTTAAGCATATGAAATAATAAAAAACCTGTCTGTATAGCCCTAAACAGCCATATAGACAGGTTTCTTCTTTCTTAAACTCATTACACAACTGTGAAACTCTACACACCTGTAGCCTGTCAAAAGTTTTACGCCCTATTTACAGCAAAAAAAGACCGATACTCTCCTACTTTGAGTAACGGTCTTTTATCATATCTACAGAATCTCACGGCAAATTTTCAGCTATGAACTCACTTAGCAAGCA
>CALBXN010000248.1 GCA_937890485.1 uncultured Treponema sp.
AAAGGGATTTGGTCATTATCACCTGCGTACGATATAACTTTTGCATATAAACGCGACAGCATTTGGGTTAATGCTCATCAGATGCTTATAAATGGCAAATCTGAGAATATTACAAAAGATGACCTTTTGGCAGTTGCTCGTAATGTAGGTATAAAAAAACAGGATGCCCAAAAATGTATAAATGCGGTTGAATGTGCTATAAAAAATTGGAAACTGTTTGCAAATGAAGCAGGTATTTCAAAACAAAATATTAAAAGAATTCAGAGTGTTATAAATTAAGTGTGCAAGTGGCAAGGGTTATAAAAAGAAATCATCCTATCATTTAAAGTAAAACTAAAAATGATAGGATGTATTTTATTTTATTGACTTTGCAATTGCAATTAAATGTTCAAGTTGTTCACTTGTCAGATTTTTAGTAGCATCAAGTAATTCTTTGCTTTTAACAGGGTTAGAAGAATCAATATCAAAAAATTCTTTTGGTGTAATTCCAAAATAGTCACATATATAAAAGAAAACAGTCATTGATGGGAAATTAACACCATTTTCGATATTGTTTATATAACCCTCGCTTTGACCAATGGATAAACTCATATCTCTTGCAGATACGCCTTTATTCATTCTTAATTCAACCAATCTTTTGCTGAATTGTTCTTTCTCCATGGAACTCACCCACCTTCGCATATAATTATACTAAACACCCACCGCATAAATATCTAATCTATTTATCAATGTGCATTGACATATCTATTTAAATTAGATATAATCAACTTAGACCTCTACTTTGTTTAGTATTGGCAAAAACAGATTACATAAATCTTAGATGACCGCTATACACATACAATATGTTTATATGGGCTGCGCGTTTGTATTAACGCCCCGCTCGGATGCTCCTTAAGTGGAGATGCTGCAGATAGCGAGGTCATTAAGATAGCCCGACGAACATTAAAGTCCGTCGGGCGTTTTTTATTAGGGTGAGATTATGAAAGAACAAACAGTAACCTTTTTCGGTCACAGAGATACCCCAAAAGAAACAGAGCCAGCCTTGCGACTGACTCTGATAGACCTTATTGAAAATAAAAATGCAACTGTGTTTTATGTCGGCAACCACGGCAATTTTGATGCTATGGTACGCCGTCAGCTTGAGGATTTGTCAAAGACTTATCCGATAAAATATTACATTGTTCTTGCCTATATGCCGGGTAAGAACGCTGAATCTGACGAGCACTCAATTCTCGCCGAAGGAATAGAATCCGTTCCCCGACGCTTCGCTATCAACTACCGCAATAAATGGATGCTCAATAAATCTGACATCGTCGTAACCTATGTCACCCGCAATTTCGGCGGTGCATGGAAGTTCAAGCAGATAGCGGAAAAAGCACAAAAATATATGATATATTTGTAAATAAAATACAGTATGCTTGATGTGTTTACATTAAAATGTTATAATTATAAAAAAGTCTGGAGGTCATTATGGGATTTATAAAACAAATAATTGAAAACCATCAAAAGAAAATAAACTCTATAAACGATCTTTGCGACGAATATATTTTAAGAATAGATACGGCAATAAAAGACGCTAATAATTTATTTATCAACAAATCTGATTTTATAAATCCTGAATCTTTTACCGAATGGTGCAAAAAACACAGTGAGCTATTTGAGATAATTAACGAAAAACATATTAAGCTGATTAAAAAAGCCCGTTCATACAAGGTTCTTCTTGATAAGGAAACAAGGTTTATAAATTGTTATAAAAGACTTAAATCCGAAATTGAAAAACATAACAATGCTGTAGCAGAAGAAAAAGCAAAAGCGGCATATAAAATAATCGGAAAAGTTGAAGGAAGATTGCTTGACAAACAACAGATGGCTTGTATTGTTAAAGATACTCACAACCATCTTGTAATAGCCGGTGCAGGCACGGGGAAAACCACAACAATTGTAGGCAAAATAAAATATATACTTAAAACAGAAAAATTCAAACCTGAAGATATACTTGTTCTTTCATTTACAAATGCATCTGCAACTGAAATGAGTGAACGTATAAACCGAGAAACAGGTTGTAATATCGCTGCATCAACATTCCATAAATTAGGGCTGAATATCATTACTAAAGTTAACGGAATTGTCCCCAAAATCGCATCATGGGAACAAAAAGCATTTATAAAAGAACAACTGTTGTTAAATATGGAATCAAAATCATATTTGCAATTATTGAGCACTTATCTGCTATATAACCGCGTTGTATCCAAATCGGAATTTGAGTTTAAAACACAAGCAGAATACGATGAATATTTAAGACTCAATCCGCCGGTAACTGTAAAAAATGAAATTGTAAAAAGTTACGGAACTATCTCTAATGGTAAAGGAGGATGGTCTTTGGAACTAAATTCTGTTTCTTGGAGCGGAAGAGAACCAAAGTTTGACATTAGAAGTTGGTCTGCTGACCATCAAAAAATGGGAAAAGGTGTTACATTAACCAAAGAAGAAGTCATTTCGCTCAAAGAACTTCTGAACTCAGTTGATATTCAGTAATCTTTAACACTTTTTTTACAATAATCTCATACAGCATAGTTTGAATCATTGTTTCTTCAAGAACCGTTCCAGAAGAACGTAGTTGCATATCAGTTGCCGATAATAAAGAAATACATTTTTGCACCTGTTGCAAATTCCAAAGAGATGATGCCTTTCTATTTCTTGCTTGAACTTTTTTACTAGAAAATCCATTAATTTTTAAATCAAAATCAGATGGATAATTTCCCCTATGAAGCACATGCCAAAGTTTAAGTTGTCTAAAACAGTACAAAAGCCCCGCAATCAAGGGAACATAGGAAGATTCTTTTGATTGTCGAATTTTCTGTAAAATCTCTAAAGACTTTTCTAGCCTTTTATCTGTTGACAAATCACTATCAGACATAGCATCAAAAAGAGTAAAAGAAGATTCTTCTCTGTTATGAGCTAAAATTTGATCAACATCATCTGATGTTATCAAATGGGTCTTTTCAAAACATGTAAAAAATCTTGAACACTCTGTTCGCAAAGCTTCAGTATTATTTTCTATAAGATTCAAAATTGTTTCACAAGCATCATCTTCAATTTTGTAGCCATTTTTATTAAAGAAGTTTTTTAACCAAGGAATTTTTCTATCATCAAACATTTCCCAAAAGATTTTTTTATTTTCTTTTGGAACAAGATTTTCTAGTTTTTTATCAACTGAATTTTCATCAGAAATCAAAACTAAAATTGAATCTTCTGCTTTTTGCTGAACTGAAGCATTAACCCAATCAGTGATTAATTGTATATCATCTTTTTTCTTAATAACTTCGGAATTTTTTATTACTACAAATCTTGCTGAAGAAAACAAACTTCCGTTAGTAAGAACTGCCATAATCTCACCAAGTTTTGTTTCACTTGCATAGAATGAGTAAAAATCAACCTGTCCAAATTTTTTTTCTGCTTTATCACGAAGGTCTTGAAGAGTATCATTTTTTTCACCAAATTCTGAACCTGTAAAGAGATAAAAAGGGAGTATAAAAGCCATTTTCTAGTATTCTCTAATGATATGAGATAATTTACCTAAAATCTTTACATCTTGGCTATAAATAGGCTTAAATTCAGGATTTTCGGCTTTCAAGCAAACTCTTGAAGTTTCTTTGAAAAATCGTTTTAAAGTAACAGAATCTTCAATAATCGCAACAACTATATCACCATCATTTGCCACAGACTGTTGTTTTATAATTGCTAAATCGCCATCATTTATTCCTGCATTTATCATACTTGTACCTTTTACATGAAGTGCAAAGTAAGAATTACCAGGACGAATAAAAGGTTCTGCAAGAAAAATCGAATTTTCATAGTTTTCATCACAAAAAATTGGTTTACCTGCAGCAACAGAACCTAAAAGAGGAATTTTTATCCCCTTAGATGTTTTTTTAGTAACATTTCCAACTACTTTTAAAGAACGAGCATGTTTTTCATCTTTTAAAAGATATCCTTTTTTTGTAAGTGCAGCAAAATGATCCTGTATTGCCTTTATTGAAACAGAAAAATAATCTGCTGTCTCTCTAACAGTCGGAGGAAAAGAATTTTCTTCTGTATAGTCACTTACAAATTGCAAGATTTGTCGTTGGCGATCTGTCAATTCTTTCATAAATTTGACCTATTCTTCTTCAAATTTATTTTCAAAAAGTGTAAAAATTGCTTCTACAGCAGCATCAGCATCGGATCCTTCTGCTTTCACTAAAAGTTCAGTATTATATCCGGCTGCCATTGTAATTACACCCATAATTGATTTTGCATTGATAACTGTTGAATCACGTTCAATAGTTATTTCTGATGAAAACTTATTTGCTGTTTGTGCAATCAATGCTGCAGGACGTGCATGAATACCTGCTCTGTTTCTCACTATTACAGTTTTTTCTGCCATTATTTACTCCCTTTATAACAAGTTTTAATATATATCATCACTGCTATAATAAGCAGTTTGAGCTTCTCCCGTTTCAATCCATCTAAGAACATTTTGGTTAAATTCTTTTGCAGAAAAATATCCTAGAGATTTTAACCTTTCATTCATAGCAGCTGTTTCTATGATAATTGGAACGTTTCTTCCTGGCTTTACAGGAATCTCTAGCAATGGAATTTTTACACCCAAAATTTCCATTGTATTACTTTCTGTTCCTAATCTATCATATGTTTTGTTTGTGTCCCATTCTTCTAATTGAACAATCAATTGAACTTCTTTTTGGTCTCTAATTGCACCAACTCCATAAAGTTGTCCAATATCAATAATACCTAAACCCCTAATTTCCATATGATGACTAATAATTTTATTAGCACCTTTACCAATTAAGGTATTACCGTTTACACAACGAAGTTCGATAATATCGTCTGCAACAAGTCTATGACCTCGTTCAATCAATTCTAGTGCAGTTTCGCTTTTTCCAACACCTGAACTTCCAAAAATAATAATACCAAGACCATACACTTCTACCAAAACTCCGTGCATTGCCTTTATAGGAGCAAAGATATTTGAAAGAACGCGTAATAATCTTGTAGAAAACTCAGTAGATTCCAAATCTGTTATCAAAATTGGACAATCAGCTTCATCTGCTAAATCAATAAATTCCTTTGGTGGTTCCAAGTTTCTAGTAAAAATACAACAGGGAATTTCATAAGTAAATAACTGCCTGATATTATCTTCATTATGTTCCTGAAGAAGTTTATTTAAGTAGGCAATTTCACCTTTTCCAAAAAGTTGACAACGCTGATAAGCAAAAAATTCATAAAATCCAGATAAGGCCAATCCGGGTCTATTTAAGTCTGGTATGGTGATTCTACGAACTAACCCTCTTCGTCCACTAATACAACGCAAATTTAAAGAGTTGTGACCTTTTAAGTCTAAATCTAAAAGATTTAAAACAGTAAAAATCTTATCAGCCATACCAGTAACTATACACTTTACAAGAACAATATTCAACTAGCCTTTTTGTTGAATTTTGTCCTTTTCCTTTTTGATTTTTTGATCCATTACATCCATAAGTTTGTTCAAGCCTGCTGCGAAGTCGTAATCTTCAGATGAAACATGGCAAGATGCTCCCCAGCGGAAATTTATTGTTGTATCAAAAATGAACTTTTTATCTTCTTTTACTTTGAATGCTAAATCTACTATCAAATCATCAGCATATTTTACTCTTTCAAGTTTTTTCTCAACAAGAGATTGTTGATCCTCTGATAAGTTGAAGCCTACAGCATTAATTGATGTGTTCATAATTCCTCCTTTAATATAAAAACTTGCAACGCAAACTTTACCAATATAGTATACACCCTATTTTTAAAAAAAGAAAGTTTTTTATCGGTCATAAGATGAGTCAAAATTTAATTCTTTACGATATTTTGCCACAGTACGGCGAGCAATACTTATTCCTTTTTCTGCCAATTTTTCTGATAATTTTTGGTCAGAAAGATTTTTTCCATCATCTTGTAAAATTGATAACAATTCCTGTTTTATACTTTCTTTTGAAAGAATTTTTTCTTTTGTATTTTTATTTTCAAAACTTGAATTAATATTAGAACCACTTTCTTTTAATTGAACGCTAACTGCATTAGAAAAAAAGTATTTTATTTCAAATAATCCCCATTCACATTGAAGATATTTTCCATTAGAAATTCTAGAAACCGTTGTTTCATGAACACCAATATCTTCTGCAACATCTTTTAATCGTAAAGGTTTTAGAAATTTTGGACCTTTTTCAAAAAATTCTTTTTGTTTTTTTACAAGTTCCATACAAACTTTTACTAAAGTTAAATTTCTTTGCTCTACTGCTTCTAAAAATAATTTTGCATCTTTTACAGCTTTTTTTGTTTGAGAATTTTCATTTTGATATTCTAAAAAATCTTTTGAGATTTTTACCACAGGCAAATTTGTTTTTACTAATTCAACAATAAAAAGATTGTTTTCTGAGGCATCGTTATTTTCTTCTCTAAGTTCTTCTTCCGAAAGCTGACGAACCAAAACATCTGGACCTATAAAAACAGAACTTTCTACAAAAAATTCTCTAGCAGGATAAGGGTCTAAACTACGAATAAAATCAATAGAAAGTTCTACTTGGGATAAGGTACAAGAAATTCCTTTTTCATTTAATTTTTTATGAACATAACTTGGTCTAGATTTTTCTAAAAGTTCAAAATTTGAATGTAGAATTTGTAAAATTAAATTTTTAGTTTCAGTATCTATATTTTGTGCAAAATTAGTTTCGTCTTTCTCTAAAGAAAATAATTTTTCTTTTGCTTGTATTTCTAAACTTTCTTGTAAATTTTTACAAATAACGCCTATAGGATAAAATTTTTGAATTTTTGGTAAAACATCAAGAGCTTTTTGATAAACGGACTTTTCTGTAAAGTTTTCCACAGAATTTTCCACAGGCTGATAAAAATCTGAAAACATTTCTTCTAGTGGAATCAAAAAATAACCTTTGTCATCTAAAGACTGAATTATTCTTTTTGCAATAGATTTTTCATCCTCGGATAAAGAAGAAACTCTTAATTGCATTAAAAGATTTTCTTGTAAAGTTTCATTCCTTGAAGGAGAACTTTCCAAAAATGACTGAAACACATCCGAATCCGATGAATGTGAAACTGTATCATAATCTTTTTTTGAAGGATTAAGTTTAATTGTAGGATTTTCTATAGAAACATCTCTTACTATTTCTAAAGCAGGATTTTTTTCAACTTCCTCATAAATCTTTTCTGAAAGTTCTATCGTTGGAATAGACAAAAGATTTATCGATTGTATCATTTGATAAGAAAGTTTTTGTTGTTGAGAAAGTTGTTGTTTAAATCCTAGATTTTGTTCCATATTCTTTTCTTACCACTTAATGTAGTATAGCATATTTTTTCACACTTCTGTATACTAAAAATATGAATTTACTTGAAACTTACGGATTAAAAATTCCGCAGATACTTTTGCCAAAAGACAAAGCAAACTTAAAAAAATGGTCAGTTATCGCATGCGACCAGTACACACAAGACAAAGATTACTGGAAAAAAGTTGAACAAGAAGTTGCAGATTTTCCATCAACTTTAAAAATCACACTTCCAGAAGTTTACCTTGGAGATTCTGATAAACAAGACAGAATCAATAACATCAATAAAACAATGAAAGAATATTTAAGTAACAATATTTTTTCTTCTCCTGTAGAAGCTATGATTTATATTGAAAGAACTACAGGTTACGGTAGAATGCGAAAAGGTTTAGTTACTGCAATTGATCTTGAAACTTACGATTGGAAACCTTTTAGTACAGCATTAATTCGTGCAACAGAAGCAACAATTTTAGATAGAATTCCACCAAGAATGGAAATCCGTAGAGATGCTCCTATTGAACTTCCACACATTATGCTTCTTGTAAACGATAGCGAAAAATCTCTTGTAGAAAAAACTGGAGAATTAGCAAAATCTAAATCAGCCCTATACGACACAGACTTAATGATGAACTCTGGGCATATTACAGGTTGGCAAGTTTCTGATAAAGATGAAATTGCAAATGTAGAAAATGCTCTTAATCAAATTGTAAAAAAACAAACCCAAAAAGACGGTTCTATTTTTGTGTTTGCTGTAGGCGACGGAAATCACTCTTTAGCAACAGCAAAAGCAATTTGGGACGAATTAAAAACTAAAAACGGCGGAACAAAAAATTCAGATGGTTCAATTTCAATTCCACAAGGAATGGAAAATCATAACGCAAGATTTGCACTAATCGAAATTGTAAATATTTATGATGATGGATTAACTTTTGAACCAATTCACAGAGTTTTATTCAATGTTGAAAATCTTTTAGAAAAAGTTGCAGAGCAATTTAAAAAAATAAATTGTTTTGTTGGAATAGAAGAAGTTTCTTCAGAAAAAGATTTAGCAAATGCTGTGGAAAACTCAAATGCAGATTTTGGTTTTGTTTTTGAAGAAAACGGAAAAGTTACTTACAAAGTTTTAAAAACAAATATTCAAGAATTAGCTGTTAGCAAACTTCAACCTGCACTTGATGAAATTCTTGCAGATTGCAAAAAAGAAAATATTGATTGCGAAATTGATTATATTCACGGAACTGAAGAAGTTTTTAGACTTGGTGGAAAAAACAACGCAACTACAATTTTACTACCGCCAATTGCAAAAGATACTTTCTTTGCCACAATAGCAAATTCAGGACCACTTCCAAGAAAAAGTTTTTCTATGGGAGAAGCAAGCGAAAAAAGATTTTACATGGAATGTCGTCAATTATAAAATTTAAATTTTTAAGGGATGAAAAATGATAACAGCAAGAACAGCAAATATCGAACGAAAAACAAACGAAACAAAAATTTCACTTTCATTAAATCTTGATGGAACTGGAAAATACAACGTAAAAAATCCAATTGGTTTTTTTGATCACATGTTGCGTTCATTTTGTAAACATGGACTTTTTGATTTATCTGGTTCATTAGAAGGAGATTTAGAAGTAGACCAACATCACTTAATTGAAGACACAGGAATTGCTCTTGGTTCTGCTTTTTATAAAGCACTAGGAAACTGTGCAGGAATTTACAGAAGTGGTTCTTGTCTTTATCCCATGGATGAAGCCTTGTGTCGTGCCGCTGTAGATTTTGGTGGAAGAAGTTTTTTAGTTTGCAATGCTGAACTTACTGGAATTCCACTTGTATCAATAAATCAAGAAGGAAAAGAATCAAGTTTTCAAACAGACTGCTTTGAAGATTTCTGGCAAGGATTTGTAAGTTCTGCAAGATGTAACTTACACTTAGACACCTTACGAGGAAGAAGCGACCATCACAAAATGGAAGGTTTATTCAAAGCTGCATCTAGAGCAATTAGACAAGCCATAGAAATTGATTCAAGACGACAAGGTGAAATTCCTTCAACAAAAGGTGTCATAGTTTAATTTCTTGTAAAACTTGACATAAAATATGTGCAATTTCTTTTGCCTTTGTTTCATCAATATGAGCATAGCAAAAAATTAAGAAGCTTTCGGTACCGCCAATAAGGAGGTTTTTATCGGAAGCTTTTTTTATTATTGTCATATATAAATTGTCATATTTTATGTCATCTATTTTTGCAATAAAATGTAACCCTGCTTCTTCACCAAAAATTTTTATGTCAGGTATTGTCAACTTTAATTCTTTAATTAAGACATTTCTGCGTTGTTCATATAACTTTCTTGTACGATTAATATGACGCTCAAAATGTTTGTCATATATAAATTTATTTAAGACAAATTGTTCAATTCTTGACACCGTATTAGAATAATATGACAAATCTTGACAAAATACTTTCATCAATCGTTTTGGCAAAACTAAATATCCAACTCTCATTGAAGGACTTAAAGATCTAGAAAAAGTACCAATATATAAAACACAATCTTTTGTATCAAAACCTTGTAAAGCAGGAATAGAATTTCCTTGGTAGCGATAATCACTATCATAATCATCTTCAATTATGAAACGACAATTTGTCATATTTTTTGTGTCATATTTAATGTCATAATTTGATAACTCATAAGCCCAAGATAAAAGTTCACTTCGTCTTGAAATTGGCATTGTAATTCCCATGGGATATTCATGAGAAGGTGTACAGTAAACACAATCAATTTCAGTTTCATTTATTTCTTTTACAGAAATTCCATCTTTATCAAGATTTATTTTTTTTACGATAGCACCATTGTCAGAGATTATCGATTCTGTTTTTTCATATCCCGGATTTTCAACTGCAAAAATTAATTTTTTATTTTCGTTATTTTTTTTTGTTGTGCTTACATATTTTTCTATAATTTTTACAGCTAAAGAAAGTAAATATTCAGTTCCTGCTCCAATGATAATTTGTTCATAAGAACATTTTACTCCTCTAGATTCATAAAGATGATTTGCCAAAGTTTTTCTAAAATCTTCTTCTCCAAGTGAATTTCCTCTACAAAGAAATTTTTTAGAATTATTTCCACTTACGGCTTCTCGGTATAAAGTTTTTAAAACGCTTGAAGGAAAAATACTTTCATCAACTTGGCTAGAAGAAACATCTATCACATTTGATTTTAAATCTTCATTTGTTTTTAAATTTGTTTCTTTTATTTTTTGTTGTAAATTTTTTTCTGCATGATAAAAAACTTCTTGTACTTTTGTAACAACAAATCCACTTTTTGGAACTGACACAACATAGCCTTCTGCACAAAGTTGTTGATAAGCTGATTCAACTGTATTTTTACTTACCCCTAATTTTTTTGTTAGTTCTCTTACAGAAGGAAGTTTTGTTTTTTCTTTTAAAATTCCATTTCTAATTTGATTAGCATAATATTCATAAATTTGTTTATAAAGAGGAATTTCTGCTGATTTAGAAAGATTTAATGTCAGCATAAAAATTCTTTTAATTCTCCTGCAAAATCTAAATAAAAATCTGGAGACAATTCTTGAAGTGTATCTTTTTTTATTTTTCCATATCCACCAATAATTCCACAAGTAAGACAACCTAAATTTTTACCTGCTTGAATATCGTAGTAAGAATCGCCAACCATCAAAGTATTTGTTAAAGAAATTTTTTGTTCACAAGTTTTTTCCATCAAATTAACTGCCAAAGCTAAACCATCTGGAGCAGGTTTTGTTTTTCCTGTATCTTCAGGACCAATTACACAATCAAAAAAAGAATAAATTTGAAATAAAGTTAAAATCTTTTTTGAAAGAACTGCTGGCTTATTTGAAACTACACTTAGTCTAATATTTTTATTTTTACAAAATTCAAGTAAATCTAAAACCATTGGATATAATTTTGTATTTTCGATGGAATGTGCTTTATAATATTCAATGTACCAAGAAAGCATTTTTGCAAAATCTTCATCATTTACAGGAAAATCATTAGGAAGATTTTTTACTTCCATCCGTTTATTATCGGAGGAAACAACTTCTGTGATTTTCAACACATCAGAATATCCTAATGAAGTAGCAAGAGAACGAGCAAGTAAAACTCTCGCACCATTTCCAATAAAATTTGTAATTAATGAATTATCAATAGAAGAAAAACCAAAATGAGTTAATGTTTTATTTATACTTTGCGCCATATCTGGAGCAGAATCAATAATTACTCCATCTAAATCAAAAATTATTGCTTTAATTGACAAATTCATAGTATTAATATCTCATTTTTTAGAATACTTGTAAAGGCAAGTAAAATATTTTATAATGATATAAAATAGTAAAAAGATAGAGGATTTATATGGATAAATTGAAAATTCTATTACCTAAAGGTCGAATTTATGACAATGTAGTTGAACTTTTTAATGGAGCTGGAATTAGCATTAAATTACCAGAGCGCGCTTATCGACCAACTGTAAATCAAGATGATTTAGAAGCAAAAGTTATGAAGCCACAAAATATCGGAAAACTTTTGGAACTAGGAGCTCACGATGTTGGTTTTACAGGTCGTGACTGGATTGAAGAAACAAGTGCCGATGTTGAAGAAATTATGGATTTAGGTTTTGACAAAGTACGAATTGTTGCAGCTGTTCCAAATGCTATTGATGATAATCAATTAAAATCAAAACGAGTTATTGTTGCAACTGAATACGAAAATATTTCTAAACGCTGGTTAGATTCAGAAAAAATTGATTCACTTGTTGTAAGAACTTATGGTGCAACAGAAGTTTTTCCACCAGATGATGCAGATATGATTATAGATAATACAGCAACTGGAAGAACACTTGTAGAAAATGGATTAAGAATTGTTGATACAATTATGACAAGTTCTACACGTATGTTTGCATCAAAAGAAGCAATGAAAGATCCAGAAAAGAAAAAGAAAATTCTTGAACTTAAAATGCTTTTTGAAGCTGTATTAGATGCTCGTGATAGAGTTATGTTAGAAATGAACGTAACTAAAGAAAACTTTGATGCTCTTGTAAAAGGATTACCTTCTATGAGAAGCCCTACAGTTTCTCCACTTTATGGTGATGATGGTTTTGCTGTTAAAATTGCTGTAAAAAAAGGCGAAGTTCCAAATCTTTTACCAAAACTAAAAGAACTTGGTGCTACAGATATTCTTGAATATCAACTAAGAAAAGTAATGAACTAAACTTATTAACTACAAAAAAAGGAAGGCAAAAATGACCTTGACGCTACGCTAGTCGGTCATTTTTACCTTCCTTTTTTTTATTATAAGCTTATCTCTTACTTTTTTGGGTAGAAAAGGAAAAAAGAGGTAAATTTCCTCTCTCTTTTTGTTAATAATAACTTTCTTCTTTTTTTATATAGTACTAAACTACTTGATTTTTTATTTCAAATATGATATTTTTTTAAAAGCAAGCCGGCGTGGTGGAATGGTAGACACGTTAGACTCAAAATCTAATGCGGGCGACTGCGTAAGAGTTCAAGTCTCTTCGCCGGCAAAAAAGACCTAATCAAGATTTCTTCAAAATGAAGTTGTTTTGATTAGGTCTTTTTTTTCATCATAATAAGTCTAACACAATTGTGTTTTATTTCATTTTATAGCACCAAAGTGACATTTTGACTTACATTCTCCACAGCGAATACATTCTCTATCATTAATTTCAAGAGTATCCATTTTGCAAGAGTTTACACAGGCGTTACAATGTGTACATTTTGTGCTATCCACTTTTATTCCAAAGACTGCTTTTTTATTAAAGAAAGAATAAATTGCGCCTAGTGGACAAAAAAATCTACAAAAAGGCCGAAACATAAAAACTGACCACAAAATAAATGCTATTGCTAAAATCGTTTTCCAAGAAAATAAAAATCCTATGGCACTACGCAAAGTTTCATTCATTATGACTAAAGGCCAACCAGCAAAAATTGTTCCTTCTGGACAAAGCCATTTGCAAAAGAAAGGAGACGCAAATCCATCTTTAAAATAAAATGCTAAAGGAAGTGCAACACACATTACAGCTAATATTACATATTTTAAAAGAGACAACTTACGAGTAATTGGGCGTAATTTTTTTGTGTGATAAATTTTTGGTGTTGGAATCTTAAAAAGTAATTCTTGAAATAATCCAAAGGGACACAAAAAAGAACAAATTAATCTACCAAACAATGTTCCAATCAGTAAGAAAAAACCTGTAATAAAAAAAGGGAATTTTCCACTGGCTAAAGTATTTTGTAATGCTCCCAAAGGACAAGAAGAAATTGCTCCTGGGCATGAATAACAATTTAGCCCCGGAACACAGACTTTTTTTAAGCCAGTTTGAGAAATTGTGCCATTAAACCAATGAGTTACATCTGCATTGTAGATTAAAGCAGAAAATACTTGGATAAGCCGTCTTTTTAGTGTGGGATTTTTTTGAGTAAAAGTTTTAGATTTATCGCTTTCAAAGCTTTTGTTTTCTTGTTGAGTGGATTCTGATTGCAAATTAGCCAATTCCGATACACTCCATGCAGATAAAAATTGCTTTTCGGTAAATATCTATTGGATTACCTAGAAATATTCCTGTAAGCAAAAAAATTATACCAATCGAAAGCAAAATCCACTGAGAAAGTCTTATATTTTTAAGAAAATTATTTTTTTCTTTCATGCTTACATATAATCGGCAACAAAATTTTCTAATTGTTTTTGATTCATCATTCCAACTTGAATTTTTAAGATTTTACCTTCTGGCGAAATTAAAATCGAAGTTGGAACACCTTGAATACCGTACTTCATTGCAACAAGTCCTGGTTCATCAAGTGCCGATGGAAAAGTATATCCGTTTTTTTGCATAAATGAAGTAAGAGCTTTTTGACTGTCTGAAATGCAAACTGCCAAAAATTCCATTTTAGCTTTATCGCCTTGACTAGCAAGTTTTTTTGCCAAACTTTCCATGTGTGGAAGTTCAACTTTGCATGGAGGACACCAAGTTGCCCAAAAGTGCAAAAACAAAACTTTTCCTTTGTAGGAATTGAGCGTTACAATTTTGTCACTAGCCTTTCCATCCTGTTGAAGTTGCAAAGAAAAATCTGGTGCATTTGAACCAACTTTAAGCGATTGTGAGAAAGCTGGCAAAGTTGAGATAATCAATGTAATTAAAACAAGTGAAAAAATTTTGTGTATGTGTTTCATTGTGGATAAATTCCTTGTAAAAAATTTCTACTTGTAGTATATATCGAAATTTTGGAAAATGCAAAGAATTAAATTATTCTGTTATGTATTAACAACATTAATACATAACAGAAAGTAGTTGTATACTACAACAATTTTGATAAAATTCCTCAGATATTTTAAAATAAACCTCTTATAAAAAGTTTATTTAATATCTAATTTAATTTTTATCATTTGATGGTAAACATTGTTTTATCCATTCTTCACTAGAACCATTTTTAGTATAAGTTTCTTTACACTCTTCACAGTGGCCACATTTTGTTCCAGTATAAAGATGACCATTACTACAAATTTTTGATGTTGCAAATACAAATACACTTGCAACCAACAACACCAATAAAATAGCTACGATTTTTTTCATAATTGATTCTTAGTAACCTAAAATCCGTCTGGATAACCCATTTTAATCAACTGCATTTGACTATACATAGTTAAAGAAGAACAACCTAAAAAGGCATCATAATTATTCATATTATCTCGTCCCCAGGATACTTGATGTAAAGGGTAAGGGAACAAAATATCGGATAAAGAAACACAGTAATAAAATGCACGCCAACCAATAATTTGTAAACTAGAAGGGAAATTTATTCTTCTAAGCATTCTGCAATTATTAAATGCATTTTGCTCTATCCACTCAACAGTTTCAGGTAAATAAACCTCAACCACATTAGAATGTTCAAAAGCCCTTTTTCCAATGCCTTTTACACACATACCCTCATAATATGGCATAATAAAAACAACGGTATCTGACCCTGTGTATTCATCAATATATATACCAGATCCATCTTCTGTCATTTTAAATTTGAAAGTAGTATCTGCAAAAATACATGGCATTAATATAATTAATGTTATTAAAACTAATATATTTTTTTTCAACATAAAATATTTCTTAATAATTTTGATTTACATATTCACACATTACCCAAAGCATAGAAACTGTTTCTTCTATACAATTAAAAAAATCATCTCCTCCATATTCATATATGGAAGCAAATAATGTTTTTAAAAGGCTTGAAGCGTCATCATAGCGAGGATTATAATCACAAATATACTTATTGTTAATTGACAACCTCATCTTTGTAAAAGTTTCGTCATCTTTTGCAAATTTAAAAGAATAAAACGCTCCATTGTCATAATTATGTATGTGAAAAACACATCTCATAGAATTAGCAAAAGACAAAGTTAGAGTTTCTGCATCATTGTATGACCTTTTCGCAAAGGGTTCTTTAGCAAAAATTCCCACAGATAGCAACATAAAAAAGCAACACAAAAATATTTTTTTTCTCATATTTTAACCTTGTGAATAATTATAATACTAGTGGAATCTTAAAGACCCACTAGTATTATAAAAAAAATTAATCTTCTACATAAAAGTAGCCTTCACCATTACATGAACGACAATGTACACGCCCATCATTACCACAATCTCTACATCCTTGATAACCAGAGCCACCACACTTATTACAAGTTTCCCGTATAGTAAGCGAAGAACCGTCCCCAATTTGATAATTAGGATTTGCAACAAGTTTTTCTCCAGCACCCCAACATGTTGTACAAGATTTTTCACCTCTACCATCACAGGAATAACAATCTACTTCACCTGCTCCATGACAAGTGCCACATTCAATCAATTCAGCAAAAACAAAAGAACATACAAGCATAAGTACAGTTAAAACTGCAATCATTTTCTTCTTCATACGCCCCCCCTTCTTTAACGTCTTCTGTCATGATTTCTATCAGGAATATCACACTTATGTTCTGTACCCTGAATATACGTTTCCTGACATTTACGACATCGTACATACCTTTGCTGCCTTGAAGAAGCTTGTGCAAAAATCAAAGTCCCAACTACAGCCAAAACCAACAAAATCGCAATAATTTTCTTTTTCATAAGAACCTTCCTTTCGTAGATTAGAGTCATTGCAGACTGATTATATTTTTATAACTCAAACGAGTTATTTTACATAGAAATAGAACATACAGCAGGAGTTGATCTTCCTGTCCCTTCATCAAATGGACTAACAAAGAAATAATATTTTTTTCCTTTATTTAAACCAGTCACTTCAATTTCAACAGAATAATCATCTGTCTCTTTGACTCTGTAGGAAGTTAAATGATTGGATTCAGAAAAATCATTTGAAAATCCACAATATATTCCATAACGAGTAGCACCATCAACTAAAGAAAAACCAAGAGTAACACTAGTTGTCGTTTTTTTTGTAACCCAAATACTAGGAGTTTCCATCCATGTTTTACAACTTTTAGAGGAAGAAAACTCACTTCTTTGAGAGTAACCTACTGCTTGAACACAAAAATAATAAGTGGAAGCTGAATCTAAATAAGATATTGTAGCTTCTGTTTCGTAACTAGGTTCACCACCTTCAGCTTCGTTAATATCATTTTCTTTTCCATACTTAATCCAATAATAATCAACATCTTCATTTCCATCTTGAGGTCCCCAAGATAATTTTACAGTATCAGCAGATAATGCTTTTACTGTTCCTATAACGGGTGTTTGTAAATTTTCAATTTCTTCTTCAGTATCACAACCAACAAATGCAAACATCATTAAAACTAATAATGCACCAAAAATAATTTTTTTCATAAAAAACCTTCCTTTGTAGATTAAAGTCATTGCAGACTTCATAAAATGTACTTATCAACTATACTTTATATAGTCGTTAAGTACATTTTATCATTACAGTATAAATTTATCAAGGCTTAATGACTATAAAAAATATGTATTTTTAAGAGTATCATATAGTCTATGGGTACAAGAGAAATTTTTAGAGAAAATTTAAAATTTTATAGAAAAAAGGCTGGTTTTACACAAGAAGAATTATCCGAAAAAATCGGTTATGGATATACTTACATTACAGAAATTGAAAGTCGACACAAATTTCCAAAACCAGAAACAATAGACTTAATTGCAGAAACTCTAAAAATTGAACCTAGTAAACTTTTTGAACAAGAACATAAAGAAAATAACATCCCCGTACTTAACAAAAGCGAACTTATCACAGATTTATCAGACGAAATTTACAAAAAACTTTGCCAAGATTTACACACACGAATCACAGAAGAAGTTTCTAGAGCGTTAGCTTAGTCAATTAATAATGAATCTTTTATATCCCTTCTTCCATACACAATTCTAGATATAATTACTGTTTTATTATCTTCGTCTACCCAATAAAAAACTAAATAATTTCTTACTATTAATTTTCTATACTTTCTTTTTAAATGATTCTCTAAAATGAGTATAGGAGCTGAATAGGGAAAAAGAGAAAGAGTTTCTATTTCAAAAATTATTTCCTCGTATAGATTTTGAGCTGCTCTCGGATTACAAAGTTTAGTAGAAATATAATCGGATATTTCTACTAAATCATCGAGTGCAATAGGTAAAAACTCAATTTTATACATTAAACTTTGCTTTTATTCTTTCTTGAAGAATTTGCAAAACTTCATCAGAAGAAAATCGTTTAGTTATATTCATTTCTTGTTCTTCTGCTTCTTGTAATTTTAAATAAATTTCTTTTTCAAAATCACTAGAAGTTTTGTTACAATTCTTTTGGTTGTCTAAAGCAATACTAATTCCTTTCATAGCATACTCCAATATCAAATTTATCATAGTTAATATATTCTGTCAAAACTTAAAAGCAATAATTGATTCCACCTTCATTTTTGCGATATGAAACGGCCTCTTTTAAATCTTGTAATTCGATGTTATAAGATTCCTTCATATCGGCGATAGTTCGAGCAAGTTTTATGCAACTGTGTGTGGCTCTTGCAGAAAAATCATTTTTTTCAATTTGTTCGTTTAAATAATCAGTACATTCTGAATCAAGTTTACAAAAATAATTTATTTCTTCAGGAGTTAAATAGGCGTTTAATTTTCCTTGACGACTTTTTTGTACTTTGATTGCCTTTGCAATATCTTGCCTTAAAAATTCTGTAGAAAAAGATTTTTTTTCTGTGGATAAATCTGTTTTATCATCGGCTAATAAATCTTTTGAAGAACTAAAAACAGGAATTCGTATATCAATTCTATCTAAAAGGGGTCCTGAAAATTTTTTCCAATATTGCTCTACGGAATGAGCAGAACAAACACAAATTTTATTATCGCTTCCAAAATTTCCACAAGGACATGGATTTGTTGCAATTAAAAGTTGAAACTGTGCAGGAAAAACCGTATGTCGCCCTGCTCTACTTAGAGTTACTTTTCCTGATTCAATGGGTACTCTTAAAGATTGTAAAACAGAACTTCTAAATTCAGCCGCTTCATCTAAAAATAAAATGCCATTATGTGCCAAAGAAATTTCTCCAGGGCGACAATTTATTCCGCCCCCTATCATTCCTTCTAAACTTGCACTTTGGTGAGGCATTCTAAAAGGTCGTTTTTTTATCAAAGATGATTTTGGTGGTAATAATCCTGCCAAACTGTAAATTCGCGTTACGCTTTGAGATTCTTCATTTGATAAATAAGGAAGTAAAGAAGAAAATCTTTGCATTGCTAAAGTTTTTCCACAACCAGGAGGTCCATAAGTAATTACATTATGTCCACCACTTGCAGCAATTTGTAAGCCCCGTACCAGAAATGGCATTCCTTTTATTAAAGAAAAATCTTGAGATAAATCAATTGGAGAAAATTCTAATTCATCATTATCTTGTGGAAAACTATCCTCATTTATATTTAATGATTTTTCTTGCAAACAAATAATTGATTCATAGGCTTCTCTTTAAGTATTACAAGAAATTACATTTATTCCTTTAATCCCTGAAGCCTCTGGAGCGTTTTCAGAACATACAATACATGTTTTAATTCCTAGAGAAACTGCTGTAGATACTGCTGCATGAACTCCTCTTACGGGACGCAATTTTCCAGAAAGTTCTAATTCACCCATAACAAGAACAGTTGTTTTTAATAAATTATCTTCTATCGGGTTTATTAAAACTGCTAAAGCCATGGCTAAATCAAATCCAGCGCCTTCTTTTTTTAAGTCTGCTGGCGACAAACTTATAAGAACTCGCTCTTTCGGAAATTCAAATCCTGAATTGATTATAGCTGACCGCATTCTTTCTCTAGCCTCTTTTACTGCATTATCAGCTAAACCTACTAAATCAACAGCAGGAATCCCTCTACGTAAATCTACCTCTACAGAAACAATATTGCCTTCATATCCAAAAGGCGAAAAACTAACTATGTGCATATTCCTCCGCTCCAGAAATACTTCATAGTTATTATCATTTCAAAAGTGAAATTTTTACTAACTTTTTGAAAAAAAAATAGAAAAAAATTAATTTTTTTTACTTTCCAAAGCGATTTTTAGTTCAAATCTCCAAAATCTCTCATCAATTTTTGTTCCACCAGCAGTATGACCAATCTTTCTGTCTGCTCTCACCTTTTCACCATGAAAATCACTTCCTGCAGTTACAAAAAATCCTAGTTTTCTTGCAAGTTCTTCAAGACGTTTTGCTTCACTTAATCTAACTCCAGAATGCCATGCTTCTAAACCGCAAATTCCTCGTTCGTATAAATCAGTCAAAACTCCTTCCATTTTTCCCCATGAAACATAAAGGGAAAGAGGATGTGCTAAAACAGGAATTCCTCCTGAATCTCTTATTGCTTGAATTGCAACATCTAAATTCATACCAACTTTTTTTTCATAAATAGGACGACCTTTTGCAAGATACAAATCAAAGGCCTTTTGTCGATTCTTCACTTTCTTTTTTTGAACTAAAAAATCAGCAATATGAGGACGACAAATATTTTTTGTGTTAAAAATTTCGTATAATTCTTCAAGAGAAGTATTTATATTTATATCTTTTAATTTTTCGATAATTCTTAAATTTCTTTCTTCACGATTTTTTTGAAGAGTTGAAATTAAATCAAGTAAACTTTCAGAAATATCAGAAAGTCCATAGCCTAAAAGATGAAATTCACCTGAAGGCCATTCTATTCCAAGTTCAATTCCTTTTATAAATTCGATTCCATATTTTTGTGCTGTTTTTTCTGCCATATCTAAACCAGAAATTGTATCATGATCTGTTAAAGCCAAAACAGAAATATTTTTTGAAACTGCGTATTCTACAAGATTTTCAGGAGATAAATCTCCATCTGAACAATTTGAATGAGTATGTAAATCTATCATCATAAAAAAGGATAGCATATTTTTATAATTTATGTTAGAATATTAGATGAGTTTTAGACAAATTTTTTGTTTTATAAGGATTTAATATGCCAAAAACTATGCAATATACAAAAGGCTCTATCATTTACTTTTCCGGAGATAGAGATGAACGAATTTTTATTTTGCAAAAAGGCTATATTTTACTCACAAGCGTTGATATTGAAACAGGATCATCAGTTGTAGAACATATCAAAGAAGGAGAATTCTTCGGTGTAAAATCTGCTTTTGGTCATTTTCCAAGAGAAGAAACAGCAACAGTTCTTACAGATTCTGTAACAGTTTCCATGTCACTTTCTGAATTTGAACAATTATTTAGTACTAATAAAGCAGTTATCTTAAAAATGCTTAAAGTTTTTTCTAAACAATTAAGAAATATTCACAAAAAGACAGAATCTATACTCAATAGCCAAGAAGAAGTTTCTCAATTTGCTGGAATGCAATCCGTAGCACAAAGTTTTTATGAAGACAACCAATACAAAGCATGCTGTGATATATGCGTAAAATTTTTTACAAGATTTCCTAATGCACCAAATGCAAATGTATTAAAACAATTTTATTTAGCTTCTAAAAAGCGAATGGAATTACAACAGACACGTGAAAAAGTTATGAATAATTCTGAAGATTTTGTACCGTCTTCAATTTCCTCTGGATTAAAACAATTTTCTTTACCTGCTTTTTCTCGTTTTGCAAAAACTTTTGAAAGTGGTTCTGTTATAATTTCCGAATATGAACCAGGAGATTGTTTTTATTTAATTCAATCTGGTAGAGTTCAACTTGTAAAATGCGTAAATGGTAAAAAGAAAAATCTTGATATCTTAATGCCAGGTGAATTTTTTGGAGAAATGGCAATCTTGGATAATTCCCCTCGTTCTGCAACCTGTGTAGCAATTGCAAAACTCAATAAATTCCTGCCAAGAGATATGGGTAGAGCTTTTGCCCATGATGGAAGTCTTTCTGCAGGCAAGCCAAGAGGAGCAGGTATTATTTTCGTATTTACTTTTGCAATCTCAGCAGTTTTATTTGCACAGATGAATATAGAAATAGCGATTTATTTGGTGCTTATTATTGTTGAAATGTTAACAGGATACTTTGATGATGCAGCAGAAAAGCCTTGGGGCGAATTATTAAAAGGGTTATTGGATTTAGCTGTAGCAGTTGTGACAGCAGTGGTATTCCTTCATTACAATACCAGTGATATTGTAATT
>CALBXN010000249.1 GCA_937890485.1 uncultured Treponema sp.
TGTCCAGTCTTCTGAATATGTGTGTTTGTGTTCTAGTTTTGCAATTGCTTCTGTTGCTGTATATCCACATACTGTACAAGTTCTTTCTTTGCTGCCTTCCGCTTCTTCGGTGGCTTCTTTTGTTGTTGTCCAGTTGCCAAATGTATGTGCTGCTTTGCTGTCTGTAACGTCGTGTCCACATGTTGCGGCATACCAATGGTGAGTTTCATCTTTTGTCCATTCTTCTGCAAACTTATGTGTATGTGCTAGTTTTTCAATTGCTTCTGTTGCTGTATATCCACATACTGTACAAGTTCGTTCTTTGCTGCCTTCTGCTTCTTCGGTGGCTTCTTTTGTTGTTGTCCAATCACCAAAACTGTGTGCTGCTTTGCCTTCTGTAACTTCGTGTCCACATGTTGCGGCGTGCCAGTGGTAAGTTCCATCTTTTGACCATGAATCAGAAAATGTGTGTTCGTGGGCTGGTTCTGGGTCTTTACAGCCTGTAAATCCTATCATGCTAATTGATAACAATAAAATTAGTAAACTGAGATTTAGTTTTTTCATAAAATTTATCTCCTTATTTTAATAAATTTCACTTTACATTTTGCATTATATCACAGAAATATCCAACTAAAAAGTATTTTTTAAGTTTTGCAAGATTTTTGAAAAATTTTTCTTCAAAATTTATTTAAAATTCAATTTTCTCTTGATAATAAAGGTGTGCGGAAAATGTGTCATGCTGAACTTATTTCAGCATCTATTTAGACAGATTCCGAATCAAGTTCGGAATGACAGAATAGAATTGCGTTAGCAATTCTGACATCCGTGTGATTTTTATTTTATTGGAGAAAAAACTATACATCGCCGTATTTACGAAAAAATAGTAGACGTCGCAAGCTATCGATTGCTATCAAGAATGTACTTTATATTCAGGTTTGTACATTCTTTCAACTTCTCCCCGAACGAAAGAACTTTGCAAAATCACAATATATACAGAAAAAAAAATGGCGTAGCCGAAAATAACCAAACTGACAAGTTTTGTAAAACAAAACTTGATTGTAAGCCGAAGTCTTACTAAAAGCCTTGCAAGCGAAGCTCAGCACTAACACAACACCGCCTTTTTTTCGCATAACGCAAAAAGTTTGCAAAATCACAACTAGTACAGAAAAAAACTGGTTAAAATGACTTTAAGCGAACTGTTTCAAAAGGCGTAAACTGAAATTGACACACACCTGCCTTGCGGAGAGAAACGACGCTCGAGCAGGTCGTGGGGCAATTTTAGTTGAGAGCCTTTTGGGAATATTTATTAAAAACAATATTACAAGCCAGTTTTTTTCTGGCACAAATTATTTTGCAAAATTCTAAAGAGTATTTACTTTGCCTAACTGTCCACAAGCACCACCTATTTTTTCACCTTTTCGGGTTCTGATGGTTACTTTTAGACCAGCATTTTCTAGTTTATTATAAAAGCGATAACATTCATTTTTTGAAGGTTCTTCCAATGGTAATTCTTTTATTGGATTCCATGGAATTAAATTTATGTGAACGTCCATATTTCTAGCAAAATTTATTAGTTTGTTTGCAGAATCTTCATCTGTATTTGTTTTTCCGATTAAAGCGGCTTCTAAAGTACATCTTTTACCAGTTTTTTCGATAAAGTAGGCAATTGCCTTTTTTAATTCATTTAATGGATTAGATTTTGCTATTGGCATCAGTTTTTCACGCAATTCAGGATTGGCTGTTGTCAAAGAAACTGCAAGTCTGATTTTTGGACCATTATCAGCTAAATCGTAAATTCCTTTTATCACGCCACAAGTTGAAAGTGTAATTCTTCTTGGAGATAAATTTCTTCCATCTGGAGAAGTTAAGACTTCAATTGCTTTACGGATTGCAGGTAAATTTAACATAGGTTCACCCATTCCCATAAAAACAATGTTGTCTAATTTTTCACATTCATCTTCTAGGTATAAAAATTGTTCTACAATTTCGCTAGCTGTAAGATTTCTCGAAAATCCTAATGTTCCCGTTTTACAGAAAGCACATCCCATTGCACAACCTACTTGGCAAGAAACACAGGCTGTTTTTCTTCCTTTACCGTCTAGTAATAAAACTGTTTCTACACAAGAACCATCAAATAGGGTAAGTTGCAATTTTACAGTTCCATCAGGATCAACTAATTTTTGTGAAATTTTTGAAGAACGAAGGACAGCTTTTTCAGATAATTCTTTTCTCATTTGCTCTGGTAGATTTGTCATTTCATCAAATGATTTTGCTCCAGAAGCAATCCATTTAAAAATCTGCTTTGCACGATATTTCTGCTTTAAATCTAATGCTTCAACTAAATCATCACAATTTAATCCTGAAATGGAGATTAATGAGTCTGAATTATACATAAACTGTCCTTTTTGCCTTACATACTAAAAGGATGATCAGTATTTTGTATCTTTTCAAGCATTTCATTAACTGCTTGAGATTTTATTCCTAGTCTTTGGAATTCGTGCAAAATATCAATAGCATTTTGTTTTTGATTTAATTTCATATAACAATCTGCTAAATCAATATAAAGTCTGTAGTTCTTTGGATCTGCTTGTTTTAATCTTGTAAGACTTGAAATTGCTTCTTCGTAACGCCCTTGTCCTTTGCTGATAAGTGCAAGACCTAAAACAGCGTAAATATCAAATTCGATATTTAATGCTTTGTTATAATATTCTTTAGCTAATTCATAATCACCTGTATTTCTGTAAGCATCACCTGCACGAGTTAGAATAACTTTGTTGTTAGGATCAAGAGCCAAAATTTTATTCCAATATTCTACAGAACGATATTGTTGATTCATTCCTCTGTAACAATCTGCAAGACCAAATAGAGCATAGAAGTTTTTAGGATCCATAGCCAAAGCTCTTTCAAAATATGGAACACCTTTATCAAATGTTTTTAATTTTCTGTGACAGTTTCCAATTGATGTTAAAACACGAATATCAACTTGGATATCAGTTAAGTCTAACATTCTAGTCCAATAGTAAAGAGCATCACGATATTCTTTGAAGTCATAATGAAGATGACCTAAACCTATTAAAGCATAGGCGTTATTTTCTTCCATGTCTAAAACTCTTAAATAGAGTTGTTTTGATTTTCTAAAATCTCTTATTTTTCTATAAGCATCTGCAACTCTAGTTAAAACTGTTATATTTCTATCATCGTGAACTAGATATTGTTCCCAAATTTCAATAGCTCTATGATATTGATTTAATGCTTTGTAACAATCTGCTAGTCCAAAGAGAGCATAATTGTTTCCTGGATGAAAAGCTAAACATTTTGAGTAATGATCAATTGCAGCCTTAAAATTATTTTGCTTTCTTGAAGAATCTCCTAAACCTACTAAGGCATAATTATTATTATCTTCGATTTTAAGAATTTCTCTAAAGGCGTTTTCTGCTCCTTCAATATCATTTTCTTTTAATAACTGGTAACCCTTTTTTGACAATTCTGAAATTTGTTGTGTTATTGGATCAATTTCTGTAGGTAAATTGCTAACATTGTCAACAAACATGTTTTCTTCAAAATTTGGTGTTGATAATAAATCTTCCATTTTTCAATCCTCGTTATTTATTAATAATTTAATAATGGTAGCTACTTTTTGGATAATCGGTTCTGATTTTCTTTTATTATGTGCTAGCCAGTACAGCTTTAAAGCCTGTAACTCTTTTTGGGAATTTTGTGCATAATAATCTCCAATGCGAGTAAGTCCATCTGAATATCCTGTTGTAATAAACAACCTTCTTGCAGATTCAACATCCCCTTGATTAAATAGCATATTCCCTTTGCGATTTAATATAGCTTTTTGTTCTGAAGTTAGAGTAGAAATAGGAGCATCAGTAACTTTAATGAATCCTTGATTTTGATTAACTTGGTTCATTTTATTTTTAAGTTCTTCGTTCATTTTAACTAAACCGCTTAATATAATTTTACTTGAATTATTCAAATAGTCAAGTAATTATTTTATAAAAATCAACTATGGAACGACCAAAGATTCTTTGGTCAACACGAGTTAAACCTTCAATTTTGTCTGGAAGTTTTTTTTCACTAGGACGATGTATCATAAGTGTTCCAGTAGGCTTTAACGCGTTGTATCTATAACACATTCCAACCAAATCTTCATGAAAATTATATGGAAATGGTGGATCACAAAAGATTAAATCAAATTGCTCTTTGTTTCTCTTTAAAAATAATTCAACTGCCATGAATTTGCAAGTAATTTTATTAGGAGCTATTGATACATTTTCAAGAACTGTGTTTATTTTTATTTTGTCTTTTTCAACTAATGTTACTGGATTGGCACCTCTAGAAGATGCTTCTATTGCAATGCTTCCTGAACCTGAAAATAAATCCAAAAATGATAAATCTGTAATATCTTGTAAAATTGAAAAAACGGATTCTTTCATCTTGTCCATTGCAGGTCTAATAATTCCATCTGGACATTTGATGCTTCTTCCCTTTAAAACTCCACCTGTTATACGCATGTGTAAATTATATATAAATTTTTTAAACTAGTCTACTAAATAATATTTCTAGTAATTTGTATAGTTAAATTGTAGATATAACTCTCATTCTTATTGACGAAAATCTAAATTTTTGTTAATATTAATAAACCCCTTGGAATGTCGTATGACATTTCTATTAATCCATAAGGAGTCTCAAATGAGAAAATACGAATTGATGACTATCTATCCATTACAGGAAGATAAGTACAAAGCTGGTCTTGAAAACGTAAAAAATGTACTTTCACAATTTGGTGCAGAAATCCAAAGTGAACAACCTTACGGTGATCGTGACCTTTGCTATGAAGTAAAAAAACAAAAAAAAGGACGTTTCCTACTTCTTAACATTACTGCTAATCCAGCAAAAATCGTTGAGATTGATCGCCAATTCAAATTGAACGCAGATCTTCTCAAATTTCTTTTTGTTCGCGTTGAAGACTAAAATTAACTTTTGCTATTAAGGAGAACTGTTATGGCTGATTTAAATCATGTAACAATTATTGGAAGATTAACTCGAGATGCTGAGTTGAAATATACTCCAGGTGGATTGGCTATTTCTAGTTTTTCTATAGCTGTAAATCGCAGACGAAAGAGTGGTGATCAGTGGATTGATGAGGTTAGTTATTTTGATATTAACCTTTACGGCAAAGCTGCTGAAAGCCTAAAACAATACCTTTCAAAAGGTAAACAAATTGCCGTAGACGGTGAATTAAGACAGGACAGATGGGAAAAAGACGGACAAACTCATAGCAGAATAGTAATTGTTGCTAATAATGTTCAATTGCTTGGTGGAAATACTGGTTCAGGTAATTATTCTAATGCAGGTGGATTTGCTCCTGCTAATAATAATCCTCAGGGGTACAATCAGGGATATTCACAAAATCAAGCTTCTTCCTATCAGCCAAGATATGATGCTCCTCAAGATCAATATGATCCAGGTTCATCTTATGGTTCTGATTCTTCTTTCCCAGAAGATATTCCATTTTAATTTAAGGAGTTGAATTTATGTCAGACGAAATGATTAAAGATATTGACACAACACCAGATGTTCAAATGCAAGATGTTATGCGTGATTCAGACGATAAAACACAAAGAGCTAAAAGTAAAACTTTCTTCCGCAAGAAGGTTTGTCGTTTCTGTGCAAACAAAGCTAAAATCGATTATAAAGATGCTGATGGTCTTCGCAGATTCACAACAGAAAGAGGAAAGATTTTACCTCGCAGAATCACAGGTACTTGTGCAAAACATCAAAGAAGACTTGCTCTTGAAATCAAAAGAGCTAGAGCAATTTGTCTTTTGCCATTCGTAACAGAATAATTTATATTTAAATCATAATCACTTATTTATGTGATATTGATTATATTTCAAAGCAGACGATCCAACTCCTGGTAACGTCTGCTAATTTTTAGAGGAGCTTGAAAAAATATGAAAGTAATTTTAAATGCTGATGTAAAACACCTTGGAGAAGAAGGTGATGTAAAAGTAGTTGCAAACGGATATGCTCGTAACTATCTTTTCCCAAGAAATCTTGCACTTCCATATAATGACTTAACAGTTCAATATTTTGAAAGTCGCAAAGAAGAAATCGAAGCTAAAAAAGAAGCAAAACGAAAAGATGCTGCTAGTCTTAAAGAAAAACTTTCTAGTGCAAATATCGTTATTCCAATGCCAGCTGGTTCAAACGGTAAACTTTATGGTGCTGTTACTAGCCACACAATCGCAGATGCTCTCAACAAAGAAGGATTCGAAATTGAACGCAAACGCATTGATGTTCCTGGTCTTACAATTAAGAGCGTAGGAAAATATGTTGTTACAGTTCGTCTTTATGAATCAAGCGTTGCAGAAGTTACTGTTGATGTAGTAGCTCAAGATGCAAAGGCTGAAGCTGATAAATAATTTAGGATAAATTATGAGTTCTTCCCAGTTAAGAGATAAAGTTCCACCTCATAATCTGGATGCTGAACAAGCAACCCTTG
>CALBXN010000250.1 GCA_937890485.1 uncultured Treponema sp.
CCTTCATCAACAGTTGCAACCGCCAAACAGTAAACACCTTCTTCTAGTGCTACTTTAGAAAGTTCTACAGCACCATGTCCATAGCCATCAGCTTTTACAGGAAAACAAATTTTTGTATTTAGTGGAATTAATTTTTTTATTTCATTTATATTTGAACGCAAATTATCTAAGTGAATTATCGCACGAGTTGCTCTCATAATACTCTATAATACAATAAGGAAAAATTTTTATCAATAATATATGTTGTAAAAAGATATAATCTATATTAAAATGAAGTAATACATTGAAAGAGAATTATAAAAGGAAACTAAATGGATAAACAAAAAATTTTGGGAACTCCTTCAATAAAAAGATTACCTTCCTATCTAAATTACATACGCCAAGTTCAAGAAGA
Organism: uncultured Treponema sp.; assembly: GCA_937890485.1. Classification (GTDB taxonomy): domain Bacteria; phylum Spirochaetota; class Spirochaetia; order Treponematales; family Treponemataceae; genus RGIG9060. The sequence goes on from CALBXN010000250.1 coordinate 395, forward strand.
AGGGTATGAATTTATTTCAGGGACAGTAATGGCACAAGAATTACAAATAGAACCAATTCAAGTACGTAAAGATTTAGCAATTACAGGAATTGTAGGAAAACCAAAAAAAGGATATCCAATAGTTCCATTAATTTCAGCCATTGAACATTTTTTAGGTTGGGATGATACAAGAAATGCAATAATTGTTGGTGCAGGCAATCTTGCATCAGCATTAACAGGATATCAAGGATTTCAAAGTCATGGATTAAATTTTGTTGCAGCCTTCGACTGTGATGAAAAAAAAATTGGTACTAATATTCATGGAATTCCTGTTTTTTCTATGAATACATTAAACGAACATGTAAAAAATTTAGAAGTTACAATAGCAGTATTAACAGTTCCTTCTCAGTATGCACAAAGTACAGCAAACAGAATTGTTAGAGCTGGAATTAAAGCTATTTGGAATTTTACAAATGAAAAATTGAATCTTCCACAAGAAATAGTTTCACAACAGGAAGATTTAACTTCGGGCTATGCTCTTTTGTGTGTAAAAATGGATTCAAGAAAACCAAAACTTATTAAAGAATGATTTTATGGAAAAAATTGATTATCAAGCTGAAATTTTATGTAATAGAATCTTTAAACGATTTAAACACTTAAAAAAGTGGGCAAAAAGATGCAATATTTCATCATTCAGAATCTATGATAAAGATATTCCAGAAATACCATTAGCAATAGATTTTTATGAAGGTTTTAGAGCTGACGAAAACACAAATTTTAGTGAAAAATTTCTTGTCTTTTATTTATACGAACGCCCTTACGAAAAAGATGAAAAAGAAGAAAATTCTTGGTTACAATTTTTATCCTGCAAGGTTGCAACTCTTTTAGAAGTAAGTACAAATAATATTTTCTTAAAAATTCGTAAAAAACAAAAAGGCGAAAATCAATACGAAAAAGAAAACAAAAATTCTGTTCTTATCCGAGTTATTGAGCAAGGTCATTTATTTTTAGTAAATTTATCAAATTATTTAGATACTGGATTATTTTTTGACCATCGTCCACTTAGAAAAATTGTACAAGAACAAGCAAAAGATAAATCCGTTTTAAATCTATTTTGTTATACAGCTTCTTTTTCAGTTTACGCTGCAAAATCAGGAGCAAAAAAAGTTACATCAGTAGATTTATCAAATACTTATTTATCTTGGGCTAAAAAGAATTTTGAACTAAACGGATTATCTTCTTCAAATGAAAAATACACTTTTATAAATAGCGATGTAAAATCATTTTTAGAAAAAAATAATGAAAAATTCGACATAATAATTTTAGATCCACCAACTTTTTCAAATTCTAAAAAAACACAAAATGATTTAGACATAAATCGAGATTGGTCAAAATTTATTGAACTTTGTTTAAAATGCTTAACCCAAGCTGGAATTTTATACTTTTCTACAAACAGTAAAAAACTTAAATTTGATACAGATTTACTACCATCAAACATCACTGTAAAAGATATTACAAACGCAACCATTCCAGAAGATTTTAAAAATAAAAAAATTCATAAATGTTGGGAAATAAAAAAACTCAATTAACTAAAACAAATTTTTGAAAATTCTTTATTATTTTACTTTTAGACATAAAAAAAGCCTTCTATTCTAAAGAACAGAAAGCTTTTCATTTTTACAAACTTAATACAATTATTAGCCTTTAATATTGTAACGTTTGTTAAATCTTTCAATACGACCAGCTGTGTCTACCAATTTTTGTTTACCTGTAAAGAATGGGTGACAAGCTGAGCAAATTTCAACATTGATGTTAGGAACTGTAGAACGAGTTTCAATTACATTTCCACATACACATGTGATTTTTGTTAATTCGTACTTTGGGTGTATACCTTCTTTCATGTTTTCCTCCAAATATTTGAAAAGCCTTGCCCGAAAATAGAGCTTTTGCAAACTAAGTTCACAAGACTTCAAATTTATATATAACTGTTACATTATACAAAATAATTAAAATTTAATCTACCCCATATCAGAAGTATTCATTGAACGCAAGAAAGCTTCATTATCCTTGCTTTTTGACATTCTATCAAGTATCAATTCGATAATTTCAACATCATCCATTGGGCTAATAACTTTTCTAAGCACCCAAATCTTTTGAAGTTGTTCTTCTGTAAGAAGTAAATCTTCTTTTCTTGTTCCAGATTTTTTTATGCTGATTGCAGGGAAAAGTCTTCGTTCTGCTAGTTTTCTTTCAAGGTCAATTTCCATATTTCCAGTACCTTTGAATTCCTCAAAGATAACTTCGTCCATACGGCTACCTGTTTCAATAAGTGCAGTAGAAATAATTGTAAGACTTCCCCCCTCTTCTACATTACGAGCAGCACCAAAAAATCGCTTTGGTTTATGTAAAGCATTAGAATCAACACCACCAGACAAAACCTTTCCAGAAGTAGGAGCTGTTTGGTTATAAGCTCTAGCAAGTCGGGTAATTGAATCTAGGAAGATAACAACATCTCTTTTATGTTCAACTAATCGTTTAGCTTTTTCAAGTACCATTTCGGCAACTTGAACATGTCGTGTTGCTTGTTCGTCAAATGTAGAAGAAATAACTTCTGCATTGATAGAACGTTCCATTTCTGTAACTTCTTCAGGACGCTCATCAATTAAAAGAACAATAAGATGAACTTCAGGATGATTTGTTGTAATTGCGTTTGCAATTTTTTGCATTAAAATTGTTTTACCAGCCTTTGGAGGAGCAACAATCAACGCACGCTGACCTTTCCCTATTGGACAGAACAAATCCATAATTCTTGTTGAATATTCTGTTGTAATTGTTTCAAGATGTAATTTTTCATCAGGATAAAGTGGTGTTAAATTTTCAAATGGAATACGAGTTTGAGCAGCTCGTGTGTCTTCATCATTTACAGTTTCAATTCTTAAAAGAGCAAAAAATCGTTCTCCATCTTTAGGACTTCGAATTTGACCATAAATTGTATCACCAGTTTTTAAATTGAAAAGTCTAATCTGACTTGGTGAAATATAAATATCATCTGGACCAGGAAGATAACTGTTTTGAGGAGAGCGTAAGAAACCATAACCATCAGGTAAAATTTCCAATGCTCCTGAAGC
>CALBXN010000251.1 GCA_937890485.1 uncultured Treponema sp.
AACGCCCAGTAGATTTAGGTAGCCGTTGTACAGTATTTATGAATTCTCGTGTAAAACAGGCTCAAAAAGAAGGTGCAACCGTAGCAGATATTTCTGCAGGACTTTCATATTCAGTAATCAAAAACGCACTTTTCAAAGTAATTAAATTACGAAAAGCTTCTGAAATTGGAACAAAGGTTGTTGTTCAAGGTGGAACTTTCAATAATGACGCAGTTCTTAGAGCTTTTGAAAAAATTTCAGGTGTAAATGTTTTCCGTCCTGATGTAGCAGGTTTGATGGGTGCTTACGGGGCTGCTTTAATCGCCTTGGACCAATGGGAAGACTTGATGATGCCAAAACCAGGAGAAGATCCTAACGCACCTCGCCCAGAAATTCACTCAGGAATGGCAACTTTAGAAGATTTAGAGCATTTCAAAGTAGATTTGGAACTTCGCCGTTGTGGAAAATGTAACAATAACTGTTTGCTTACAATAAATACTTTCTCTACAGGAAACGAAAAACGCCGATTCATTACAGGAAATCGATGTGAAAGAGGTGCAGAACTTGAAGGGGACACAGAAATTGTAGATGCAAGTAACGCAAAAAATACAAATGCAGGAACAAATGATGGCCCAATGCCAAATCTTTTTGCTTGGAAATATAATCGTTTGTTCAGTTATAAACCACTTCCAAAAGAAGATGCTCCTCGTGGTGACGTGGGAATTCCTCGAGTTCTTAATATTTACGAAAATTATCCATTGTGGTTTACTTTCTTTACAAAATTAGGATTTAGAGTAAGACTTTCTCCTCGTTCAACACGCAATGTTTACGAATACGGTCTTGAAACAATTCCTTCAGAATCAGTTTGTTATCCTGGAAAAATTTCTCACGGGCATATCGAAAGTTTGCTTAAATCTGGAGTTAAGTTTATTTTCTATCCTTGTGCTCCTTATGAACAGGTGGAAGATGAAGGGGCTGGAAATCACTACAACTGTCCTATTGTAACAAGTTATCCAGAAGTTTTAAGAAATAATATCGATGCTTTACGACAAGATGATTCAATCACATTTATGAATCCTTTCTTGCCAATTTATGATAAACATCGTCTTGCAGAACGTCTTTTTGAAGAACTTGGCGAAAAATTCAATATTTCTGCAAAAGAAATTGAAGATGCTGTTGATGCTGCTTGGACAGAACAAGCAAAATTCCGTCGTGAAGTTCAAATTCAAGGTGAAGAAGCTCTTGAACATATCATTCGTTGTGGTGGAAATGGTATTGTTCTTGCTGGTCGGCCATATCACCTTGACCCAGAAATCAATCATGGTATTCCAGAATTGATTGCAGGTTTAGGATTAGCTGTTCTTACAGAAGATAGCGTTGCTCATTTAGGTTCTATTGAACGACCTTTAAGAATCGTTGACCAATGGACATATCATAACAGACTTTATAGAGCAGGTGCTTTCGTTTCTGAAATGCCAAATCTTGAATTAGTTCAACTTACAAGTTTTGGTTGTGGATTAGACGCAGTTACAGCAGACCAAGTTGAAGAAATTCTTGGTGCAAAAAGCCGAATGTATACTCTTATCAAAATTGACGAAGGTTCAAATTTAGGTGCTGTTCGTATTCGTATCCGTTCCTTAATTGCAGCTGTAAAAGAAAGAAATCGTCATAAACGAGAAATCGTAAAAAAATCTGCCGCATTCCCAAGACAAGTCTTTACAAAGGAGATGAAATATACTCACACAATTATTGCTCCTCAAATGTCTCCAATTCACTTTAGACTTTTACAACGGGCTTTTCAATGTTCAGGATATAATTTAGTTATCTTGCCAGAAGTTGATACATTGGCAGTAGAAACTGGATTGCAATTTGTAAATAATGATGCTTGTTATCCTTCAATTTTGGTTGCAGGTCAAATGATTGCAGCTTTAAAATCAGGAAAATACGATTTAGACCATGTAAGTTTGCTTATTACACAAACTGGTGGTGGATGTCGTGCTACAAACTATATCGGATTTATTCGTCGTGCATTGTCTGATGCTGGTTGGGGACATATTCCTGTAATTTCTTTAAGTGCTCAAGGATTTGAGTCAAATCCAGGATTTAAAATTACAGCAAGTTTAGCAGATAGAGCAATTAAAGCAATTATGCTTGGAGACCTTTTGATGCGTGTTCTCTACAGAGTTCGTCCTTACGAAGCAACTCCTGGTTCTGCTAATGCACTTTACGAAAAATGGAACGGAAGAATTCAACAAAAAATGCAACATATCAATACATTAACTTACCACAAACTTATTCGTGGCATTGTTAAAGATTTTGATAAATTGCCACTTCTTCCAATCAAAAAACCTCGTGTTGGTGTTGTAGGCGAAATTCTTGTAAAATTCCATCCAACAGCAAATAATGATATTTTTGGAACAATAGAACGAGAAGGAGCTGAATGTGTTGTACCAGATTTAGCAGACTTCTTCTTCTATTCATTCTCAACTGGTATTTTCCGTCATGAACAGTTGGCTTTCCCTAAAAAAACAAAACGCAATGCAAAATTGCTTGTTTGGGGATTGGAACTTTTCAGAAAATATATGAAAAAACAACTTAAGAAGAGCCGTCGTTTTGAGCCACCTTCATCAATTTATGATTTAATGAAAGGCGTTGACGATATTGTTCAACTTGGAAATATCACTGGTGAAGGTTGGTTCTTAACAGCAGAAATGGTAGAACTTATCAACGAAGGTGTTCCTTCAATTGCTTGTGTTCAGCCGTTTGCTTGTTTGCCAAACCACGTAACTGGGAAAGGTATGATAAAAGAACTTCGTCGTCGATTCCCAGAAGCAAATATTTCTGCAATCGATTACGATCCAGGTTCAAGTGAAGTAAATCAGCTTAATCGCTTAAAACTTCTCTTGTCTAACGCACCAGAAGGAAGACATCCTGACGAAAAACATGAATAAATTTAAATTTGCCGTAATATTTACAACAATTCTCTGTATTTTTTCTTTTCAGATTTTTGCTGAGTATTACGGTAGAGATATTCCAGATTCATCAGAAATACGAAAATCACTGGTAGATCGATGGTTTACTAGTGATTTAAAATATTTACGCCTAGAACAATCTCAAGTTTACAAAAATTCTGCAGGAGAGGTTTTTCAAGTTCGTTTAGAGGAATTTGAAGATTCTTTTGCTATTGTTGTTGCACCTCGTCAGCCAATGATGGTTGATTTAATTTCTTCCCGAGATAAAAGAACTGTAACTTTAGATGTTTATCCTTATGATTTAGCAGGAAGTTGGATTTTATTTAGGGATAAAAATACAGGGCTTCCTCTTTCAATAAGATATTACTTTCATCAAAATTCAGAAATTTATGTTGAATTTAGATATCAAGGAAATTTTGGCATGAAGAAAGAGCAGGGAAAGGTTTTTGCAGATTTTATTATCTTTGGAATGTATGCTGTTCGTTCTTTACCAGTTGGCTTAGACTTTTCTCAACTTTATTCTCTTTCTTTTTCTGATGTAGTTGAAGCAACAAGAGAAAGTTTACCTTGGGAATATACAGAAATCGAAAATTACTTGTACGATGGTTCTCTGCAAATGATAGGTTTTATTCGCGAAAAACTTGAAAAAATTAAGTTTCAAGAAGATGCTTGTTACGATGGAGAACAAAAACCTGTAAAAATTTCTGATGGAAAACCTCGAAAAGAAGTTGCCGAAAATGGTGGTATTTCTGTAGATTCAGCAGGTTTTGTAAAATGGATTGTTGACGGACTTGTTATGCCAATTGCAGGAAGTAATTTGGAATTAGAGCCTCTAAAAATGCCAACTGTAAGTTTGCGTACTGGTTCAAGAGCAGATGCATTATCTGATAAATATAATCTTTATTTTAGCCTTGATTGGACAAGAAATTTAGCAGCCGCTTATCTTTCTGTAACCTCTGGCAATACTTATACGTTTAAAAATTCGGGGTGCGAAGTTAGGATTACTCCATTTGCTTCTCAATTAACAGTTGACGGTGTTAAATCGATTCCTGTTTATATGCAAGATTCCGGTTACTCAACTGATGTGTTAAAAGCCTTATTTTACATTTTGGCTGTAACAGAACCTGATAGATTTTATCTTGGAGCTTTGCGTGAAACAGGAGATATGACTCCTGAAAACATCTTTTATAATCGTTGTGTAGCATTTTTTCCATATTTTGATGCAAACGGATTTTTTTCTGTGGCAGTTTTCGAAAATGGAAAAGAAATGTCAATTGAGCAGTTCATGGAACGAAATCCTAATATTTTTGTAAACCTAGTTCGTTTACGCTCTTCTGAGAGATTTTATCCACAATAATTATTAAGGAATTTAGATATTATTTTCTTTTTTCGAAAATAATTTTTAGGTGAACTATGAAAATCAAATTTTTTATATTCTTTTTACTTTGTTCATTGTTATTTTCAACAAATATTTTTGCAAAAACTAAAAGTGCAAAATTTCAGAATAATTTTTTATACTCGCAAAAAACTGAAAAAACATTAGGAAGTTTTCAGTTAATTAAAGACATTCAATTAAATCTTGAAAAAGGTTTTTATTCTTTAGTAATTGCAAATGCTAATCAATTAGAAAAAGAACATCCAAATTCAAAATTTATTGAACAAGCAAATCGATGTAAATTAGAAGCCTTGTATATGCTCGGACGAAAACAAGAAGCTTCTACTTTGATAGAACAATTAGAAACTCATCCCGATGTAGATTTTATCAAAGGAAGAATTTTCTTTGATAAAAAAAATTATTTACAAGCAGTAATTTCTTTTTATTCTTGTGCAAAAAGTTTAGAGAAAAATTCAGATTTTAATGAACGATATTTTTCTTCATTATATTATTCTGCAAAAAGTTATAATCTTCTTGCAGAATACGAAAAATCATTGCCAATTTTACTTAGCTTGATTGAAAAATATGGATATTCATATAATCAAGGTGAACTTACATTTTTACTAGCACAAAATTTTTATGAAGAAAAAAACTATTTACAAGTATGTTCTTTGTACGAAAAAACTTCTTCAATTCATAGTTTTTTAAATGAAAAATATTTTAGAAAAATTCTTTTAATGGCTGCATCTAGTTTTGACGCAATCGGAAATTCTGAAAAAGCTAAAAGTCTTTTTACCAAAATTTCTGAAGAATATGATGTAGAGAATTTAGGAATTTCTGAATTTTGGGTGAAAACAGGAATTGAATCTTTTAACGAGGACGATTTTTCCGATGCAATGCGTTGTTTCGATGTTGCCCAATCTACAGAAAGTTTTAATGATACTCTTAAGGACACAATTTTATTGTACAATGCAGCAATAAAATCTAAAACGGAAGGATATTCATCTGCTGTAAAATTTTTAGAAGAAAATTCCATTCAAAACAAAAAATATTTTTATATGATGTTGTGTTCTTATTCTGCACTTGCAAATGATTTTAATAAAAGTATTTTCTATGGAGAAAAAATTTTGCAAGAAAACATCATGCTTACAAAAAAAGAGGAACAAGTTTTTTATTGGTATGGATTTTCACTTTTTAAATTAAACAAAAACAAAAAAGCTTTAGAAGTGTTGAATAAAATTTCTTTACCAACTCTTGAGAGTAAAACTTTAACGGCAAAAATTAATTTTTCTAAAAGTTCAGCCGATTTTTCAAAACTTTATGAAAAGGAAAAAAAATCTCAAATTGCTTTTGAAAATAGTGTTCTTGAAAATCTTGTTTTAGGTAAAACTGAATTTTTAACAAAGCAAAAATCAAACCTAAAAAATAATATGTATTGGAATAGTTTAGAATTAAAAAATTATTTTTTAGGATTAGCATATTATCTTGAAGAAGATTGGAATTCATGTATTTTCTATATGGATGAACATTTAAAATCTTCAACTGAAAAAAAAGATTTTGCACAATTTTACAAAGCTTATTCTTTGTTTAAGCTACAAAATAATGAAACTTCTTTTGATCTATTTTTAGAATGTGCAAAAACTCTTCCTAATGAAACAAAGTTCAAAGCTTTATTTTTTGCAAGTCAATGTGCTTTAGCATTGTATAACCAAAATTCCGAAACTGATTTTGCAAAAGAATGGTTGGACAAATCAATTCAAGTTAGTAAAAATGCTTGTGATTTAGATATTTCTGAAAACAAAAAAATTGATTGCTTAATCTATCTTTGTCAACTTTATTCTTTAAGTTCAGATTATGAAAAAGCAATTTCTTTAATTTTACCATACTCAAATAAAAATAATGAAACTGCTTTGAAATGTTTGTATATTTTGGCAGATTTATATAAAAAATCTAATCAGTTAGAAAAAGCTGACCAAGTTTATCAACAACTTGCTTCTCAATGGCAAAACTCCCAGATTGCAGAAGAATCAATTTTTATGCAAGGTCAATTATTTTATGAAAATTCACGTTGGGGCGAAGCTTGTGATAAATTTTCTACATACAGAAAAACTTATCCAAATGGAAAATATTATTTACAAGTATGTTATTACAATGGGATTGCTTTAAAAAAATTAGGTAACGATAATTTGGCAATTCTTCTTTTGAAAGAATGCGCAAATACAAAAAATACTTCGGAATATTCTTTTATTTCATTGGTAGAATTAATGGATATATATCGACAAAAGGGTGATTATGAGAATGCTGTTAATACTGGACTTGCTTTGTTGAATAATTATCCAGAACAAGCAAATGAAAAAAATATCCAAAAGAATATTGAAGAAATAACTTATCTTGCATCTGGAGAAAGTGAAAAAAATGCTTCTCTTTTATCAGTCTATTCAAGAGAAGGTGGAATGAAAACTGTTCAAGGGAGAATGGCTGGATTTCAGTTAGGACAAAGTTATATATCTACTTTGTCAACTAAAGAAGAAGGATTTAAGCTTTTACAAGAATTTGTTTTAAGTGTTCCAAATAAATCAGATACAGGTCCAGAATTGGAAAATCTTGCAAAAGCATATTATCTTTTAGGATCTTATTTTAGAGAAAAATTACAATATAAGGATGCTAGCAAAAACTTTTTGTTAGCTGCTCAGTATTTTGCTTCTTTTGATAAAGATTTTGCTTGTCGTTCTTTATACGGAGCTGTAGAAGCATTTGATTGCGATTCAAGTTTTGCAGATAGCAAACAAACATATCTTACAATGAAAGAAAAATATCCAACGTCTCAATGGACACAAAGGGCTTTTTCTTTGATATCGGAATAAGGAGAATAGAAAAATTATGAAAAAAAATTTTCTACTTATAATATTAATTTTTGAATCAATGTTTTTATTTTCGCAAGAAATAATTGAAATACAAGATGTTAGTACAACAATTTCAGGCACAGAACAACAACTTGAAGAAAATTCGTTACCAGATTTTAAAGATATTTTACCTGTAGCAGAGGAACTTCTTCCAGAACTTGAAAATCAACTTCCAAATGTTGAAAGTGAACAGAATGTAGAATTGTATTCTGATGAAAATTCTGATGACTTTACTTATTTTGAAGGTAAGATAGGGGGAGGTTTCCCAAGTTTATTTATGGGCGATTTTGCCTTAAGTCGTTCAGAAAAAAATAATTATTTTAATTTTGATTTTTTTCATGAAACCATAAATGGATTTGGGTTACAAGAAAGTAACAAAGGTTTTTTTAGAAATAACACAAATCTAAAAGTTGACGGTACTATAAATTTTAATCAAGTTTTTTGCCTTGATTTTCTTGGAGATTATACTAACCATCAATTCGGATTACAAAATTTAAGTCCAGTTTTTTATTCTACAAATTTACAACAAGGAAAAGTTGGTATTAATCTTGATTTTACTTGTTCTGATAATTTACAACTTTACGGGAATATTGCTTCTGTATTTTCTTCTTGGTACGCAAGTTATGTACCATCTCAAGAAAATATTGATTTAAAATCAGATATTTTTCGATTTAACTTTTCACCACGCTTAGGTATTGCTGGCAATGCCGGAATTTTTACTTGTTATTTTGAAGGCGGATATGATTTATTCTCCTCTAAAGGAACTGTAGATTCTATGCTTCATCGTGGAGATTTGCTTTATTATATGGATTTTAGTTTTGGTAATATAAAATTAACATCTGATATGGGACTTGTTTTTGTAAATAAAGATATTTTTGTTCCATTTTCTATAGGATTCGATTTTTCTAAAATAGTTGAAATTTCTCTTTTAGGTGGAATGCGTTCATTTTCTGAGAATGTATTTTATTTAGAACAAAATCCAATCATCTATAATGATATTCAAGTTTCGGAACAAACTCAATGGTTTGCTACTTTTGATTTTATGTTTCCTCTTGGAGAATTTTGTCAAAATAATATTAACCTAGATTTTTCTATGCCAACTGGAAAAAATAATTTATTGCTACCAGACTATTCAACATTAAATGAAGAAACTGGTTTATACGGATTTTCAGAATTTAATTTACCAATCCTTACAAGTGAATATTCAATCTTATTTTATTTTGAAAAATCACAAATTGATTTGTCTTGGAATGCTTGGTGGCTTGAACTTCCTGATAATCTAGGAATTGCACCTCATGAAGTTTCTTTGCTATATTCATTTGTACCTACAAAAAATAATTGGGGATTTTCTGTTTGGTCTTCAATGAATTTTGGTGGAAATCGTGATATTTTAGGTGATATAATTCCCGACGCAGGACTTTCATTTTATGTGCGTAGTGCAAAATCATTTAAATTTTCGTTTGAATTAAATGATATGGTAAAACTATTTACAGGAACCCAACGAACTTTGTATGGTCCTTACGTAAAAAATAGCCCATCAGCATCAATCTTTGTATCATTTAACTTATAAAATATTTTATATAGATAAGATTCTATCTTGATTATGTTTAGATTTTTATCTAAAGTTTGCTTAGATACTTTATAGTTTATGGAGGAAATTAAAGTGTTAGAAATTCTTAAAAGTGGTGGTATCTGGATTATTCCAATTATTGCTTGTGCAGTAATTGCAACATTTATTATTATTGAAAGATTTATTTATTACAAATCAATTGAAAAAAATGAAAAACAAAATCTTTCTGATATAAAAGAACTTGTTAAAAAAAGAAATTTTTCTGGAGCAAAAGAATATTGTAGAGCTGTGGGAACTCCACTTTGCACAATTTTAGGTAAAGCTATTGATTTGCACTCTTTACCAATTTCTGAAATTCGTGAAGGAGTTACAAACGAAGCTACATTACAACTTCCAAAAATGGAAAGATTTCTTACTTCTTTAGGTACAATCGCAAATATTTCTACTTTGCTTGGACTTTTAGGAACCGTAACAGGAAATATCGAAGCCTTTGGTGTTTTAGGTTCTGGAGCAAGTATGGGAGATCCTGCTTTGTTGGCAGGTGCAATTGCGGAAGCCCTGGTTACAACAGCGGCTGGTCTTGTGGTTTCAATTCCTGCCATTATTTTTCATAATTTTTACGCTTCAAAAGTAAATAAAAAAATGATTCGCATGGAAGGAATTGCTGCGGATTTGATTTTATTAATTGAAAAATTAAAAACAGAAGGTTCTGTATGATAACTCGTCGTTCATTAACTTCAAAGTCATCAGGAGCAACTGTGGATTTGATTCCTATGATTGATGTTGTGTTTCAATTAATTTTGTTTTTTCTTGTTTCAACTACTTTTGCAATTTTACCAGCAATTTCTGTAAATCTACCATCGTCAAAAACTGCCGAAGGTGCATCATTTGATTCAATTACAATTACTGTTCAAACAAACGGAAATATATGGTTTAACGACACAAAAGTTTCGATACAAGAACTGGAAACGACTTTGCAATCATTTGATACAGGAAGTACAGAAAAATCAAAATATCCAATTATGCTTGAAGCTGATGAAATGGTTACAAATGGTACAATCGTAAAACTATTTGATGTATTACGAAAATCTGGATTTTCTGCTGTAAATTTAAGGACAACTTCAGTTGACTAAAAACAAAATTTTAATTTCTGAAAAAAATAGAGACTCAGTTAGTTTTGCAATTACTTGTGTTTTTTACCTTGTTTTATTTGTTTTATTTGCTGTAATTCCTGTTTCAAAACCAAAAAAATATACTCAAATTTCTGTACAACTAGATGTTCCTATTACAAAGAGTAAAAATCAACTTTCTCAAAAAATTGAAGAACAGAAACCTCTTGAAAAAAAACAATCTATACCTCAAAAAACAGAACCTAAAGTTGTAGATAAACCAGTTGAAAAAAAATCTACTGTTCAAAATAATACAATACAACAGAAAACTCAACCTTCAAGTACAAAAATAGCACAATCTACATCCTCAAGTTCTAGCAAAACAACAAATTCTTCTGTTCAGAATACACAAACTACTTCTCAAACTTCTACAGCTACAAAAAAGGAGGAGACTAAACGGGAAGTTGTTTATCAAAAAAGCATTGAAGAGCTTATGGCAGAAAACGCAAAAAAGAAAAAAGAACTTACAACTTGGGATGATAGTATTTTTGGAAACGAATCATCTACTGTTCAATCGCAAAATAATGTTATTCAGAATGCTGGGCAATCACAAAATAATATTACTCAAGAATTTGAGGGGGTGGCAGCATCTTCTTCTCAAAGTCAAACTGTACAAACAGCTTCTGAAAGTAGATTTGCAGGTTCTTCACAAACTCAAGTTTCGTCTTCAACATCAGAAGCCTTAAATAAAATTTCTTCTACAAAATATGTAACAAAAAACAGTTCAGATTCAATTACATACGAAACCTCTGGTGTTTTAGCTCCTCGGCAATTGATTTATCCTATGGAACCTACGATTGTAATATCTCAATCTTTAGAAAGTAAAGTTTCAAGAAACCAAACTGTAAAAATCAGTTTTATTGTAAAATTTGATGGAAGTGTTGATTCAAAAACTATTAAGATTGAACCAGTTGGAAGTCTTGTTCCAGAAATTGAAGCTGAAATAAAAGGTCAGATTGCATTATGGCGCTTTGAAAGTGGAAAAAGTGATGGACAGGCTGCCTTTAATTATAGTATAAATGTAAAGTGATGAAAGATATAGAAGCTATAGCATTTGATATTGATGGAACTCTTTATTCTGACATGAGCTTGTACATACGAATTTTACCGTATTTTTTAAAACGCTTACCTTTTTTTCTTGCATATAATCGGGCAAGAAAGATTTTGCATAGAACAGCTCCTTTGGCAGATTTCTATGAATATCAAGCAAGACTTTTGGCTGATGAATTAAAAATTTCATCTATTCAAGCAAAACAGATGATTCAAGAAAATGTTTACGATGGAATGAAGTGTTTTTTTAAGAAAATTAAACCTTTCAAAGGTGTTCGTGAACTATTTGAAGAATGTAAAAAACGAAATTTGAAAATTGGTATCCTTTCTGACTTTCCTCCAGAGCAAAAAGGTGATATTTGGGGATTATCTTCTTTATGCGATGTTATTATGGGGTCAGAAGAATGTGGAGCTTTAAAACCTTCCATTTATACATTTGGCTCTTTTGCGAAAGCTTTAAATGTATCTCCAGAAAAAATACTCTATGTTGGGAATAGCATAAGAGCTGATATTTTAGGGGCAAAGAAAGCTGGAATGAAAACTGCATATATTATGCCTTTTTGGCGAAAAATTTTTAATTCAAAACTAGAACAAGCAGATATTTCATTCAAAAACTATCGCCAATTAAAGAAAATTGTGTTAGAATAGATATATATATTTAATGTTTTGGGTGGGGATTTATGATTACAGTATTGATTTCTCTTGCTGTTTCACTTGGTGTGGCAGTCTTTTTTAGATATTTAGATAGAAACAATCGTTCTTTGGATAAAGTAAAAAAATTTACAGATAAAATAAAGGATGAGTTTGATGAATATTTTGTTAAGCAACAAGAAGCAATAAAAAACGAAGCAATCGATTTAGATGTTCAAAAAACTCAAGCAATTGCATCTGTAAAAAGTTTACAAAAATTTCAGCAAGATTTTACAGATAAAAAAAATGCTTTAGACAAAGAAATTTCTGCAATTACTCAAATGGGTGAAAAAATTTCCCAGTATGACTCTGCATTAAAAGAATTAACTGAAATGTCATTAGCGGTAGAAGAAAATCTTTCAAGAATAAAAAAAGAAGCAAATATTATAGATAAACTTGACGCAAAAATTTCTGACCAAAAACAATTATTAGATGTACTAGAAAAACGCATTCCTACAATAGAACAAAATTTTGAAAAGAAAAATTCTGAGCAGCTTAGCGAAATTGGTAAAAATCTTTTACAAGAATTTCAGTCAAGGGCAGAAGATATTTCATCTACAACAACTGAAGCTTTAAAACGCAATGAAGAAATTGTTTCACAAATTACTCAATCCTTTGATAATGTTTTTGCAATTGCTGCAGAAAAAGCAGAGACATTAGAAGTTGAAGCTTTTGAAAACCTAAAACAAAAATCACAAGAACGAGTAATTAAATACAAAGAACTTTCAGATGAAAATATTTCAACTCTAAAAGAAATGATAAAGTCAAATATTTTATCAACCCAAGAGCAAATAAAGGCTGCTCAATCAGAAACAACTTCTTTGTCTCAAAATATTACTCGGGAACTTTCTTTAGTTACTGAAAAACTTGCACAAATAAAATCAAATTGTGAATCAGAAATTACTCAATTTATTAAAGAAAGTGACCAGAAATTGGCAGAAATAAAAGAAAGTACTTCTAATCAAATTTCTCAGTTTAATGACGATACTGCTAAAAATATTTCAAATATAAAACAAGACTCAGATACAAAAATTTCTAATTTAATAAAAGATATTAGTGAGCAAATTTCACAAGCTAGTAATGCATATAACGCATCGTTAAAAACACTTTCTGAAAATTATGAAAGAGATAGTAATCTTGTATTTAATGATGCAAACAAAAAACTTTTAGATTTGAAAAATGATATGATTTATCGTTATGATAGAATTGAAAAAACATCTTCTGATATAGATTTAATTGAAGGTGCTTTACGACAAGAAATGTCTGATATTGAAAAAAGAGTTACAGGGGACTTTGAATTATTCTCAAAAGAACAGAAAAAACATTACGCAGATTTTCAAAATGATATGAGAATAAAATCTGATGAACTTACAATAAAAATGCAAAGTCTCGAAGGTGAACTTTCTGAACTCAAAGAAAGGGCTTATGATAATGTTTCTGATAAATTAAATGTTTTTGAAGAAGATTTCTTTAAAAATCTTAACACTCGGGGAGATAATTTAAATACATCACTTGAAGAGTGGAAGTTTTCTTTTGATTCAAAATTAAATGAAATTACAGAGAATTATCAAAACAAACAACAAAAAATCGAAAACGAATATACTGAATCATTAAAAGAGAAAATATCCGCTCTACAGGAAAGTTTAGAAGATAAATTTTCTAGACTCGATTCTTCATTTGCAACTAGAGAAAATTTACTTGCTAAAAAAGGTGAGGAAATTGAAATCCAAATTGGTAAATTCTCTCAAGATTATGATAATCAACTTGCAATTGCAAAAGAAGAGTCTTCAAATTATCTAAAAGAAGAATTTGACAAATATATTCAGTCTATGAACGAACAAGTAACTAACTTTGAACAAGAAATTACTCAACACTTAACAACAATTTCTTCTGAAGTAGATAATTCTAAAGATCAAGCTGCAGCGATATTAGAAGCAATTAGAAATGACTTTGATACATGGAAAAATCGAATCAATAATCAGTTTGAAGAAGCAAAAGGTATTTACGATGATAAATTTGAAAGTTTAGGTCAAAGTGCTCAAGATACAATTAATAAGGTAAAAGTCACATTTGAAAATGATTATTCTAATTATGTTAGTCAAACAAAGGAAAGCAAAGATTCTATTCAACAAAATATTGAAAAATTGACAAAAGAATCTGAAGACTTACTTGGTAGACTTCACACATCATATCAACAGATGTTAGAAGAAACTCAGCAAAAAATCAATAAACAGAACACAGATATTGAAAATTCATTGACAAAAGAAAAATCTACAATTCAGGAAATGGTATTCAAATTACAAACTGATGCAACAAACTTGAATAAATCAATGGATAATATTGATAAGCGTTTGGCAGATTTTGTTGAACAATCCAAAGTTTTTACAAAGGCTGATGAATTAAAAGAAAGTTTAAAATCTGATATTGTAGAACTTAATAATGAAATCGCAAAGATTTCAACAATCAGTAAATCTTTTGATAATATTTATAGCGATTTTGAAAAAGTAAAAAAGATTGAAGATGATATCGCTCAACATCTTAAACATATGAACTCAGAGCGTTCTAGAATTGATTCAATCGAAGCAGATTTTAACACATTGATTAATTTATCATCTTCTATTGATTCAAAGATAAAAGATTTAGAAAACACAAATGCAGACATGCAAAACTACCAATTGGATGTAAGACGATTCAAAGATACTTTAAACGATATTTCTAATCGATATGATATTCTTGAAAAGAAAAATGAAATTATTGATAAAACCGTTGCTGATGTAGACAAAGCATTTGATAATCTAAAGGATATTGAACGCCGTCTTGAAAATTGTAACAGAAGTTCTGAAGATTTCCCTAAAAAGATTAATAATCTAAAGGGTGATGTGGAAAAAATTCAAGAAAATATTCCTCGTGTAAAAGATGCAATTTCTAAATTGGATTCATTGGATGAAATAATTTCTACATCAGAGGGGCGTTTTGAAACATTGCAGGATTCTAATGGATGGCTTGCAAAAACAGAAGAACGGTTGCACGATTTAGACAGAAGAGTTTCTGAAAAATTAAAAACTTTAGGTGAAGTTACAAAACGAACCTTACCTAAGACTAGTGGCAAAGATACAATTACACCAAGTATAAAAGAAACTGTTATAAACTTAGCACATAGTGGTTGGGATCCTGAAACTATCGCAGCTCGACTAGATTTATCAGTTGGTGCTGTAGAACTTATTTTAGGAACTTCTTAAAATTAGTTAGAAAGAAGGCAAACTGTCCAAGCTGCAACTGCTTGGCTTTTGCCAATTTCTCCAATTTTTTCTCCAGTTTTAGCTTTTATAAAAACTTGACTTTCATCACATTCTAAAATTTCAGAAATTGATTTTATGATTTGATTTCTAAAAGGTAAAAGTTTAGGCTTTTCAATATTTAAAACACAATCTAGATTTTCTAACTTCCAACCAGCTTTTACAACTTCTTGCCAAGCAGTTTTTAACAAAACTTTAGAGTCTACATCTTTCCATTTCATATCTGATGGAGGAAAAAATTCTCCTATATCACCTAAACCACTTGCACCTAAAAGAGCATCTGTAATTGCATGTAACAAAACATCACCATCAGAGTGTCCATCTTCTCCAAGTTCGAAAGGTATCTCAATTCCACCAATTTTTAATTTTCTATTTGGAACTAAAGTATGTAAATCGTAGCCTAAACCAACTCTTATCATAGTTGTATCCTTTTTCTAAATATCAGATTTGTAAGTTATTTTTTTATTTTGAATATCACCTTCGCAATAAAAAACTTTTTTGCCAGAAAAAGCACTCCAGATTTCTGTATCATCAGTAGAAGTAAAGCTATTTTCATTAGCTTTTAAATTTGCTTGATATAATATTTCAAAATCAAAAGCTTGAGGGGTTTGAATTGCTCCTAACTTACTTCTATCAAGATGTTGCTTTATTGAATTGTCTGCTAAATCAATTTCTTTTAGAGTATCAACACAAGGAATAATTGGAGCTGCTGCACTTTTTCCCTTTGCGAGTTTAGAAACTTCGTAAATTAATTCTGGTTTAATCCATGGACGAGCACCATCATGTATAGTTACCTGTTCAGGTGAATGATTTTCTTTTAGAAATTTTAAGCAATTAAAAATTGATTTTTGTCTTGTATCATCTCCTAGAACAAAACAAAGTTCAACCTGCATTTTTTCTAAAAGTTCTTTAATTTTTTTTGAAGTAAAAATTGCTTTTCGAAATTCTGTTTCGGCATTAGGATTTTGAGGAATTGCAATTATAATTGATTTTAGTGTAAATTCAGTAGATTTTTCAAATGAAACTAAAAAAGCTTGTATTACACAAGCCAAAACAGAAGTTTTTTTTTCTTTAGGAAATAAAATAGAAGGGAGAGGTAAAAATTCCTTTTTCTTACCATCTCCCATTCTTGTAGATGAACCAGCTGCGGGAATAACCACAGAAACAATCATTCGTCGTCATCCATCATATCGTCATCGTCGTCATCGTCGTCTTCATCTTCAGCACTGTCATTTTCATCAAGAAAATCTTCGTCATCATCATCAATGAAATCTTTATTCATTGTAGTATGTTGTTTTGCATGCATAAGACCAATTGGTTCAAGCTTTGCATGAATCATTGCTTCAACTTCTTTGGATGTTTTCTCTAATGAAAAAGAAATCTCATCTTCTAAAAGTTTTCTTGCTGAATCATAAAGTTTTCTTTCTAGAATTGGTAATTCTTTTACTTTACTTCTGTGATAAAGACAACGAACTATAGAAGCAATATCATTTATACTTCCTTTTTTTAATAAATCAAGATTCATTTGATATCTTAATTTCCAATCGGAAGTAATAGGCTCAAAATCTTGTCCCATCATTTCTATGGCATTAAGAGCTTCTTCCTTTGAAACGATAGCTCTTATTCCAAGATCTTCACATTTATCTACAGGAATCATAACTGTCATGTCTGAAACTTCAAGATAAATTACATAATAAAGAACCATTTGTTCCTTAAACTTTTTTTCTTTGATTTCTTGAATTGTTCCAACACCTTGGCTTGGATAAACAATTTTTTGATTTACTTTATAGGTAGTATTTTGTTCACTCATATCAACCCCATTATATCATAAATTTTAAATAAATTCTAGTTAATTTGAACAAGTTTCAATGCGAGGATTTGTTTTTATGTTTGTTTCCTGTTTTTTTACAATATTAGGAAAAGATTTTTCTTTTTCAAGATATATATTTTTTAGTGGATGAAAATTTAATGCATTTTCAAACCAACCTTTAATATAACTAACATCAATTGCATTAAATGCCACGCTATGAGAAATCGGAATAATCATACCAGCATCCAATAAATATTGCTCAGCTTCTGATAGTTTTATCAATCGGTCTGTGCCTGATAAAGTTGCTGCTTCTTGCAACAAATTATCATAAAATCCATCTTTCCAACTACTAACATTTAAAGATGAATTTCCTCTAAATAATTCCAAAAAGGCAACAGGATCTGCAAAATCGCCAACCCAAGAATATGTAAAAATTTGTGCGTTCCAACCAGGAATGCTTTTTAAGTATCTGTTTGCAGGAGTTTTTTGAATAATCAATTCTACATCAATTTTAGCCCAAGCATCCTTTAATTTTTTTGCAAGTTCTAAACTGTAGTCACTATCTTGAATTGCACAAATTAAACTTAATTTTTGATTTTCAAAACCTGCTTCTTTTTTTAACTCTAAAGCCACATCTAAATCGTATTCAGGAACACCAAAAATTTGAGGGTAATCTGAAACAGGAACTACAAAACTAGTTGCTTTTACTAAAGATTTTTCTTGAAATTCATTCCATGGAATAGCAGTTAAAAGTGCCATTCTTAATGTAGGATTATTCCAAGGTTCTTCCAAAGGTTTAAAGAAAAAATATTCTGTACCAAACTGCGTTGATAAAAAAATTGTTTGTGGTTTTAATACTTTTTTTATATTTAACATATCCATTGCCCAATCAATTTTTCCTGTATTGTACAAAAAAGTATTTTCTTCTTCATTTTGACTAATTAGAATTTTTATTGAAGGAAGAGCAACATTATCTACATCCCAATAATTTTGATTTTTTTCTAAAATGATGCAGTCAGACTTATTTTCTTTTAGAACAAATGCACCAGAAAAAATATTTTGTTTATCATTTATAATAGAAAATGCTTGTGTACATAGAATATTTATAAAATGTTCGGCAGGATTTGTAAGTTTTACAGAAATTGTTTTTTCATCTTTTACTTTTATTCCAAGTTCATTTTCAGTAATTTTTCCATTCCTAAAATCAATTACACCATAAACAATATCAAATAAAGACGCAAAAGACGCATTAGGATTTTTCAAAAGTTTAATCCAAGAATTTTTAACATCTTGTGCAGTAATTTTTGTACCATCACTAAAAGTTGCATTTTCTTTTAGAACAAAAGTCCAAGTTTTTTTATCTCTTGAAAGATTATAAGATTCACAAATAGCAGGAATTGGTTGTAATGTTAATGGGTCATAAGTAAAAAGACCTTCATACAATCCATTTATTATTTGAATTTCTGAATTATAGGAGGCAGTATGAGGATTTAAGTCGAAATCATTATGAGCAGATAAAATAACAAACTCTCTTTGATTTTCTGGGTTAAAAGAAAATAAAAATTGAAAACAAAACAATAAAATAAACAAACAAAATTTATTTTTATTCAAGAATTTCATCAAGCTAATCCTAGTTTTTTCATCTGATTTTGTTCTTCTACAATTGAAGAATATTCTGCTTTTCGCTGATTTGTTTTAATTATAGTATTTTTTAGTGATGAAATTTCCATTTTTATTCCCTTGATTTTACTTCTATCTAAAGGCGTAACAGTTTCTTTGAAAAAATCATCAAGTGCGGAAAGATGACCTAACAATCTTTGACATTCAGAAAGATTTTTTGAAATAAATTCAACAATTTTGTCATCTGACATAGCTTCGATTTTTTCATAACCAGGAGTTTTTCTTGTTGAAAAAGATAGATAAAATTTACAACGTTTCTGTAAACCTAAAATAAATTCATTAAAGTCGATATGTTCATAATGTTTTGATTGAGTAATATTATCAATAAGTACAATTTTGTAAATAACAGGCTTTTTTTCAATATTAAAAGCCTTTTGTATAATCTCAATTAATTTACTCCAAAATGAACTTTTTTTATTTTCAATTAGTTCACTATTTTCTTGAAATTTTGTAATTATAGATTCTAACTGAGGCACAACCCCACCTAAAGAACGAACAGCATCCATTAATATTGCACGAATATCAACTTGTTTTTCTTTAGCTTGTCTTGAAGATTTTTTTACAACAAGCTTTGAAATTAAGGCCTGTTGTTTTTCTTTTGCGTTAGCTCCGATAGTTTCTTCGATGATTTCATCAATAAGTTCGTTGTAGAAAGGCTTTTTAGTTACCACTACATGGAATATTTTTTTTATCTGAGCAAGCATACTTTCTTTTGAATCAAAAACTTTATCAATTAAGAAGGAAGGATGCCCGATTACTTCTCGCCTTATTTCTACTTTATAAACTTCTCTTTGAAAATCTCCGAACTCTTTTAGAATACTATTTATTATTTCAATTGATTTAGCTGCATTTACAAGGCTGTCGTTTAAAAGACTAGTTGCTAAAGCATCTGTACCTTGTCTAATAGGAATTAAACAATCAGAAAGCCCCTTTGTGTTTGGACTATCAGAGGTAGCAATTACGGAATTCCACTTAAACCCATTATTAAATTCAATTAATCTTTTGATGCGATCTGCTTTAATATTTGAAACGGAAAATGTAAAAAAGTTACAGATAAAATCTAGCATAGATTCATAATCAGAAAGGCGAGTCCCGATAACAATATTTCTTTCTGAGTCAGCAAAAGGCTTGTCAGAAATTGGTTTGATTTCAGAAATCTTTTTTTCTAGTTTATATGGATCAGCTGAAATTGTACTCTTTTTTAACAGAGTAGTGTAAATTGTTCCTACATGAGCATGGAGCCGTCTATATTCTTCCAACATTCTTGGAAGTTCTTCTGTGTCGTACCAACTTACTTTCTCGTCATAAACTTCAAATAGTTCTTTTGTAAAATTTTCATAATTTTCCATATAAGTATTATCGGTCAAAAAACTAATTTCGGCAAGGTTAATTTTTTATATTGATGTAAAATGCTAAAATTTATATACTATTTCTCATAAAACCACGGGATGTAGCCGTGAAGAAAAAGGAAAATATATGATTCAACTTAAGACAGAAAAAGACAGCCAACTATCAAAATTAAGGCATAGTATGGCACACGTTATGGCAGAAGCAGTTTTCAAATTGTTTCCTGGTTCAAAAATCGCAATTGGTCCTTCAATTGATACAGGATTCTATTACGATTTTGAATTAACACGTCCCATAACACAAGATGATCTTGGAGAAATCGAAAAAGAGATGCGCCGCATTGTAAGCGGGAATCACGATTTTGTTCGCAAGGAAGTTTCAAAAGATGAAGCCCGTCAAATCTTTGCTGACCAACCTTACAAACTAGAATTGATTGACGAACTTCCAGAAGATGAAATTATCACAATTTACACACAAGATACTTTTACAGATTTGTGTCGTGGACCTCATGTTGAAAACACAAAACAGTTAAATCCTCAAGCTTTCAAATTGATGAAAACAGCTGGAGCTTACTGGCGTGGTGATGTAAAACGACCAATGCTTACTCGTATTTATGGAACAGCATGGGAAAAACCAAACGACTTAAAAGAATATCTTTTTATGCTTGAAGAAGCAGAAAAACGGGACCACAGAAAAATCGGTACAGACTTAGATTTATTCCACATTGACGAAGAAAATCCAGGTGAAATTTTCTGGCACCCAAACGGTTGGACAATTTATTCTATTATAAAAGATTATGTTAGAGATAAAATTAGAGCAGATGGTTATGTAGAAGTTAATACTCCATTTGTTATGCCTCGTTCTTTATGGGAAAGAAGTGGACACTGGGCAAAATACAAAGCAAATATGTTCATTACAGAAAGTGAAAAACGCCTTTTTGCTTTAAAACCAATGAACTGTCCTGGTCATGTTGAAATCTTTAGAAACAGATTACGCTCTTATAAAGATTTACCTTTACGTATGGCAGAATTTGGTTCTTGTACAAGAAACGAAGCAAGTGGAGCTTTGCACGGAATTATGCGTGTTCGTGGATTTGTTCAAGACGATGGACACATTTTCTGTACAGAAGAACAAATTCCATCAGAAGTTACAAAATTCTGTAATCTTTTAAAAGATATGTACAAGGATTTTGGATTTACAGAAGATAAGATTTTAGTTAAGTTTTCAACTCGCCCTGAATTAAGAGTTGGAACAGATGAAGACTGGGATAGAGCAGAAGGTGCTTTGGCAGAAGCTTGTAAACAAGCAGGTCTTGAATACGAAATTCAACCAGGCGAAGGTGCTTTCTATGGTCCAAAACTAGAATTTACTTTAATTGACGCACTTGGTCGTGAATGGCAATGTGGAACAATCCAAGTTGACTACCAGTTGCCTAGCGCACAAAGATTAAACGCTGAATATGTTGGTTCTGATAACACAAAACATCATCCTGTAATGTTACATAGAGCAGTTTTAGGTTCTCTTGAAAGATTTATCGGTATTCTTTTAGAAAACTTTGCAGGTGCTTTACCAGCTTGGTTACAATATCAACAAGCAGTTGTAATTCCTGTAGCACCATCACTAGATGATTACGCTGTAGAAATTACAGAAAAATTAAAAGCCTGTGGTGTAAGAGTTGAAGCAAATCTTGGTAACGACCGTATGAACGGAAAAATTAAAACAGCACAGCTTAAGAAAATTCCATATATGTTAGTTGTTGGTGAAAAAGAAAAAGCAGATGGTGCAGTTGCTGTTCGCTTTAGAGATGGACGCCCTCAACAAATCATGAAAATTGATGAGTTTATTGCTTACATAAAAGACAAAGTAGACTCAAAATTTGTAGGAATTTAATTTTTTTTAATTTTTAGTAACACTTTTTTTTAGAAAGGGTGTTATAATAGATGTAACGGAGGAACAAAGTGAAGAAAATTTTAGGTATTTTATTTGTAGTAGCATTAGTGCTTGTATCTTTTGGATGTGCTTCAAAACCAAAAGAAGTTCTTGGAGCAGAAGGTATTCCACGACCACAATGGGTTGCTGATATGGCTTTAGAAGATCCAGTTCTTCATTATGAAATTGGATTTGGAAAAGGAACAAATCGTGCTTCATCAATGGCAAGAGCAGAATCAGATGCAAGAAACAAAATTGCTTTTTGGGTAAAAACTGATGTAGAAACAGTTCTTAAAACATATATGCAAGATGCAGGTGTTGCAGATGAAACACAAATGATTGAATATATCGAACAAGTTTCTATCCAAACAGCAAACACAACAATTTCTGGTGCAGAAATCAAAGGAAAATGGGAAGACATTGAAGGTGGTATCTATGTTTTGATGGGATACGACATCAATAAAGCAGCTGAAAATTTGGCAAAACAAATGGATTCAGTTAGTAAACCATTTATCAGAAACGATTCAGCAGCATTTGCAGACTTCAAAGCACAAGAAGCATTCAAAGCTTTAGAAGAAAGCAAACGCCAAAAAGCAGCATTAAACGCTCAATAATTAGTTTATTACTAAATACAAAAGACTGTCTAGTAAGTGTAAAATTTTACGCTACAGACAGTCTTTTTTTTGTTTACAGCAAATTTACAAAAATTTTACTAGGTGTGTCGTTATTTGCGACAGGGGTAGAATGGAGTATGAATTTTGTATTAGTGACATAATTGAATAACTATGTTACAATTATGTCATGCCTAAAATAATGGAGATTATCGAAAAAGAAACACATGGTAAAAGTTACCATACCTATAAATATAGTTATGATTCTATTGGCTTGCCTTCCATTGATTATGATGACGATCCTAACAAGGTGATGAAATGGAAAGATTCCGGTGAAACCGATTCTCCAAAGAAGCCAATAGACTTAAAGCCTTTTGCCGACCAACTGCAATCTCTTGGTGAAAAGCCTTTGCTTAAATATTTTCTTG
The DNA here is from genome assembly GCA_937890485.1 of uncultured Treponema sp. Classification (GTDB taxonomy): domain Bacteria; phylum Spirochaetota; class Spirochaetia; order Treponematales; family Treponemataceae; genus RGIG9060. Next base: position 22,810 of record CALBXN010000251.1, read on the forward strand.
ATGGTTCTCGCCATGTCTTTAAAGTTGACGATATTGCGTATAACAAACAAGTGTTTCCTGTTGTAGCTGGGCAAATCGGCATTGGTTGTTGTAAACGAGAAAACAAGAAAATGCAGTCGGAAAAATTCTATCGAGAATTGGTCTTGGTACTACCTGATAAAGCAAATGCTGATGGTTGGGATGATGCGGCATATTTTGCATCAAAGGTTAAGAAATTAAATGAAAGTGAAGAACTAAAACGACTGGGGTTAAAATTTTCTACTATCATACCGTACTCAACTTCAAAAACAGAACAACCAGGTGTTAAGCTTGATAATTTAGCTGTTGCTGTTATACAAGATTATATGATTGAAGCAGAAAAAAGAATGGTAGCAGAATTGGTTAAGGATAAACGATTAGGACAAGATGCATATCTATTAAAAGATGGTTCTCTTGAATACAAGGTGATGAAATCTGGGCGTGAAGATTTAAGAACCTTGCAGAAAATCAAGCATAATTACAGTTGGGTAATAGGAGTCTCTAAATCCTTTAATCCTGAAAGTTGTCTTGACCACACGGGAAAACCTAATTCAAACTATATAGCCGACTTACCCGTATTTCATAGAACTCCGGTCGCACGTTATGAAAACAGAGAATTTTTGGGTGATGTTCAATTTGGAGTTTGGTATATTCGCTTGCGTGATAAACGTAGAACACATACGCCTTTTGACGGTGTTGTAAAAGTTGAAAAAATAATGATGGATGAAGAAATAGAAAACGGAATTGATAGTGATGTTATTGATTTGATTTCTGCTAATATCATTAACGAGCGTAATCCTACTTGTTATGGTACAGACCGCCGTTGGGCAAATCACTTATATCCGGTCTTTTTGACGGAATCGTATGTTAAAAGTAAATATATAAGTACAGAAATGTTCTTACATTTGTTTTGAGGATGGAAAATAAAATGTCAAATACTATTATTGGTCGTGTATTAGCGACGGAAAAGAATCCAACTACAATTGACGATTTTACATTTTGGACTGATCCTGAACTTATTTTAAATCCATTTGATATTGTAAAAGTGCAACATGTAAATAATTCGTTTTCTTATGGTGTAATCGAAGATATTGCTCATATTACTGATGCTGCGAGTTTTCTTACCAACTTTATTTCGAGTGATTTTGGTGATGTTAATGCTGAGGAAAATACTTTGCGAGTAGGAATGAATTACGTTACTGCAAAAGTTGTGTGCAATACTGAAAATATTTATATCCCTCTTCAGAGCAACGCTAAAGTTATGCTTGCAACAGCAGAAGAAATCAATTATGCACTTGGTTTAAATGATATTCGCAATCCGCTTGTATGCGGATATCTTGAAATGTATGAAGGGACTAAAGATTGCGAAAAGGTTACACTTCCTGTAAACCTAAATTCCAAATTTATCATTGGCCCCGAAGGTGCTCACTTAAACATTTCAGGTATTTCCGGTCTTGCTTCCAAAACTTCTTATGCAATGTTCTTGCTTAAAGCTATTCAAGATAGTTATATGAAAAAAGATCCTAAAAATGAGGATGAAGATAGTGTTGCATTTGTATTATTCAATGTGAAAGGAAAAGACCTTCTTGCAATAGATCAATTAAATGATTTCTCTGACGAGCGTAATCCTGAAAAGGCACGCAAAGAAACACTTGAGAAATATGAAAAATTGGGATTGTCTGCTGAACCGTTCAAAAATGTTCAGTACTATTACCCTTACTCCATTCCGAAAACACGTCATTGGAATACATATATGACACCTGAAGAAGTAGAAGATAATATTAAAAAGAAGAAAGCAAAGAAATTCAAGTATGTTTATAAATACGACAAAGAAAATCTTGATTTAATGTTTGCCAACATTGATGACTCTACGCAAACAATGGAATCTATTATTAGTTACATTATGTCAGGTCAGGGCAATTTCAATCAAGTTAGCGATTGGCAGGAGTTCCTTGATGCTGTTAAGGAAAAATGCTCAACTGAAACCTCAGGAAAAGATAAGGAAATCCCCGTAGCAAGTTGGAGAAAATTCTATCGAATAATCAATAAGAGCATTACAGATAACAAAATTTTCGCAAGAGATGTTCGTGAAGACGAGGGAGAAACCCGTATTGGAGATGCCCTTAAGTACATCAAGAAAAACGAAGTACATGTCATTGATATCGCCAAGCTCTCCGAAGATAAACAGGCGTATGTGTTCGGTGACGCAATCCGCACAATCTACGATTTACAGTTAGGTCAGTATGCCGGAGAAGAAGGGGTGAATCCGCCTTCAAGAGTTGTAATTTTCATTGACGAGTTGAACAAATATGCTTCCAAGGAAACCCCTAAAAACTCTCCTATTCTTCGTCAAGTGCTTGATGTTGCAGAACGTGGACGTTCACTTGGTGTAGTACTCTTTGCCGCAGAACAGTTTAGAAGTGCTATTCACGATAGAGTTACAGGCAACTGTTCTACCCACGCTTACGGTCGTACAAACTCCATTGAAGTCACCAAGAGCGACTATAAGAGCATTCCGTCTGTGTATAAGACTATGATGACTCGTCTAAAACAGGGTGAATACATTATTCAAAATCCGATTTTCCGTTCATTGCTTAATATCAAGTTCCCGAAACCGATTTATAAGCAATTTAAGTAAGGAGATAGCTATGGCGACAGTAGGTAAAAACATACTTGATAACCTTACGACGGGTATGTATTCGGACTCCAAGGTTATCTACAGAGAATATATACAAAATG
>CALBXN010000252.1 GCA_937890485.1 uncultured Treponema sp.
AATGCGTAACAATTCTTGAAGCCTTAAATGAAGTTTCAAAGTACGGTGTTTATCCATGGATCAGTCTTGATATTGACGCTCAGAAAGGAACATTTGTTTCTTATCCAGAACGTGCTGATGTTACTGATCTTGCTGATATTAAAGAACAGCTCGTGGTTGAGCTCTATTCTAAATAAGGAGTTCGGATGGCCCGCAAAAATCTGCTTAAAGGATTTAAGAAACCAAAAGGTATTAATTTTGAACATGTTGAAAATAATTCCAACTACGGAAAGTTTACAGCATATCCTTTTGAACCTGGTTTTGGTACTACAGTAGGAAATACTCTTCGTAGAGTATTGTTATCATCTATTCAAGGTTATGCAGTTAGTTCTGTAAGAATCACATCTTATGATGCTGATGATGTTCCTCATGTAATATCCAGTGAATTTGAAACAATTCCTAATGTTGTAGAAGATACTTTGGAAGTTTTGAATAGTATAAAACAGATTCGCTTGCGGCTTCCCGAAGACGTTGAGCAGGATACATTCCTGTTTGAGTTCAAAGGACCGGGAGATGTAACAAGTAATTGTTTCGACAAGGGCGATCAACTTGAAGTTTTCACAAAAGATTTACACATTTTCACAATGATGGAAGGTGCACATCTTGAATTTGAAGTTCAGGTAGACCTTGGAAGAGGTTATGTTCCAGCTGATACAAATGAGCAATACATTGAAGTTGTAGGTACAATTCCAATGGATGCTATTTTTACACCAATTCAAAAGGTTAAATATTCAATTGAACCTTGTCGTGTTGGTCAGCGAAATGATTACGATAAACTTATTCTGGAAATTTGGACTGATGGAACAATTGCTCCTGATGACGCATTGGCAGAAGCTGCAAAAATCGCAAAGGATCATTTTGCTATTTTTGTCAATTTTAATGATACTGAAGTTGGACATGGTGAAGATGTTGACGAAGTTTCAGAACGTATTCGTCACATATTAAATGCTCCTGTTGAAGAACTCGAACTTTCTGTTCGTTCGTCAAACTGTCTTAAAAATGCAAATATCCGTACAATCGGTGAATTGACTAAAAAGACAGAGGAAGACATTGCCAAGACTCGTAACTTTGGTAAAAAGAGTTTGACTGAGATTAAAGAAAAACTCCAAGAGATGAATCTAAATCTTGGTATGACAGATTACAGCTCGCTTAAGTCTGCTATCAATTTATCAAAGAAGGAAGAATCAGATGAATCATAAGAGTGGTTTTAATGCCCTTTCACGCACAACTTCACATCGTCGTGCGATGTTACGAAACATGGTAACTTCTCTTTTCAGATATGAACGTATTACAACAACTAAAGCTAAGGCTCAGGAAGTTCGAAAAGCTGCTGAAAAGTTAATTACACGTGCAAAAGTGGATTCTGTTCACAACAGAAGAGAAGCTGCAAAATTCATTCAAGACGAAATTATATTAGCAAAGTTATTTACTAATATCGGTCTTCGTATGAAAGATAGAAATGGTGGATATACAAGAATGCTTAAACTTGGATTCCGCCAAGGAGATGCAGCTGATATCGTTATTCTCGAGTTGGTAGATTATCAACTTGGTTCTGACAAAAAATCTTCAAAGAAAGATGACAAAAAGAAAGCTGATTCAAAAAAATCAACTTCAAAAAAAGCAGGTGAAAAAAAATCAACTGTTAAAAAGTCAGAAAAAGAAGAAGCTGCTCCAGTAGCTGCTGAATAATTAAGGAGTAGAATATGTCAAAATCCCATCGCGGAAAAGGTATTCGTGACCAAGTAGCACACGGACGCGGAACTTGTGCACGTTGTAAAAAAGACGGAATCAAAATTCTGTATGAACAAGAAATTGACGGACAAAAAGCAAAGATTTGTAAATATTGCAAAGCTGCAATTAAAAACGGTAAAACTGTTTAATTGTCTGTAAAATCAATTTTTAGGCTGTCTTCGATAAAACTTAATATTTTAAGTTTTGGGCAAGACGGCCCTTTTTTTTATCTCAAAAAAGCAAAGCAATAGACATTAAATAGTAATTATTATATAATTTTTTTATAAATCCTAATTTCTATAAATGATGCAAAAAATGTTTATGCATCAAATTGGAGGAAAAAAATGAAAATGTCAGGTAAAATCCTTGCTGTAGCTTTGGCTTTAGCAATGTTGATGTTTGCTGGATGTGCAAAAGAGGAAAGCAATACTGTTAAAATCGGTGGTATTTTCCCTCTTTCAGGTGATGTTGCTGTTTATGGTGTAGAATGTCGTAACGGTGTTGAAATGGCAATCAGTGAAATCAATTCAAATGGTGGAATTAAATTTGTTGAACAAGACGAAAATGGAAATCCAGTTGAAGTTTACAAAATGATTGAATTGGTAGCAGAAGATGATGAAGGAAATCCTGAAAAATCTGTTAACGCTTACAAAAAACTTGTTACAAAAGACAAAGTTGATACAATCGTTGGTTCATTAACATCAGGTTGTACAGCAGCTATTACAGCTTTAGCACAAGCTCAAAAAGTTTTGATGGTAGCTCCTGCTGCAACAATGACAAGTATTACAGATGCAGGTGACTACGTGTTCAGAGCATGTTTTATCGATCCATTCCAAGGAACAGTTGGTGGAAAATTTGCTGCTGAAAACTTAGGAAAAACAAAAGCAGCTATTTTATACGATATTTCAAATGACTATTCAGTTGGATTGTCAACAAACTTCAAAATTGCTTTTGAACAAGCAGGTGGAACAGTTGTTGCTGAAGAATCATATACAAAAGGTGATATGGACTTTAACGCACAACTTACAAAAATCAAAAACGCAAAACCAGATGTAGTTTATCTTCCAGATTACTATGCAACAGTTGCTTTGATTGCAAAACAACTTAGAGCACAAGGAATTGATACTCCAATCGTTGGTGCAGACGGATGGGGTGGAATCGTAGATAACGCAGGTGATGAAGTTCTTAATGGTTTCTATTCAGATCACTATGCAGCTGACTCAACAGATGAAAAAGTAGTTACTTTTGTAGAATCATACAAAAATAAATACAACTCACTTCCTGTTTCATTTGCTGCTCTTGGATATGACTGTATCTATATGTTAAAAGACGCTTTTGAAAAAGCAAACACAACAGATATTGCAGCAGTAAGAGATGCATTCAATGCAACAAATGGTTCTTACGTAACAGGAAATCTTACATTTGATGAAAAGAGAAATCCTATTAAATCAGCTGTAATGATGGAAATTGTTAAAAAAGATGGAAAATTAACACCTGTTTATAAAGCAACTGTTAATCCATAAGTTGACTAATTTTTAGAAAATAATATTAGATTTTTTTCTAAGATTTTTATGAAAGCGAATGCAAAGATTTTTCTTTTGTGTTCGCTTTTTTTGTTTTATGCTATTTACCTAGAATTATTTTAAGTGTAAAATATAACTTGAATAATTATAATATGTATGGTTCGTTTTTTAGCATAACGAATCTTGGAGGATGTGTGGAAACTAGTTCTATGTTTGTCCAGCAACTTGTCAATGGAATATCCCTAGGAAGTATTTATGCCCTAATTGCCCTAGGATATACAATGGTTTATGGTATTGTTAAATTGATTAACTTTGCACACGGCGATATTCTTATGGTTGGTGCTTATGCTGGTTATTTTGTGTTGATGGCATTTGGTGCAAATCCTTGGACTTTTTGTTTAGCTATGGTTTTTGCCATGGTTGTTTGTGCTGTTTTAGCTATTATAATTGAAAGATTTGCTTACAGACCTCTTAGATCTGCTCCTAGATTAAATTCTTTGATTACAGCCATTGCTGTTTCCTTGATTTTGCAAAATGGTGCTAGAGTTATTCCTTTTATTGGTCCTGACCCAAGACAATATCCTACAATGCAAACTGTAAATGTTAATTTAGGATTTATTTCAATTTCAAATATTCAGTTGATTGTTATAGTTCTATCAGCAGTATTGATGTTGGCATTGAATTATATCATCAATTATACAAAAACAGGAAAAGCAATGCGAGCAGTTTCATTTGATATGCACGCTGCAAGTTTAATGGGAATTTCTGTAAATAAAACTATTGCTTTTACATTTGCCCTTGGTTCAATTTTGGCCGCAGCAGGTGGTGTTTTGTATGCAAGTGCTTATCCACAAATTAATCCTACAATGGGTACTATGCCAGGATTAAAAGCCTTCGTTGCAGCTGTTCTTGGAGGAATTGGTTCTGTTCCAGGAGCTATGTTAGGTGGATATATTCTTGGAATTTCTGAAACAATGACAAAAGGATTTTTATCATCTCAATATGCAGATGCAATTTCATTTTCTATCCTTATCATAATCTTGCTTGTAAAACCAACTGGTATTATGGGCAAAAATGTAAGAGAAAAGGTTTAGGAGTAGAATATGAAAAAAATGAATCGTGTTTACAGAGATATGCTTATTCCTTTTGTGGTTGCAATTTTAGCTTTGGTTCTTCCTGCACTTTTAATTAAGTTTGGAATTATAGATGCTTATACTGCTCAAATTATTACACTTGGTGGCGTAAATGCTATAATGGCAATAAGTGTAAATATCATTTGTGGAATTACAGGACAGCTTTCTTTAGGGCAAGCTGGATTTATGGCAATCGGTGCTTATTCTTGTATCTTCCTTACACAAAATTGTGGAATTCCTCTTGTATTTAGTATAATTATTGCAGGTTTGATTACTTCTATTTTTGGATTTTTAATTGGATTTCCAACTCTTAAATTGACAGGTGATTATCTTGCAATCGTTACATTAGGTTTTGGTGAAATTATCCGAGTTGTGTTAATAAACTTAAAATCAATTACTGGAGGAGCAAACGGAAAAAGATTTGAAGATCCTTCAGTTATTATGATGCAAGCTTATCCAGATATTACATATTTAATTATTATAGGCTCATTGATTTTAGTAATTGTACTATTACAAAACTTCTTGCGTTCAACTTACGGTCGTGCAATAAAAGCTGTTCGTGAAGATGAAATTGCCGCAAACTCAAACGGAATTGGGGTTTTCAAATACAAAATGATTGGATTTGTAATTGCAGCCTTCGTTGCAGGAATTGGTGGAGGATTATACGCATCTTTCATTGCATTTATTAAGCCAGACCTAGCTTCTTTTAACAGAAGTATTGATTACTTAATTTATGTTGTTCTTGGTGGTATGGGGTCAATTACAGGTTCTGTTTTGGCAGCCTTTGTATTAACTTATTTACAAGAATTTTTGCGTTTCTTAAAAGATTTCCGTCTTTTGATTTATCCTTTAATTTTGATTGTCGTAATGCTTTATCGTCCACAAGGATTACTTGGAATGAAAGAACTTTCATTTGTTAAAACTTACGATAAATTTGTTGCATGGGTAAAAAACAGAAAAAATCAACCTAAGGTAAAAAAAGAAAAAGTAAAATCTCAAATAGAAAAGAATGAAAAAGGAGGTTCTGATGTCTAATGAATCTTCATTGGTTCTTCAAGCAAACGATATTTCTATTGTGTTTGGAGGATTAAGAGCTGTAAGTAATTTTTCATGTGAACTAAAAAAAGGTGAACTTGTAGGATTAATTGGTCCAAACGGAGCTGGAAAAACTACTGTTTTTAATATGCTTTCTGGAATTTATAAACCAACTGAAGGCGAAATTAACTTTTGGGATAAAGAAGACAGAGTTCATCCAATCGGAAAGAAAAGCCCTGCAAAGTTAAATCAAATTGGTATTGCTAGAACTTTTGCTTATGGTGGTAAAAAAGGAAAACTAATATTATATGAGGTAATCGATTCATAATTCTCAGTTTGATTTTTCAGGACCTAA
>CALBXN010000253.1 GCA_937890485.1 uncultured Treponema sp.
TGGGTTCTATTGAAATGCAAGAAAAAGAAAAAGTATTATATAGATATAACAGAAAAGATGCTAAACTGTTAGTAAATCCTATAGATTTAACCAATTTACTTTCTTTACAAGATGAACAATTAAAAGAAATGGTAGGAGATGGAATAATTCTTGTTTTTGTTGTTATTTTATTGCTTTATCTTGTAATGGGGGCACAGTTTGAATCATTTTCGATACCTATCCTATTAATGATAATTCTACCTCCTGCTTTTTCTGGTGCTTTTTTATTTTTATTAATTTGTAATCAAAGTTTAAATATCAACAGTATAATAGCACTAGTAGTTCTGTTTGGAACATCAGTAAATAATACAATATTATTATATGAATCATGTATTAATTGTACATTTATTACAAAAGAAAGTGTTATAAAAAGTTGTGTTGAAAAATTTAGGGCTTTGTTAATAACAAATCTAACTACAATATGTGCATTGCTGCCTTTATCTATTGATCCATTCAATATAAATTCACAAACATCTCTATCTATTGCTATTATTGGAGGATTATTATTTTCTTTAATAATTGTATTATTTATTGTACCAATTTTATTTTCTATTGTGTTACCTAAAAGGAATATTCAGGATGAATAAATCTTGGTATGAAAGAAAAATTTTTGTTTTATTCATTTTTCTTTCAATAACTTTAATTTTCGTTTTTTCGTCAAGAAATATTGAATTAGGAAATTCAGTAAATTCATCTTATGCTATTTTTAGTATAAAATTTCAGTATTATGGAATGGATGCTAGTAATATTGAAAAAATAATAACAATTCCTCTTGAAGAAAGTATATCTGGTATGAGTGATTTAGTAGAATTTCATTCTTCTATAAATTATGGCGAATCTATTACAACAGCATATTTTAATAAAAATATAAATTCAAAAAGGGTGTACTTAGAAATAAGAAATTTAGTAGATAATTTATACAACCAATTACCAGCTTCTGTTCAAAAACCACATATTTATTCTGCTGATAGTGAACAAAATGCGGTAATAAGTATAGCAATAAAAGGAAATAAAAATTTTGATTCTGTAACAAATTATGTTAATACTTCAATAAAACCTAAAATAGAATCTATAGATGGTATTGCAGAAGTTATAATCATAGGTGAAACCATAAATGAAATTATTGTTGAATTTGATTCAGAAAAGATGGTTAAAAATAATATAAACCCTTCTTCTTTAGCTTCTATTATTCAAGATGCAAATGTGGTAAGCCCTAGTGCTTCTTTTCATAATGATAAAATTAATCAAACTATTTCATTTGCTACAAAAATAAATAACTTAGATGAGATAAAGAAACTACCTGTTAAAATTGGAGAAGATTATACATCCTTAGAATATTTGGCAAATATAAATATAAAAGAAAGAGAGACTGAAGAGATAGTAAGGGTGAATGGTGAAAAAGTAATAGCAATTCAGATAATTTCTACATATACGGGAAATTCAATAAAGATTTCGTCAACTGTAAGAAATATTTTTAAAGATTCACAATTTTCTGAAGATGATTATGTTTTTTTATTTGATAATGGTTTGAAAATGTATAATATGATAAAAAATGTATTAATCGCTCTTTTAGAAAGTATTATTTGTGTTGTAATAATAGTTCCTTTATTTTATAAATCAAGAAGAATACCAATTCTTTTAATTGTTTTATTGCCTATAAATATATTATGGACTGTATCTGTTTTAAACATTTTTAAAATAAATATTGATCAAAATATACTTGCTGGATTCACTATCGCTATTGGTTTAACTGTTGACCCATTTTTGATAATTTCAGAAATAAATGATTATTCAAAAAGTTCACTAATTTTTTATACAAAAATTAAAAGTATTGTTAAATCAATTATTACTTCCTGTTTTACAACTTTATTGGTATTAATCCCGTTATTCTTTTTAGATTCAATAGTACCTGGTGTTAAAAAAATTTCACTTTCAATAGGAATTATGTTAATAAATTCTATAATAATATCTGTTTTGTTTTATCCATCTTTATTATTTAATAAGAGAAAAGACATTAATGTTATTTCAAATAAAATTAATGTTTTAACATATAAATTAGCCTACAGCCAAATAAAAATAAAAGTAAGGTCTAAAAAAGCTCTTTTTTATGTCTACTTAGTATTAATTATAATTCCTTTTGTTTTGTTTTTTGTTATAGGAAAAAACATTTATTTAGAAGAGTCAGAATCTATTATATATGCAACTATTGAATATGCACCCGAGATATCTTCTAAAGTGATAGATACTGATTTACAGAAAATAGTTCCGTTGGTAAATAATTCTAAAGATATTAATTTTATTTATACAGAAGCAAGGCAAGGTAGTAGTAGTTTTGATGTTGGTTTTAATGAAAAGGAAATTAGCAGAAAAGAAATATCTAATAAAATTAATACCTTAAACAAATATTTATCAAATGATGCGTATATATATGTCCCAGAACAAGACGATAATCATAATACAAAACTTCATCAAATACAATTATCAATAATTGGAGATGATATAAAAATATGTAGAGAATATGCAAAACAAATAGTTAATAGAAGTAGTAAAAACCCATTTGTTGTACAATCTGTTCTAAACTTTAAAAATCCAGAAATAGAAATTATAATTAATCCAAATAAAGATTATTTAGCCCAAAATAAAACTTCAACTCAATCTTTTGCTTCTAATCTAAGATGGTTTCTTTTTGGTCCTGTTGTTGATAAATGGTTAGAGGGTAACAAAGAATCAGATATAAGAATTATAGGAGAAAATTCAAGGAATATTACTTATTTTGACTTAGAAAATTTACCAGTAGATTTATTAAATACGTCAACTCGTATAAACAATATTGGAAGGATAAAAAAAGAACAGGGAATTGGAAAAATATATAGATTGGATGGTAGGCGAGTTGCATATTGTACTTTGGTTATAAAGGCAAACAGTACACAAAATTCTATAAAAGTAATAAATAGTATTTTGGAAAATATAAAATTTGACAAAGGTTACGGTGTTCTTCTACCTAAAGAACTCAAATTTATGAATAAAAATTATAATATTTTACTTTTTAGTTTTTTTATCAGTGTTATTGGAGTTATATTACTTTTAACTGGTCTTACAGAAAGTTTAAAAAAAACATTATTAATTATCAGTATAATTCCAGTTTCAATAAGTTTACCATTAATTATTAAATTTATTTTTAAGCTTCCTTTAGAAATGGGTGATGTTGTTGGTATGATTTTAGTAAGTGGTATAAGTGTTAATAATACTATATATATAATAGAATCAAAAAAATCAAATATATATTTTAAGATTCGAGAAAAAATAAAGAGTATAACTGTAACTTCCTTATCTACAATACTTGGAGCAATCCCTTTATTATTATCAAATACAGATAAATTTGCTAAAGATTTATCTTTTTTTATGATTTGGGGAATATTAGCTTCTTTTGTGGCTTCTGTTTTTATGTTTAGCAGTGTATATGATAAATTTAATTGTACAGCAAAAAGGATGTAAGTTATTTAAAATATAATACCTAAAAATCACACCTAACCATATATCTTTCTTCTCCTATTTACAAAAATCATATATTTATATATTATTGCATATTGAAGTGTTTTTTTTGCATAAATATGCAATTTAAGTGTTTAATAGGAATAAATTATGTGTGCTCGTACAAGTTTTAATGTAAATATTTTAGATTCAACTCTTAGAGACGGTTCCCAAGGAGAAGGAATCAGTTTTTCCGTGCAGGATAAATTACACATTGTTCAAGCTCTTGATGAACTTGGCGTAAAATATATCGAAGCAGGAAATCCAGGTTCAAATCCTAAAGATTTAGAGTTTTTTGAAGAAGCTAAAAAACTTTCTTTACAAAATTCTCAAATTGTAGCCTTTGGAGCAACTCGTCGCAAAGGAATTACTTGCGAAGAAGATTCAAATCTTCAAAGTTTACTTTATGCAGGAACACAAACTGTTGTAATCTTTGGTAAATCTTGGGATTTTCAAGTTACTGATATTTTGAAGGCAACTTTAGAAGAAAATCTTGCAATGATTAAAGAAACTGTTGAGTTTTTAGTTGCCAATGGTCGCAATGTAATTTATGACGCAGAACATTTTTTTGATGCTTGGTATGCAAATCCTGAATACACCCTAAAAACCCTAAAAGCCGCTGTGGAAGGGGGAGCAAATATTCTTGCTTTATGCGATACAAAAGGTGGCACTATGCCAATGGAAATTCTAAAGGCAACAACTGCTGTTACAAGTGAATTTTCTGGCGTAAAAACTCCCCAAGGACTTCCTGTAGAAATTGGAATTCACACTCACAATGACGCAGGACTTGCAGTTGCAAACTCTCTTATGGCTGTGGAAGCAGGCGCTTCTCATATTCAAGGAACTTTGCTTGGTTTTGGAGAGCGCACAGGGAATGCAAATCTTTCTTCAATAATTTCAAATCTTGAATTAAAAATGAATGTTCCTTGTCTTCCTGAAGGAAAACTAAAACTTTTAACTTCAGTTTGTAAACAAGTGGCAGAAGTTTCTAATCTTCCTTTAGAAAACGGAATGCCTTATGTTGGCTCAAACGCTTTTGCACATAAAGCCGGAATGCACATTGACGCTGTAACAAAAAATCCTACTGCATACGAACATGTTAGCCCAGAAACTGTAGGAAACGATAGAGTTTTCTTGATGAGTGAAGTTGCAGGCCGAGCTACTATCTTAGAAAAAATCCGTAAGTTTGATGCTGGAATTACAAAAGATAATCCTGTTGTATCAGAAATTGTTACAAAAATGAAAGAAATGGAACATAACGGATATCAGTTTGAAGGAGCTGAAGGAAGTTTTGAACTTATGGTACGCAAAATCATCGGAAAGTATCGACCTTTTTTCAAACTTCATTATTATAAAACCATTGGTGAACAACCACGAATTGACGGACTTTTGTGTTCTTTTGCACAATTAAAAATTGAAGTTGACGGCCAACTTGCAGTTACTGCTGGAGAAGGGGACGGTCCTGTTCATGCTTTGGACACTGCTTTGCGTTCTGCTTTAGAGCGATTTTATCCAACAGTTAGTACAATTAGACTTACTGACTACAAAGTGCGTGTTTTGGATTCAAAAAGCGCAACAGGTGCTAAGGTTCGTGTTTTGATAGAAACAACTGACGGCTTAGATATTTGGACAACAGTTGGAGTTTCAACCGACATTATCGAAGCTTCATGGCTTGCTTTGGTTGATTCTTTTGAATATAAACTTATTCGAGATATCGAAAAAAAATATAAAAACTACATTTAGAGTCTTTTAATAGGAGTATTTTATGAGTAAAGACAAGGTTATTTTAGCTTATTCTGGTGGACTTGATACAACAGTTATCATTCCTTGGTTAAAAGAAAACTACGATTATGATGTTATCGCTGTTTGTATTGATGTAGGTCAAGGTGACGATTGGAAAGCAATCAAAGACCGTGCATTAAAAACAGGGGCAAGTGCATGTTATGTTGTTGATGCTCGTGAAGAATATATTACAGATTACATTTGGCCATCTGTAAAAGCAAACGCAGTTTACGAAGACCAATATTTGCTTGGAACATCAACTGCTCGTCCTTTAATCGGAAAAATTTTGGTAGAGTATGCTCGTCAAGAAGGTGCTGTTGCAATTTGCCACGGTGCTACAGGAAAAGGAAACGACCAAGTTCGTTTTGAATTGGCAATTAAAGCTTTTGCTCCAGATTTAAAAGTTATTGCAGCTTGGCGTGATGCAAAATGGGATATGGATAGTCGTGAAGCAGAAATCAAGTATCTTGAAGATAGAGGACTTGAAGTTCCAATGAAAAAAGACCAATCATATTCTCGTGATGAAAATATCTGGCATCTTTCTCACGAAGGTTTGGAACTTGAAAAAACTGAAAACGAACCAAATTACAAACACATGCTTAAAAATACTGTTGTTCCAGAAGAAGCACCAGAAGCAGGTGAATATGTAAAGATTGAATTTGAAAAAGGTATTCCAGTTAGTGTAAACGATAAAAAAATGAGTGCCTTAGAAATTATGACTGAACTCAACAAAATCGGTGGAAGAAACGGTGTTGGTTTGGCAGATATTTGCGAAAATCGTTGTGTAGGTATGAAATCTCGTGGTGTTTACGAAACTCCTGGTGGAACAATTTTGTACTTTGCTCACGAAATGTTAGATCATCTTTGCTTAGACAGAGATACTTATCACTTCAAACAACAAGTTTCTCTAAAAATGAGTGACCTTATCTACGATGGAAAATGGTTTACAACTTTGATGGATGCTTGTATGGCTTTTGTTGATAAAACTCAAGAAACTGTTACAGGTTGGGTAAAACTTAAGTTGTACAAAGGTTCTATCCGTGGAGCAGGAAGTTACTCAAAATACAGTCTTTACAACGAAAGTATTGCTTCTTTTACAACTGGTGATTTATACAATCATCACGATGCTGAAGGATTTATCACATTGTTCGGATTGCCTTTGAAGGTAAGAGCAATGATGGAACAACAAGTTGGTGAAGGCCAAGCTATCGTTGGAAGCAAAAACTTAAAAAAACGCCCAACAGAGTAATTTGAATAAGGAACAAAATATGGAAAAAAGGGATGCAATTTCAGGTGGAAATCACGCAGCGTTGTGGCATGGAAGGTTCAAAGAAGGACCTGATGCAGATGCAGTAGCTTTTGAAACATCAATTCATGTTGATGAAAGAATGGCTTTTGACGATATTTCAGGTAGTAAAGCCCATGTTGCAATGTTAGGTGAATCTGGAATTATCCCTTCTGAAGAAGCAACTTTGATTATCAAAACTCTTGAAGAAATTTCTCAAGATTTAAAAGATGAAAAACTGAAGATTGATTATTCTGCAGAAGATATTCATTCTTTTATCGAAGGGACTTTAACAGACAGAATTGGCGAAGCAGGAAAAAAAGTTCACACAGGGCGCAGTCGTAATGACCAAATTGCTTTAGATGAACGGCTATATCTTCGCCATGCAATTCCTACTTTACAAAATAAAATCATCACTTTAATTGAAACATTAACTTGTATTGCAAAAAATCATAAATCTTCTTTGATGAGTGGATATACTCACATGCAACGGGCTCAACCTGTAACTTTGGCTCATCACCTTTGTGCTTGGTGTTGGATGCTTACTCGTGATAATGATAGACTTTCTGATGCTTTAAAGCGAATTGATTTTTCTCCTTTAGGTGCAGGTGCTTTAGCTGGTTCAGGTCTTCCGTTGAACAGAGAACTTGTGGCAGAAAAACTTGGATTTTCTGGGGTTACACAAAATTCCCTAGATACAGTTTCTGATAGAGATTATTGTATCGAGTTTACTTCCACTTTTTCTTTATTGATGACTCATCTTTCACGCTTTTGTGAAGAAGTAGTTTTGTGGTCAACAGAGGAATTTAAGTTCATCAATTTATCAGAAAAATGGTCTACAGGTTCTAGCATCATGCCACAGAAAAAAAATCCAGATTTTGCTGAATTGATTCGTGGTCGCACAGGAAAAGTTTATGGCGATTTGATTGCTCTTCTTACAATGATGAAAGGACTTCCACTTTCTTATAATCGTGATATGCAAGAGGATAAGGAAAGTTTATTTGATGCCTACGACACAGTTTCTTCTTGTTTAACAATTTTTACTAAAATGATTGGAACTGCTTCTTGGAATACAGATAGAATGTTTGCTTCTTGTATTGGTGGTTTTGCCAATGCTACAGATGTGGCTGATTATCTTGTTAGAAAGGGAATGCCTTTTAGAACTGCCCACGGAGTTGCTGCAAAAGCAGTTCGTATGGGAATTGAATCAAATTGTAATATTGAAGATTTATCAATTCAACAACTTAAAGAATGTTCAGAATTAATAGAAGATGATATTTTCTCTATGATTACTCCAGAAGCTTGCGTAAATGTAAGAACAGTTACAGGTGGACCTTCTGAAAAATCAGTAGAAAATCAAATTGTTGCTTTAACAAATTATTGTAATGAATTTTCCCGTAAATAAACGGTAGAAAATATTTTATCAACTTTAAACGGAGGTTTAAAATGAAGAAAATTTTAGTTGTTTTAATGGCTTTGTTAGTTTTATTTTCAGTAACAGGCTGTAAAAAACAAGATGCATTTGTTCTTGGACTCGACGATTCTTTTCCACCAATGGGATTTAGAAACGATGCAAACGAAATTGTTGGTTACGACATTGATTTGGCTTCAGAAGCTTGTAAAAGATTAAATCTTAAACTTGTTTGCCAACCAATCGACTGGGCTGCAAAAGAACAAGAACTTGCAACAGGTAGTATCGATTGTATTTGGAATGGATTTACAATCACACCAGAAAGACTCGAAGCAATGTCATTTTCAAAACCATATCTTGACAATGCTCAAGTTGCAATCGTAAGAACAGATTCAGGATTTGAAACATTAGCAGATTTAGCTGGTAAAAAAATTGGTCTTCAAGCTGGTTCAAGTGCAGCAGAAGCTGTAGATTCATTACCTGAATTCAAAGCATCTGTAGCAGAAATTGTTGAATTTAAAGACAATTTAACAGCTCTTATGGATCTTGAAATTGGTGGTGTTGATGCTGTAATCATGGATATTGTTGTAGGAAGTTATAGCATTCAAACATCTGGAAAAGATTTTGTAGTTCTTGATGAACACTTAACAACAGAAGAATACGGAATCGGTTTCCGCAAAGAAGATACAGAATTAAGAGATGCTTTCCAAAAAACACTTGAAGAAATGGCTGCTGACGGAACAGTTGCAGAAATTTCTACAAAATGGTTTGGAACTGATATTTCTGTAATCGGAAAATAATTAATATAAAATCGTATTTTAACGAATTTTTATAGAATGGCTGTCGGAATTGTTCTGGCAGCTATTTTTTTTATTTTTGTTTTATGATATAATTTTCGTAATAAATAATTTTTAGAAAATTTTTAAGTAGGTTATTATGGAATCTCAAGGTTTTAGTTCTTTTATGTCACTTATGACCGCATTATCTGGTGGAATGTGGGTTTCTGTAAAAGTATTTTTCCTAACACTTTTGTTTTCACTTCCTGGTGGTTTGCTGATTGCTTTTGGAAGAATGTCTAAATTAAAAGTTATTTCTGTTCCTGTAAATATTTTTATGTTAATCATTCGCGGAACTCCTTTGATGTTACAAATAATTTTTGTGTACTTTGCACCTGCTCACCTTTCTCAAATTTTTGGTCAAAGGTTTCATTTTGATAGATTTATTGCTGTAATAATTGCTTTTGCTGTAAATTATGCTGCTTATTTTGCAGAAATTTATCGTGGTGGAATTGAATCTATTCCAAAAGGCCAATATGAAGCTGCAAAGGTTTTGGGTTTTACTAAAAAACAAACTTTTTTTAAGATAATTCTTCCTCAGGTAATTAAACGAATTTTACCTGCCACAGGAAATGAAGTTATCACTCTTGTAAAAGATACTTCTTTGGCTCAAGTTATTGGCGTTGTAGAACTTTTCCGTGTTGCTTACAACTTTGCAAGTAGTAGAGTTTCTGTTGCACCTCTTTTTGTGGCAGGCGTGTTCTATTTCTTTATGAACTGGGTTGTGTCTTTCACTTTTGAAAAATTAGAAAAGAAATTATCATATTACAGATAATCAAACAATTTACGGGAGAATTTATGGAAGTTATATCCGTTCAAAATGTTAAAAAATCCTTTAAAAAATTTGAAGTACTAAAAGGAATTTCTTTTACAGTAAAAGAAGGTGAAGTTCTTAGTATCATAGGACCTTCTGGTTCAGGAAAATCAACCTTATTGCGCTGTATCACTCAATTAGAAACTGTTACCGATGGAAGTATTTCAATTTGTGGACAAACTCTTGTAAAAGATTCAGTTTATGCATCAAAAGAAGATTGTTTGAATATCGGTTTGAAAGTAGGGCTAGTTTTTCAAAATTTCAATCTTTTTCCTCACATGAATGTTTTAGAAAATATTATTTGTGCTCAAATTAATGTTTTAAAACGGTCAAAAGATGAAGCAATTCAAATTGCTAGAGAATTACTTAAAAAGATGAATTTGTCTGATAAAGAAAATTCCTATCCTTGTGAGCTTTCTGGAGGTCAGCAACAGCGTGTTTCTATTGCTAGAGCCTTAGCAATGAAGCCTGAAGTTTTGTTTTTTGATGAACCAACTTCTGCACTTGACCCTGAACTTACTGGCGAAATTCTAAAAGTAATTCGTTCTTTGGCAGAAGAAAATATGACTATGGTTGTTGTAACTCACGAAATGTCTTTTGCTAGAGATTTATCTGATAAAATTATTTTTATGGATAAGGGAGTGATTGTAGAGGAGGGAACTCCAGAGCAAGTTATCAATAATCCTCAAAATGAACGAACAAAGGCTTTTTTGTCTAGATTTTAGTTTTTTTAAGAAATATTGAAGAAGTTGTAAATAAAATTTATTTTTAAGAATTTAGTTCAATACATATTGACCTAAAACTTAATTTAATATAGAATATTATTTGTCGCCGGGATGGTGGAATAGGTAGACACAAGGGACTTAAAATCCCTCGGCATTTAAAACGCCGTGCCAGTTCGATTCTGGTTCCCGGCAAAAAAAGCAGTTTCTTTTGAAACTGCTTTTTTTTTATCTTTTGAACTTTTGTCTAATTTATTTTACTTGGCTATATGTGTTTGCAATTTCTGAGCGCCATTCGTATGTTGCTTCTCGTTTTTCCCACTCAATAACTCTTTTTATTGTAAAATGTCTTAAATCATGGGGATTTTCAAAGAAAACTACAGCAAATCTTCCTTGTCCAATATAAGTAATTTTTTCGTTATCAGCTAATTTTTCGGTTTCGCTTATTTTAGAAAGAACGCAGTCAAAATGTGCAGGATTTCCTGTGTCTTTGTTTGCAATAGCAGAAGCTAGTTCTTCGATAGGTTGATTACAATATTCACAAATATGAGTTTCAAAAACTGTTTTTAATTGAGTTTCTTCATTTTTGTTTTGGTTAAAATTTTTGTGTGAATTATTTTTTCCTGAATACCATTTGTTTTTGTTTGGGTAAGAGTGTTTTCGGTCCATTTTACTTCCTTTCAAAATCGTTGTCTTCTATGAGTTTACGACTTAAAATCATTGCTATTCTATGAATAGCTCCATCAAGATACGTTGCATCGTGAATTTTTTCTCGTATCTCAAGAATATAAGGTGATACTTCTTGTTTTTTGCTTCTGTTAACTTGTACTGCGTTCATAATGGCTCCGAAAAAGCATTTTCTAAATGATATACGCTGTCAAAACCAGGCATATCAATGACAATCACATCAAATCTAATATAGCTGTCATTATATTGTCGATATAAATTTAGAAAACGTTTAGTCGTTTCTGCAATTCTTTTTTGTTTTATTTTACCTAAAATATGTTCTAGTGTTTCTAGGCAGCCAGAAGGCAAAGTTTTTACTTCAACAAAAACAATTGTATCATCAATTTGTGCTATTATATCAATTTCTCCCCTTCTTGTCCTCCAATTACGATGAAGAATTTTGTAGTTTTTTGAAATTAGATAATCAGCCGCTCTTTGTTCACCAACAATTCCGCGTTGTTTTGCTTCTTGTTTGCGTTTTAGTTGGGCTTGTTTACCATCATAATTATACTGTGTATTCATCAGGATGTAAAACCTTTATGATACACAAATTGCGTCTATATCGTAGTTTAATAATTTGTCCTATATGAAATTCATCTTCTGTGCTTGAAGTTGAGTCAGAATTTTTTTTGGGTTCTGTTAAAAGTTTTATGTCAGGCATAAAAGGCATTTCAGGGTTAGAACTAACAACTTGTCCAATAAGAGTGTTGTTTAGCAGAACAATTGAACCAATAGGGTAGGCTCCCATCATTTTAACAAAGGTTTGAATTAACTCTGGATCAAATTGTTTTTGAGTATCTTCCATTAAGTTTTTTATTGCATCATATCCGATTAATGAATCTCTATAAGTTTTTTTAGAAATCATTGCACTAAAGGAATCTGCAATTGCTAAGATTCTTGCACCTTTTTCTATTGCGTTTTCTTTTAATCCTGCGGGGTATCCAGTTCCATTCCAATATTCATGATGTTGAATTATTATTAATGAAACTTCTTTTGAAAAAAACAATGTTTCAGAAGCGAATCTTGCAGAACGCAATGGGTGTAGTTTTATCAAGTTGTACTCACTAGTTGAAAGATGGGATTTTTTTTGCATGATATGTTCTGAGGTACTTAACATTCCTATATCATGAAAAAGGCTTGCACCAATTATCTGTAAAATTTCTCGTTTGCTTAAACCTTGAACAATTGCAAGTGAAGACGCAAAAATTGCTGAATTTAACGCATTTTTTGCTAAATCGGATTCTGGTGTTAACGACATGATATATCCGATAATACTCATACTATCTTGAAGTGTAAGTTTATAAATTTCATCGATTGTTATGTCAATTTCACTTCTAGATATATTTTTATTATTTTTTGCACAAGAAAAAAACAATCTTACTTTTTTTAGGTTTTTTGAGTAAGTTTCTCTTATATTCTTATCTACTTGCGAAAGATTTTCAGCAATAACTTGTAACGTATTATTTGCAACTACTTTTTCTATGGATGAATTTTGTTTATTTAATGATTTTAAATCTAAATTTTCATCAGTATTACGCACTTCTTCATCTTTAAGTATATTTCCGTAAGTTATTACATAAGAAATTTTCCAATTTTCTATAGCAGATAAATGAAAATGAGTAATAGGTTTTTTCTCAGCGAGAAACATATTTATTCCGTCATCAAAAAAAACAGGCAAAGAAAAGCGCATTCCCAATTTTAAATCTGAACTTTTGATTCTATTCATTTTTGTCCTTCTTTTGATTTTATAAAAGCAAAAATTTTTGCAAGAATTTCATAAGTCTCTTCTGGTATGTATTCCCCAATTTCTTGTAAACTGATAATATCGGTAGCTTCAATATTTTTAACAACTGGAATTGAATTATTTTCTGCAATTTGAATTATTTTTTCAGCTAGATGTTCTTTTCCTTTTGCTGTCAAAAATGGAGCTTCTGTTCCATCGAGATAAGATAACGCCACTGCTTTTTTTGTCATGCATTAAACTCCAAGATTGTAATTGGCAAATCTTCTGTGAATAAATCCTGTATTTTTGCTTCGTACGAAAAATTAATTTCTGTAATATCTTTTGATTCTGAAAAAATTTCTTTTAGTATCAAAATGTCTTTAGTATTATCATTAGGTTCGCAAAAATATTTTATTTCTTTAAACGATTTATCCTCTCTGTAAGAATAGTATATCATAAAATAAAGTTTTGTTTCACTGTTTGTGCAAAATATATTGGTTTTTTGTAATTTTTTATCTTCTAAATTTAATAAATGTCTAATATATCCAATGTATCTAAAATTATTAATTTTAATTTCAAAAGGAAGTAATATACAATGAAAAATTGTGTTTTTATTTTTTATGTGATTTATAAACGGTAAAATTGTTTCTTTTGGATATAATTTTTCTTCTGATTTTTTGTTTATTAATGAATCTTCTTTATTTTCATTTAAATTTGAAGGATTTTCATCTGGATTTTCAAAAATATTTATTGTTTTAGCTAATTTCTCAAGTTGTTTTTCTGAAAAAGAAAAGCCTTTGGTTGTCATTTCTAAATCTAGCTGAGATAAATTTATTAAATCTCTATCAGTATCTTGTGCAGCTTTTTTGGAATTTTTTGATAAAATATTTTTTGCTTTATTTCTACTTTTTTTTATCTGTGGAATATCTAATTTTAATTGATGTTGTTGAAAATACTGGATTAAACTAAGTGAAATTTTGTCTTGGGGCAAATTTAAATTTTTTAGTAACATACTTATTTGTTGATTATTTTCTGTAAATGATTTTGCATCTAGTTTTGTAATTTGATTTTCAATTTCAGTTGATTCTGAAAGTTTTGTTGGAACCAGTTGCAGATTTTTTCCTTTCACTTTTATGGTTGCTTTAAAAGATGTGCCAGGTGAAAGCGTTTCTTTTGATGTAACTTCAAAAAGATTTCCTGCAAAAGATGCGATATATTTTGTTGGATTATTTGTTGTATCAATGATTCTTACAAAAACAGAATTTCCGTCTTTTAATATATTAGGAGAATTGCTAGAATTTACAATGTTTATTGAGTTATGTATTCTATTCATAAAAAAACACGAGTCTTAACAGAATGTTTCTATTATGACTCGTGCTGCAAAAAGTTTCAATCTATTTTAGGTAGAAATTCTATTGTTCTACTCTGTCAGATTTTTTTACGATAAGTTCTTTAATTTTTGCACTCTTACCAACTTTATCGCGAATGTAATAAAGTTTTGAACGGCGAACTTTACCTGGGCGTACTACTTCAATTTTAGCAATACGAGGTGAGTTCATTGGGAATACACGTTCTACACCAACACCATAAGAAATTCTTCTTACTGTAAATGTTTCTCTAGCTCCGCCACCCTGTCTCTTTAAAACAGTTCCTTCGAAAACCTGAATTCTTTCACGGTTTCCTTCTTTGATTTTTCCGT